>VBLD01000068.1 GCA_005879205.1 Deltaproteobacteria bacterium
ATCGCCTTCACCTGCGGGGCCGCCAGGCTCTGGAGGAGCGCCTGGTTCGCGCCCGGGATGCGGCGGATGCGGTCCGTGACCTCCACCAGCTTGGTCAGGAACGCCGGGGTGAAGACGTTCCCGTCGTGCGGGAAGAGGCCGACGACGACCAGGTTCTTGTCGCCGAAGATGCGGTGCACGTCGTTCAACGTCTGGATGAACGGGTGATCCTGCGGCAGCTGGCGGTCCGGGTCGACCTCGACCCGGAGGTGAGTCGCCGCCCTTCCGAGAAAGACCGTGGTGGCGAAAACGGCGGCGAGCACCGTCCAGCGATACCGAACCACCCAGCGTCCGTAGGCTGCCAGCAGGTTGGTCAACATGTCGCTTCTCCTTTCCTCACGCCGCCGCGCGCTCGAGGTACTCGTGGAAGGCGCCGTAGAACGCCGCGTCGAGCTGGTCGAAGGCCTCCTGGAGGCGCTCGAGCGTGGACGCGACGAAGCGCCGCGAGAGACGGCTCTCGAACCGCTTGAGCCAGCTCCCCAGGTACTCGACGTGGCGCTGCTCGTCGCGGAGGATGCTGGCGATGACCGCCTGCGTACCCGGATCGCCGCTCAGCGCATCGTAGTTCGCGCCGATCTTGGCGGCGCCGTCCTTCTCGGGGATGTAGGCGAGGGCCACGCATTCCATGAGCTCGGCATCGCCCATCGAGCCCCGCTCCATGTAGACCTGCTTCGGGTCGCGTGCCCGGCTGCGCTCGACGATCCGCTCCACACGGTCGAGCTCGGGCGGGAGGCGATAGCAGGCGAAGCCCATCTCGTTCATGCGGCGCAGGAGGAGGTAGGAATGGCGCGCCTCGTCCATGGCGTGCCTCGCCAGGTCCATCTTGAGCTGCGGGTCGGAGACGAGGTCGGTAAGGGTGAGGAGATCCGCCCCGCCCCGCACCTCCGAGGCGCGAATCAGGTTCAGGATGGCTCCCGTGCCCCCGGCGCGGGCGTGAACCAGACGCAGGAACTGGACCATCTGCTCATGCGTGGTTTGCATGCTCAGGCACTCCTCTTGAGCGGCAGTGGCTGGAACGCCGCCTGATTGGCGAGGCCGGGCTCCGGCAGCCGCGCCGGCAGCACCACCTCGGGGTGGTCGATCTCGAAGAAGAAGGCCCAGTAGCGGTGGTCGCTGTGCATGCCGACCCCGCTGCGCAGGTCGCAGGTCAGGAGCTCGTGCTCGCAGCCGCCGAGCTTCGTGTAGCTGGCCACGATCCCCGTGCGCTTGAAGCGCATCCACTCGTAGCTCCAGATGCGCTCGGCCTTGGAGCACACGATGGCGTGCTCCGCCCCGGTGGCCGCCACCACGAAGTGGGAGACGAGCTTGAAGAGCCCGAGCGCCACGACCGGCAGGAACCGCTTGCTGTCCCGGTGCGAGGGGAGGACCGCGAACCGGGTGATCTCGACCACGCTGGCGGACTGGAGCGCCGGCGGCAGGGCCAGGTACTCCTCGCACTCGAGCGCGCCCGCCGCGCGGGGCGTGACCCGCATGGATCCGATCGCCTCGCCCGTGCGCACGTCCTCGGCGAGGAGGAGCCAGGAACGGCCGTCGTACTCGTCGGGAACCGGGACCTCGTAGCCGCACGAGCCCTGGTAGACGCGGCGGCGAACGTCGAGGGCCCGCGCGACCGCTTCAGCATCCTCGCAGATGCTGAAGCGGTAGCCGCGCAGGAGCCGGGTGAAGATCGACCGCTCCCGGGCATTTCGAGTGTTCTGCATTCTGCTCCTCCTGGGCGGACTCCAAAGCAACCGCTGTGCCCGGGACCGGAAGCAAGACAACCCTGCTGATTCAAGGTGTTATCGTGACGAACTGCGTGAACTCGGGTTCCTGTCCCGTGAACCCGGTCCCGGCCGTTCCCGGCCTGGGGAGCAGCCCTCAGGAGTACGCGAGCTGCTCGGCGAAGCCGCTGCCGAGAGCCTCGAGCGTCTGGCGGGGAAAGCTGCGGGAGAGGACCCGGGCCTTGCCGCCGGGAGGGCGCACGACGGCCGTGACCTCGACGTGGCTCTTGCCGGGGAGGTCCAGGACGGCGAGCTTCACCAGGCCGCGTCGCGCCGCTTCCCGCGCCTCGCGGAGGAAGCCGCGGAGCTCGCGGTAGAGCCGACCGCCCTCGAGCGGGAGCCAGGTCGGCTCCGAGCACCGCAGCGCGAGCGCCAGCTCACCGTCGCGGGACGCGGCGGACTCGGCACGCATCGCGCGCCCGAGGACGCAGTGGAGGCAGGTCCGGGTCACGATCGTCCGTCCCTGCATGCGCCATGCCGAGCGCTGCGCGCGATCGCATGGTAGCAAGCATGGGGGTCGCCGGCGCCGCATGCAGGAACGCGCGTTCCTACGGTCCGACACGGCGAGCGCGCCGTTCACATCGCGGGATTTGGCTTGAGACTCGGCCTGGCGGCCGGAAAATCGACCTCAGACCCATGCTCCATCAGTCCCTCGTTCCGCTCGTCGCGGCGGTGGCGAACGCGATCATCTTCGTGCTCGTCCTGCGCGGCGGCATGAACCCCATCCGGCGCGTCTTCGCCTGGATGACGCTCACCATCATCTCGTGGAACCTCGACATCTTCGCGCTCTACTACTTCCCCGACGCGCCCTCCGCGCTGTGGTGGAGCATGGTCTTCCGGACCGGCGTGTGCCTCGTCCCCGCGGCGGTGTTCCACGCCGTCTGCGTGCTGACCGGGGCGTCGGGACGCGTGTGGTCCGCCGTGCTCGGAGCCGGCTACGCGGCGGGCGCCTTCCTGGTGATCGCCAACTTCCGGGGCGCGCTGGTCAACCGCCTCACGCTGCACAGCTGGGGATGGTACATCGAGCCGGCGCCGCTCTACTCGCTGATGACGGCCTTGATCCTGATCTACTTCCCGCTGTCGATCGCGCGCGTCGCACACACCTATCGTCACCCGTCCTCGGCCCGGCAGCGGACGCAGGCCAAGTTCTGGCTTCTCGCGATCGGTGTCTCCGGCCCCTTCGACCTGACCAACCTCCTGCCGATCTACGGGATCAACGTCTACCCCCTCGGGAGCTTCGGAAACGCGGTCTACCTCGGGATCATCGCCTACGCGATCGCCCGTCACCGGCTGATGGACGTCGACTACGTCGTCCGCAAGGCCATCAGCTTCTTTCTGGCCGCCTCGGTGGTACTCATCCCCGGCGGCACGGTGCTCTTCGCGCTCAGCCGGACCGTCGGGGGCGAGGAGCCCGCGGTCGTCGCCTGCGCGGCGGTCGGGCTCGCGCTCCTGTCCGTGGTCCTGATCCCGACCTTTCAGGAGGCGCTCGAGACGCGCGTCCACCGCGCCTTCTTCCCGCAGCTCTACGACTACCGCCGGCGCTTGCACGAGCTCGCCGCCGCGCTGGTGCACCTCGTCGACCGCAACGAGCTGGTCAGGCGGCTCGGCGAGTCGCTCACCGAGATCCTCGACGTGGAGACCTGCGAGATCTTCCTTCCCGACGAGGCCGGGCGCCGCGCGACGCTCGCACACCCGGTCCCGGCCACGCCCGTGCCGCTTCCGGAAGAGATCGGGCGCGACCTCGAGCAGCTCGCCGAGCCGGTCCTCGCGAGCGAGGTCGAGGGCGTCAAGCCCGGCGTGGCGAGCCTCTTCCAGGCCCGCGGCTGGGAGGTCGGCATTCCGCTGCGCATCAACGACCGGCTGAACGGGTTCATCGGGCTCGGGCAGAAGAAGGACTTCCGCATCTTCTCCGCGGAGGACCTCCAGCTCCTGTCGGCGGTGGCGAGCGGCGCGACCGTCGCGCTCGAGAACGCCAACCTCTCGCGCCAGCTCCGTCACTCCGAGGCGGTGCTCGAGCGGGCCAACCGGCTCTCGTCGCTCGGCACGCTGGCCGCCGGCCTCGCGCACGAGATCCGCAACCCGCTGGTCGCCGTCAAGACCTTCCTCGACCTGCTGCCCCAGCGCCTGGACGACCGGCAGTTCCTGAGCGAGTTCCGCGAGCTCAGCCTGAGCGAGCTCAGGCGGGTCACCGATCTGATCGCCGACCTGCTGACGCTCGGCAAGTCGCGCACCCCGGACCGGCGCTCCGTCGACCTCCCGTCGACGCTCGAGCCGGTCGTCAGGCTGATGGAGACGACGGCCCGCAAGCGGCAGGTGGAGCTCGGCTCGCAGTGGCAGCTCGATCTGCCGCCGGTCTCGGCGGATCCCGACCAGCTGAAGCAGATCGTGCTGAACCTCCTCCTGAACGCGATCGAGACGAGCGCCGCGGGCGGGCGCGTGGTCCTCGACGTCCACGGCGGCACGCTCGCCGACACGGGGTCCGCCGTCGTGCTCGAAGTCCGCGACCGCGGGCCGGGCATCCCGGCGGAGCAGCTCGAGCACATCTTCCACCCGTTCTACACCACGAAGGAGACCGGCACCGGCCTCGGCCTGGCGCTCGTCCATCAGATGGTGGTCGACCACGGCGGCGAGATCGCCGTGGAGAGCACCGTCGGCGAAGGAACGGTCTTCCGGGTGACGCTGCCGTCAGCGCCGCTCGAGCTCAGGCGAACGGGGACCTGAGCGTCACATCCCGAGCCGGCGCATCTTCTTCAAGAGCCCGCGGTAGGTGATGCCCAGCTCCTCGGCGGCGCGCGTCTTGACGCCGCCGGCGCGGGCGAGGGCGCCCTCCACCTGCTCGCGCTCGAACGACTCCGTGCGGCTCTGCAGGAGGCCGGGCGGCGCGCCGTTGGCCGCCCCGTCGTGGACGCGTTCGGAGAGCAGGTCCTCGGTCAGCGGCGCACCCGGCTCGGCGAGCAGCACGGCGCGCTCGATCTCGTTGGCGAGCTCGCGCACGTTGCCCGGAAACGCGTAGCGCGAGAGCATCGCGAGCGTCTCCTCCGTCGGCTCGCCGACGGGCTTCTTCAGCTGCGCGGCGAGCCGTCGCGTCAAATGGCACACGAGCGCCGGGATGTCCTCGCGGCGGTCGCGCAGCGGCGGCAGGCGGATCGGAAAGACGCGGAGCCGGTAGTACAGGTCTTCGCGGAAGCGCCCTGCCTTGACCTCCTCGTCGAGACGGCGGTTGGTCGCCGCGATCACCCGCACGTCCACCGTCCGCGCCCGGGTCTCCCCGACGGGGCGCACCTCGCCCTCCTGGAGCACACGGAGGAGCTTCGCCTGGAGCGCCGCCGAGGTCTCGGAGATCTCGTCGAGGAAGAGCGTGCCACCGTCGGCCACTTCGAAGAGGCCCTTCCGATCCGCGACGGCGCCGGTGAACGCGCCGCGCCGGTGGCCGAAGAGCTCGCTCTCGAGAATGCCCTCGGAGAAGGCCGCGCAGTTGACCGCCACGAAGAGGCGGTCGCGCCGGTCGCTCGCGGCGTGGATGGCGCGGGCGGCGAGCTCCTTGCCGGTGCCGGTCTCGCCCTCGATGAGGACCGTCGTGGGCGAGGCCGCCACCCGGGCGACCATCGCCAGCACGTCGCGGATCGCGGTGCTGTCGCCGACGATCTCGTGCGAGTCCGATGCCTCCTTCAAGTAGGTGTTCTCGGCCGCCAGGCGCTGATTGGCGCGGCTGAGCTCCTGGACGAGGCGGGCGTTCTCACGTGCGAGGTGGAACGCCTCGATCGCCCGGCGCAGCGTCAGCCGGAGCTCCTCGCTCTCCCACGGCTTGGTGACGTAGCGGTAGATGCGGCTCGAGTTGATCGCGCGCACGATCGCGTCGATGTCGGTGTAGCCCGTGAGCACGATGCGGTTGGCGTCGGGGCGGATCTCCATCGAGCGAGCGAGGAACTCGACGCCGCTCATCGCAGGCATTCGCTGGTCGGCGACGATGACGGCCGGGTCGTGCGCCTGGAGGAGCTGGAGGCCGCCGGCCCCGCTGTCGGCGGTCAGCAGCGCGAACTCGTCGCCGTAGTTGAAGGTGAAGGCGCGGAGGATGTCCGGCTCGTCGTCGACCACGACCACGGGAAAGCGCCGGTAATCGAGCTCCACGCGTTCCCCTATCCGTTGCCGCTCGCTGCCCTGTCAAGCGAAACAGCGGACGCCTCGGCGGGCAACACGCTCCACCTCGATCCGCCCGCCGTGGGCGCTCATGATGCCGTGCGCGATCGCGAGTCCGAGCCCGGTGCCGGCACCCACGTCCTTGGTGGTGAAGAACGGGTCGAAGACCCGCCCGAGCACGTCGGCCGCGATGCCGTGGCCGTCGTCACGGATGGTGACGATCACGGTGTCACCCTCGTGCCGCGTCTCGACCCAGACGTTGCCGATCCCGTCGATCGCGTCGCAGGCGTTGGCGAGCACGTTCATGAAGACCTGGTTCACCTGGCCCGGATCGCACTCGACGAGCGGCAGCGTGCCGAAGTTGCGGTGGATCGTCACGCGATCGCGCCACCGCGGCTCGAGGAGCCGGAGCGTCACGTCGAGCCCCTCGTGCAGGTCGGCGAGCTTGCGCGTCGCCTCGTCGAGCCGGGAGAAGCTCCGCAGGTCCTTGACGATCGCCACCGTCCGCTCCGCGCCGCGCGCCATGACCTCGGCGATGTCCTCCGCCTCGCGCAGCAGCGACGCCACCTCGGGCGGCGCGCTCGCGCTGGCCTGAGCGAGCCGGCGGCGCAGCGGCGCCACGCTGGTGGCGATGAAGCTCACGGGATTGTTGATCTCGTGCGCGACGCCCGCCACCAGCCGGCCGAGCGACGCCATCTTCTCGGAGTGGACGAGCTTCGTCTCGGCGCTCTTCAGCTCGCCGTAGGCGTCGGCCAGCTCGCGGTTCGCATCCTGAAGCTGCGCGGTCCGCTCGCGCACGCGGTCCTCCAGGCGGAGGTTCAGCTCGACGAGCGCCTCGTACGAGCTCGCGTTCTCGAGCGCGATCGCGGTGGAGTTGGCGAGTGCCCGCAGGAACTCGGCGTCGGCGGCGGTATAGAAGAAACCCGAGCGCTTGGTCCCCGCCGTGAGGACGCCGATCAGCTCGTCGCGTCGCCGGAGCGGCACCGCCACCTCGGCCCCCAGCGCCGCGATCGCCGCGCGCACGGCGTCGTGCGCTTCCGCGGTAGGATAGAGCTCGGCCGGGTCGAGCGTGGTGAGCACGCGCCCGGCGGCCAGGTGCCGGGCGAGCGGCGCGGGAATCGTCGCCTGGCCGCCCACCTCGGCGAGCCGCCCGTCGTCGGCGACGAAGAGGCGGGTGCCCGTGTTCGGGATGGTCTCGCCGACGCAGTCCCGCACCAGCTCCGCGATACGGTCGCGCTGCAGCGTGCCCGCCAGCTCGCTGCCGAGGCTGGCGAGCACGCGGGCGCCATCGTAGCGGGTACCGAAGAAGACGCGGTCGACGAACGCCTGGAGCCGCGTGCGCAGCGGGTTGAAGAGGAGCAGCACGGCGAGCGTGAAGACCACCGGGAAGGCGGGGGACTCCGTCACCGCCCCCGCCCGCAGGATCAGGTTGAACACGACGACGGCAGCGACGTACGCGAAGCCGACCGCGCCCGTGAGCACGAGGTAGTAGGCCCCGCGCTTCACCATCGCGTCGATCTCGAAGAGGTCGTGCTGCACGATCGCGTAGGCGAGCGAGAGAGCGAAGAGGAAGGGCGTGAAGGCGGCGGTGTTCATGGCGACGCCGCCGCCGAGCAGCGCCGACACGACGACGATCGAGCCAGGCACGGCGAGCCCGAGGAGGACGCCGAGGGTGATCACCCGCACGCGCTGCCGGGCGAGCTGCGATTCCCCACGCCAGTACTCCCAGACCAGGCGCGTCGTGAGGAAGATGCCCACCACGCCGAGGTGGATCATGTTGGCCGCGAGGAGGCTGGAATACGTTGATGGCTGGTAGAGGAACGCCTCGTAAGGTACGAGGATGGCGAGCGAGAGCGCGTAGCCGGCGAAGCGCCATGGGGCGAAGCGATGCGTCTGCGGGAAGAGCAGCGCGAACTGCAGCAAGGCGGCCGGGAAGAACGTCTCCCCGACGATGTGGAGCCGGAAGAACGTCGCCGGCCCGTAGAGGTCCATGGCGGTGAGGAAGAAGAGGCTCATCGTCGTCCCGACCATCAGGAACGCCCGCGCGACCGGCACCCGGGGTCTCAGCACCCACGCGACCAGGCCCGAGGCGACGTACATGGCGCCGTTCAGCAGGAACGTGCCGAAGAGCAGCGTCCAGTCGCGCAGCGTGAAGCGCTGCGCTGCGATGGTCACCTCGCGCTCAACGCCGCGGCGCGCAAGGCGGTAGCGCACGGGCGTCCCCGGCGGCAGCGCGGCCACCCGCGCATAGGCCTCCGCCGCGGAGCCCACCGCGACGCCGTTCACCGCGATCACCTGACTCTGATAGAGGCCGGGCACCGAGGTGCCCGGCCAGTTGGCCAGGCCGACCGAGGCGACCACGCAGTTGTCGAGGAGGACGAAGCCGGGAAACACCCGGCCCACCCAGGCGCTGCTCGTGATCGTCGTCCGGGTGGCGAGGACGATCGCCGCGAGGCCAATCGCGACGGCGCCGAGCCGCACGGCAGCCGACGCCCGCGGGGTAGTGAGAAAGGTCTCCGGCATCGCCGTCCGCTTCGGGGGCGCAATCTTACGCAGCCGGACCCCCTGCCGCCAAGCTCCGTCCCCCCGCGCTCTAGACGCGGCGCGGGGTGCGAGAGCGCGCTCGGGTCCCCGCGCTGAAGATCACGAAGGCCGCCCCGACCACCGCCGCCGCGACGCGGAACATCGCCCGGTGCCCGAAGACCTCGGCCACGTGCCCGAGGGCGAGGGAGCCGGTCGTCGTCCCCAGGTTGAAGGCCCCGTTGTAGAGCGTCTGGGCGCGGCCGAGCTCCGCGACGTGAGCCCGGTCGACGGTGAAGGCGTTGAGGGTCGGGTTCCCGGCGCCCGCCAGGCCCACGGACGACCGGGCGCCCGCCAGGGCGATGACCGAGAGGGTGAAGAGCGCCAGCGCCGCGACGATGACCGGCCGGTGCCCGCGCCGGTCACCGAGCCCGCCCCCGAGCACGCGGCTCATCACCGCCGCGCCGGTGTAGACCATGAAGAAGACCGCCACCGGCCCGAGCCGCGCATCGAGGGTGAAGGTGGGCACGTAGGTGATCACCGCGCCGAACGCCACGCCGCAGCAGCACACCGTACCGAGCGCCGTCACCACCTCGCGGGTCGGTGCGAGGCGCACGCCGCCCTCTGCCGCCGCCTCCGGCGGCGACGCTTCCGGCACCGTCCAGGCGATGGCGAACGCGACCACCGACCAGCACGCCGCCAGCGCGAACAGCAGCGGAAAGCCGGCGACGGCGATCACCAGCTCGCCGAGTGCCGGGGCGAGCGCGTGGGTGGTGAGCGTCGACACGCCGAAGAGGCCCAGCGCGGCCGCCCGGCGGGTGGCAGGCGCAAACGCGACGGCGAGCGTCGAGGCCGCGTTGAAGGCGGCGGCGAAGGCGAGACCCTGCACGACGCGCAGGGTGTAGAGCGCCGGCCCGATCGCGTGCACGAAGAGGAAGCCCGCGGACGCGACCGCCATGGTCGCCGTTCCCCCGAGCAGGAAGCGCCGCCGCCCGACGCGGTCGAGCAGCACGGCGACCACGAGGACGGCGACGAGGCCCGAGACCCCGCTGGTCCCCATCACGAGCCCGATCGTCCGCTCCGAGCCGCCCAGCTCGCGGACGTGGAGCGGCAGGAGGAAGAACGAGGCGAAGGTCAGGAAGAAGCAGAAGTTCGCCGCCGTGACGCGCAGGAAGCGCGGGGTGAGCAGCCGGTCGTCCGCGGCCGGCGCGCCGGCCTCTGCGTGGGGGGCTCGCATCGACGATGCCGCGCGCCTTGCCGCGACGGGCGCCGCATTATACATGCCGCGCATGGGTACCGAACGGCGGCGCGAGCTGCGACGACGGCGCAAGCGCCGCCGCGAGCGGTTGAAACAGCGGCGCCGCGAGCAGGCGCGGGAACGCCGCAAGCAGCGGGCCAAAGCCGGGTAGCGCGGCGGGCTGGCGGGAAGCCTTGCACGTCGAAGCGCTGGGCGGGCGCACGCTCGCGGGCGCCGCGTTTACTGGCCCGCTCGCTCCAGCCACGCCGTCAGGCGGTCGAGCTCCTCGCGACCGTGCGCCCAGAGGAGAGCGCGGGCCTCGACGGGACGCCAGAGGCCGCTCGACTCGCCGACCAGACCGGGGCGCGGGTCGCGCGATACCGTGGCACGCAGGAACGGGAACTCCTCGATGGTGGCGGCGGCCTCGGAGTCGGCGAAGAAGGGCGCCGCCGCTGCCTCGCTCGACGGCACGTGGCGGGGCCGGCGCTCGCGCTCGCGCAGGGACTCGTCCGCCGCCCACGCCACCTCGGCCGCGTCGAAGTAGCGCAGGACCGTCCGCACGCCGTCGACGACGCCGGCGGGTGCGGCCCGGCGGGCGGCGAAGGCCTCGACCTGTCGGTGCAGGCGGAGCAGCCGATGGCTGTAGTCGGCGAGCTGCCCCGGCTGGCGCTCCGCCGGCGCGAGGGCACGGAGGTCCCGCGCGAGGTCGTCGAGCGACGTGCGCGCCTCGGGCGGGACGGGGGCCGGCGCCGGTGTCGCCACCAGCGCGCGCACGCTCGGCGCCTCCGGCGGAGGTGGCGGCGGGGCGGTCGCGACCGCGCGCTCCCACGTCGCGGAGCCCAGAGCGAGCGGCACGGTTCCCTCGGACCGGCGAACGAGGACGAGCAACGCCTTCTTCCCCTCGCGCGCGTCGCGAACGGCGCGCGCGTAGTCGGCGCAGCTCCGCGGCATGCTGGCATTCACCTGGACGAGGGCGTCGCCCGCACGCAAGCCCGACTCCGCCGCCGCCGAGCCCGGGTCGACCGCCGCGATCTCCAGGCCGCCCTCGCGCGCGGCGAGCGCGACGCCGGTCTGGGCGCGGTCCTCCTCGCAAGGGCTCGCGCTCCACGCGGCCCGCGCGGCCAGCGCGACCGCTAGCACGACCCCCGCCCTCATCGTCCGAGGGTACGCCATGCCGCCTCCACGCGCGGGCGCAGCTCGCCGCGCGTGCCGTCGTTCTCGATCACCAGGTGGGCCACGCGACGGCGGTCCTCGTCGGTCGCCTGCGCGGCCATCCGCCGCTCGATGTCCTCGCGCGACAACCCGCGATCCGCGACCACCCGGACGATCGCCGCCTCGCGCGGCGCGATCACGGCCCAGATGCGGTCGAAGAAGCGCCAGCCGGCCTCGATGAGGATCGCCGCCTCGATCACGATCGGCGGTGCGCCCGGCTCGGCGCGTACCGCGGCCACGCGCCGCTGGATCTCCGCGGCGATCAGCGGATGCACGATGGCGTTCAGGCGCGCGAGCGCCCCGGGATCGTGAAAGACGATCGCGCCGAGCGCGCGGCGATCGATCGTGCCGTCGGGCGCCACGACGCGCGGCCCGAACGCTTGCACGACGCTCGCGTGGCCCTCGGTGCCGGGACCATAGACCTCGTGACCGATCCGGTCGGCGTCGATCACGCGCGCGCCGAGCTCGGCCAGGATGGCCGCGACCGTGCTCTTGCCCGAGCCGATCCCGCCGGTGAGCCCGACCACCGGAGCCGCCATGCGGCGCCCGCTATCCCAATCGACGCCCCAAGTCGAGGCGCGCGCTCGCCCGCCCGCCGCCCGCCCGCTATAAGACCGCGGCAGGGAGGACGCATGTGGCTGCCGGAAGTCGGGGTGGTGGAGAAGATCCTTCGCTCGTTCGTCGTCTACGCCTTCCTCCTCGCCGTGTTCCGCCTGACGGGGAAGCGACAGGTCGGAGCGCTCACGCCGTTCGATCTGATCGTCCTGCTGATCGTCAGCAACGTCCTGCAGAACGCGATGATCGGTCCCGACAACTCCGTGCTCGGCGGACTCCTCGGCGCCTGCACGATCTTCGGCGCCAATGCGCTGGTTGCCCGGCTCACGTTCCACAGCCGCCGCCTCGAGAAGTTGATCGACGGCACACCCACGCGGCTCGTGCACGACGGTCAGGTGGACGAGGAGGCGATGCGGAGGGAGCTCGTCACGCGCGCCGAGCTGCACGCGGCGCTGCGCGAGGCGGGCCTCTTCGAGGTCTCGCAAGCGCGGTACGCCATGCTCGAAGCGACCGGCAAGATCACGGCGGGAGCGAAGCGTCCGTGAAGCTCGCCACCCGTCGCCGGCGCATCAAGCTCCAGGGGGGTGGCGCCGTCTCGGCGGTCGTCGGGCTGCCCCAACGGTTCAGGCCCGGCCGCACGCCCGCCGTGCTGATCGCCCACGGCGCGGGGGCGGGCATGTCGAGCCCGTTCGTCTCCTTGGTGCACACCGAGCTCGCCCGTGCGGGCTACGTCGCCATCAAGTTCAACTTCCCGTACACCGAGGCGCGGCGGCGGCGGCCAGACCCGCGCCCCGTTCTCGAGAGCTGCTACCGTGCCGTGCTCGCCGCCGTCGCCGCGGACCGCGCGCTCCTGCCGCCCTGGATCGCGATCGGCGGTAAGTCGCTCGGCGGGCGGATCGCGTCCTACCTGGCCGCGGCGGGCGCGCCGGTCCGCGGCGTCTTCTTCCTCGGCTACCCGCTGCACCCCGCTGCGAAGCCGGACCAGCTCCGCGCCGACCATCTGCCGGCGGTCCCGGTGCGCATGCATTTCATCCAGGGCACGCGGGATGCGCTCTGCGATCTCGAACGTCTGCAGGAGGTGCTGCGCGGCCTCCCCCAGGCGACGCTGCACGTCGTCCAAGGCGGCGACCACTCCTTCCGGCTGCCGCGCCGCGACGGGAAGCCCGAGCAGGTGGTGTGGGCCGACATCGTCGGCAGCGTCGTCCGCTGGCTTGCGGGCCTCGGCCCCTGACCCGAGCGCGCGATGGGATCAGCCGCGCAGCGAAGCGTGGTAGGCGCGCAGCCAGGCCACCGTGGCGCCCTCGCCGTCGGCCACGAGGCCAAGCAGCTCGCGGGTCTCGAGATCGGGGTCGAGCCGCTCGAGCACGTGCGCGATCGGGCGCCGCACGGCGCCCTCCTCGGGATAGCGCGCGAGCACGACCGCCAGCTTCTCCTCGTCGGGCACCGCGGCAGAGCCAAAGCGTGCGACGGCCGCCGCACGCATCATCTCGGGAACGGCGGCGTGGCACGCGCCCCCGAGCTCGCGCAGACGCTCCTCCAGCAGCACCGCATGTCCGGCCTCGCGCTCCGCGATGGTGCGGAGCCCGCCGCGCAGACTCGGCAAGGGACACACGGCCACCCAGGCGTCGACCACCGCCGCCCCCGCGGCTTCGGCGGCGCGCAGATCGTCGAGGAAGCGCAGCACCAGGCTCGACCCGGGCGCGCCGGTCACGCCTGCTCGTGCTCCAGCGTGTCGCTCATCCGGCGGAGCCAAGCGAGGGTCGTGCGTTCGTCGTCGGCGATCGTCTCGAGCAACGAGCGGGTCTCGTCGTCCCGTTCGATGCGGCGGACGACGGCCGCCAGCGGATCCTCGAGGCCGCCCGGAAAACGCGCCAGCAGCGCGGCGAGCTTCGCCCGGTCGGACACCTCGGGCGAGGCGAGCATGGCGAGGAGCGACGCGAGCTCGCGGCCGACCCGGACCGACGGCACACCACCGAGGGCGCGCAGGCGGCCCTCGGCCAGCGACGCATGGCCGAGGTCGCGCGTGCGGACCACCTTCAGTCCCCCGCGCAGCCGGGCGTCGCGACAGACGCCGACCCAGGCCTCGACCGCCTCCGCCCCGGCACGCTCGGCCGCCTGGAACTCGTCGAGGAGACCGACGATCTCTACCGCCTGATCGTCCGTCTCGTGCCTGAGCATCCGCCGCACCCTACGGGTCCGGAGGAAATCTGTCAAATCGACGTTTTAAGTCGAAGAAGGGGATTGACCGCCTGAGAACGCGTGACATAAACACGTGATATTGGCCTACGACGTGACGTGATGAGCGACGCCCCCAGCCCACATACACACTGCGATCTTGCATGGATGCTCGACCCGGAGGGGCGGGTCCTCGCCTGCAACGAGGGCGCGGCCTCGTCTCTTGCCATGCTGCGTCACGAGGTCGTGGGCCGGCACCTCGCCGAGGTCACGATGAACGGTGACACGATCACCGAGCTTCTGAAGGACGCCTCGGCCAAGGGCGTCGCCGGACCCGTCTCCACCACCATCGGCCCCTTCACCGGCGCCGCACGCGGTGGGCGTGCGTGCAGCCTGACCGCCCTCGCCCTCCGCGGCACCGCGCACGATCAGCTGCTCGTCCTCGGCTCCTTCGCGCCCGTCGATGCAGACGCGCTCGGCGGCGTGCGCCGTGCGTTCGAGGAGCTTCGGCGGCGACTCGCGCAGCTCGGCGTGCGCGACGTCACCGCCGAGCAGGGACTCCTGCTCGTCAATCCCGACGGCCGGATCGAGTACGCCTCGCTGCGCATGGAGCTGCTCCTGGGGGCGGCGCCCGGAAGCTTGACCGACCTCCCGTTGTCGGCACTCGCGGAACGTCTCCGGTCCGTCGAGCCGGTACTCGAGGGAGGGAAGCTGCAGGAGGGACGGTGCGAGGTGCAGACGTCGGACGCTCCACCGCGCACCCTCCACCACCGCGTCGTGCCCCTGCAGGACGAGATCGGCACGCCGGCGGGTACGCTGCACGTCTTCCGTGACGTCACCGCCTCGACCGAGCGGGCGCGGCAGCTCGACGAACGAGACCGCTCGCTCCGCGACGCGCGGGCCGTTCTCAGCCAGTCCCAGCACCTGACCGCGCTCGGGGAGCTCGCGGGCGAGGTGGCGCACGAGTTCGGCAACATCCTGCAGGCCATCGGGCTGCACGTCGCGGCGCTCCGTCGGCAGCCTGGCCTCCCCGAGGCAGTGGGCCGCTCGCTCGGCGCGATCAAGCACGCAGTCGACACCGGCCACGGCTACACCCGGCGGCTCGTGACGTTCGCGCGCGACGACGGCGGGCGGATGGAGCGTCTCGACGTCGGCCCGGTGCTGCGCGACATCGTGCAGCTCCTCGAGCCCCGCATCCTCCACGAAGGTCGTCCGGTGCGCCTGCAGGTCTCGATCGACCCGCTGCCCGAGATCGTCGGCAACCGGGCGAAGCTGAGCGAGACGTTCCTCAACGTGGTCCTGAACGCGCTCGAGGCGATGCCGGACGGCGGCACGATCGAGGTGTCCGCCCTCGAAAGCGGCGGCGAGATCCGCGTCGCGATCCGCGACACCGGCCGAGGCATGACGCCCGAGGAGCGGCAACGGGCGTTCGACCCCTTCTTCACCACCCGACCCGGCAGCTCCGGGCTCGGCCTCAGCACCGTCTACGGGATCGTGCGGGCGCACGGCGGCTCGGTCTTCATCGAATCGGAAGCGGGCCGCGGCACCGTCGTGTGTCTCTCGTTCCCGACCGCAGAGCCGCCCGTCCTCGCCTGGCAGGCCGCGCCGCAAGCGGCCGAGCGGCAGCTGGGACGCGCGCTCGTCGTCGACGACCATCTCACGGTGCGTGAGGCGACCGCCGAGCTGCTCGCCCAGCAAGGCTACGACGTCGCCCGCGCGAGCACGGTCACCGAGGCGCTTGCGGCGCTCTCCACCGAACGCTTCGCGCTCGTCGTGACCGACGTCGGCCTCCCGGACCGGCCCGGCTGGGAGATCACGCGCGCCGTCAAGGAGCGATCGCCCGAAACGCTCGTCGTGCTCGTCTCGGGATGGGGATCGCAGCTGAGCCCGGGGGAGGCGCAGGCGCGCGGCGCCGACCTCGTCTTCGAGAAGCCCGTCGATCCCGAGGCGCTGATCACCGCGATCCACCGGCTGCCCGGCGGACTCCCGAAAGCGCCAGCCGGACCGCCAGCCGGAGCGCGTCCAGTGGCCGCCGGGTGAGGCGAGCGGCGGTCGGCCTACTTCCGGGTGAGCCCGACGGCGCGGATCTTCGGACGACGCTGGTGGGCGGGCTCGGGCTCTTGGCGCAGCGATAGCTCGACGAGCAGCCGGTCGAGCGGCTTCGCGTACGCCGTCAGGCTCGGATCGGCCAGCGTCGCGGCGAAAGCTTCCGCCGGGTCGTCGGCGCACTCGACGAGGACGGCGTGGGGAACGGTCTCGAGGCAGCTCAGGCGGGCCGCGATCAGGTAGCCGTCGCGCCGCGTGAGCCCGAGGTCCACGACCACCACCTCCGGCTGGACGACGGCCAGCAGATCGGCCGCCTGCTTGCCGTCCCATGCCATCGACACCGAGGCGCCGAGCCTGGCGAGCGCCTGGCGCAGGCTCATCAGGGCGTCCACGTCGGTGCCCGCCGTGAGCACGCGCGTGCCGCGCCCGACGTGACCGCCGAGCGTCGTGACGATCGTGTCGGGGTCGAGCGGGCAGCGCGACCCCTCGATCGTTCCGAGTGCGAGACCCCGGTCGGCGCCGGGCACCGCCACACAACCCCAGAAGGTCGCCGTGCAGCCGCTCGCCCTGAGGCTCTGGAGGCCTGCCAGCGCCCCGCGCGCCGCCAGGTTCACGAGCACGCGCGTCGGCGCGATCTCGGTCACGCGAGCGGCGAGATTCTCACCGGGCGCGACGACGATGACGTCGTCTCCCGCCTTGCCCGCCGATTCCCAGGCGGTATCGGCGTCGAGCACGACGACGCGCAGCCCGTCGCCGCCGCCGGCGCGCGGCCGTCCCGTGCGTCCGCCGCCCACGGTGACCACCCGCATCGGCGCGCCGTCGCTCTCGGCAGCCGCTTCCTCGACCGGGGTGGCGACCGGCGCTGGCTCGGCGGCGAGGCGTTCGATCTCGCGCTCGAGCGTCGCCACGTGCGCCGCCGCCTCGGCGGCCTGGCGCGCCTGCGCCGCCTCGAGCGCGCCGCGGGCGGCCTCGGCCTCGGCCAGCGCGGCCGCCAGCCGTCCCCGCTCTGCCCGCTCCCGCGCGAGCGGCGATCGTCTCGCGCAGGCGGTCGCGCTCCGCCGCGAAGCTCTCCAGCTGAGCCGCGAGGCCGGCGCCCTCGGCCATGCGCTCGCGGCCGACTGCCGCGGCATGGTCGAGCTCGCGCCGCAACCGGCTACTCTCACGCTCGAGCCGCTCGTGCCGCTCGCCCGCTTCCGCGAGTCGCGTGCGAACCTCGGCGAGCGCGTCCTCGAGGCGCGAGCGCTCCGCGTCGGCCGTCGTCAGCTCGGCCTCGAGGCGCAGGATCTCGCCTTGTGCCCGCGCCGCCTCGTCCTCCAGCGCCTCGATCACGTGCGTGGTCTTGGTCAGCTCGGCACGCACCGTCTCGGCGTCGGCGACCGCGGCGGCGTGCGCGCGCATCGCCTGGTCCGCGGCCGCGTGCGCCCGCTCGAGCTCGGCCCGGCCGTCGCTCGCGCCACGCTCGACCGCCTCACGTTCCTCGCGCAACCGCCGCTCGGCCGCCTCGCGCTCCTCGCGCGAGCGTCGCTCGTGGGCCAGCGCGGCGCGGGTCTCGTCCGCCGCCCGCTCGTGTGCCCGCTCCCGCTCGCGCGCCGCTTCCACGCGCCGAGCGGCTGCGGCTTCGGCGTCGACCAGGCGCGCCTCCAGGCGCTCGACCTGGCGCTGCTGCTCCGCCGCGGTGGCCGCCGTGGTTGCCGCGGCTTCGGCGGCCACCTGCCGTGCGACGGCCAGCTCGCTGCGCGCGCGGTCGGCCAGCTGCTGGGCCTCGGTCCGCGCGGCCTCGAGCGTCGCGAGACCGCGCGCCTGCTCGCTGCGTTCGGCCGCGGCGGCGCCGAGCGCCTCGGCGAGCCGCGCCCGGGCGCGCTCCGCCTCGGCGAGGGCGGCCGTGAGCGGCGTCACCTGCTCCGCCGTACGACGCGCGCCCTCGAGGTCGGCGGTCAGCCGGGCGCGGTCGGCGGCGGCCGTGTCCAGCGCACTGCCGAGCCGCTCGACCTCGCTCGTGCGCGCCGCCAGCTCGGCGGCGAGCCGTTCGTGGTCGGCGATCAGGCGGTCCCTGGCCGCCACGAGTCCCGCCGTCGCAGCGCTCGACTCCACCGACCCGGCGGTTTCCGTCGCTCGTCGCCGGCGGCGGGCCGCCTCGATCATCCCTGCGAGGTGGCCGAGCGCCGGCTCCAGCGCCCGGATGTCGCGCTCGCCGAAGGAGCGTGGCGCGACGGCGACCAGGATCAAACTGCCGACGGGCAGCGGCCCGGCATTGAGCGGGACGCAGGCGACCGTCCGGACCGACGCCGCCGGCTCGACGAGTCGCGGCACGTACCGATTGCGGGCGGCGCTCTCGATCAGATACGCGCGGCCGTTCATCAGGCCGTGGAGCGGCATGTCCCAGGTGGTGGGGTCGCCGCGGCGGACCGTCCGCAGCCGTCGGCACCCCTCGTCGGAAAGGCCCCGTTCGACGGCGAGCCGAAGGACCGCCTGCCGCGGGTCGAACAGGCAGAGCGCGCCGGCGTGGGCGCCGCTTTCCTCGAGGACGGCGCGCAGCGCCAGCTCGAGGGCCTCCTCGGGCGCCGCCGCTTCCGCCGCGATGCGCGCGAGGCAATCGGCCAGAGCGGGGGGCCGTGGCCGGATCGGCTTCGGTGCTTCGGCCGGCGCCCCGGCCCGCGCGCGACGTTTGCGAAATACGGGCATGGTTCTGGACCTCGGGGCGTCGCTGCAACCGCTGTGCCGGGTTCCGCGCCGGCTCGTTCCGTTGCGAATGGCCGAGACTGTCCGGCGACCGTCCAAAAATCGACGGCGACGGCGGGCAGGCGTCAGCGAAAGGCGGGGAGCACTCGTTCGGCGAAGAGACGGGTGCCACGGAGGTCCTCCACGCGCCCGAAGAGGCCGATGAAGTGCGTGACGCCCACGGAAACGTACTCCCGGATGCGTTCGACGACACGCTCCGGGGTGCCGACCAGACGCCTCCAGCTGCGGCTCCGTCCGCGGCCGCACGACCGGGTAGAAATGGTCGTTCAGCCAGATCGTACGTCGCTCCTTCCTGCGGCGTCTGGATCCCGAAGGGGATGGTCGGCATGGCCCGGCCCTCGCGGATTCGCCCGCGAGCGGGCAAGGCGCGCCGCCTCAAGCGCTGGGGCCGCAAGGCCGATACTCCACGGGAGCCATGTCCTCGGATTTCGACGTCGCCGTCATCGGCTCCGGGCCGGCGGGCGAGAAGGCCGCGATGCAGGCCGCCAAGCTCCGCCAGCGCGTCGCCGTGATCGAACGCCCGGGACGGCTCGGCGGCAACTGTCTCCACAGCGCCACCATCCCGAGCAAGACGCTGCGTGAGACGATCCTCTACGTCGCCGGCGTCAAGCAGCGGTCGCTCTACGGCATCCAGACGACGTTCCGCAAGGACCTGACGGTGGACGACCTCATGCGACGGAAAGAGGCCGTGATCGACGGGCAGCTCGAGGTGCTGGAGCACAAGCTCGACCGCAACGCGGTGATCGCGGTGCCCGGCACGGCGCGCTTCGTCGACCCGCACCGCGTCGAGGTCCTCGAGGGCGACGGGGCGCGACGCGAGCTCACCGCCCGCTTCATCGTGATCGCCACCGGCTCCCGGCCCGCGCGCGACCCCGCCATCCCGTTCGACGACGAGTGCGTCTACGACAGCGACTCGATCCTCCGGCTCGACCGCGTGCCGCGCACGCTCACCATCGTCGGGGCGGGCGTGATCGGCTGCGAGTACGCGTGCATGTTCGCCGTGCTCGGCACCAAGGTGACGCTCGTCGACGCCCGCTCCCGCGTGCTCGACTTCGCCGACGTCGAGATCGCCGAGCTGCTGGTCGCCCGCATGCGCGAGCACGGGATCACGCTCCGCCTCGGGGAGGAGGTGGCCGAGGTGCGGCGCGAGACGGCGGACCGGATCGTCGCGGAGACCCGGAGCGGGAAGGCGGTCGTCGGCGAGAAGCTGCTCCACGCGGTGGGACGGGAGGGCAACACGGCGGGGCTCGCGCTCGAGTGCGCCGGGCTCCGCGCGGGACGCCGCGGCCTGCTCGAGGTGAACGCGCACTTCCAGACGGCCGTCCCGCACATCTACGCGGCGGGGGACGTGATCGGCTTTCCGAGCCTCGCCGCCACCTCCATGCACCAGGGACGCCTCGCCATGGCCCACGCCTTCGGCCTGGCGGTGAACGGCGAGGGTACGCGGCTCCCGTACGGCATCTTCACGATCCCCGAGATCTCGATGGTGGGCGAGACCGAGGAGCAGCTGACGCGCGCCCGCGTGCCGTACGAGGTGGGGCAGGCCTTCTTTCGCGAGATCGCACGGGGCGAGATCATCGGCGACCGGGCGGGGATGCTGAAGCTCCTCTTCGA
>VBLD01000474.1 GCA_005879205.1 Deltaproteobacteria bacterium
TCGGCGTGACGCTGAGCGTCGTGGCGTCGACGCTTGCCCGCGTCGCGGGGGGCCACGGAAAGAGAACCGATTGTTATTCGGAATTTGATGGCATCGACGCGACCGGCGGCCCGACGAAGGTTCAGTGCAAGGACGGCGATCCCTGCGACCAGGACCACAAGTGCGACGGCGTGTGCACGTTCAAGATCCAGCTCTGTATCAACCAGCACGATGTCTCCGGGTGTACGCCCCCGACCTCCGGGCTGAAGAGCATCCAGGTCATCCCGCCCAAGTTTCGGTCCCTCGCCAGTGGTTTGAACGGGAGCAAGTTGAGCCAGTCGGTATGTGGCGACGAGGGCACCATCCAGGTGCTCGCCCACCCCGGCACCGCGGCGCGCAAGGTCAACAAGAAGGGGAAGCCTGGAAAACAGGCGCTGCGGGTCGTTGCGAAAGTAAAGGGCGGAAAGCCGGACCTCGACGCGATCACGCTGTTTTGCTCCCCTCGTCCCACGGGAGATCCGTGTCCACCCCCACCGACGACCACCACGACGCTTCCGTGTCCCGAAGCCACCGCCCCTTGCGCTTGCGACGGCGGCACCCCGGGGAAGCTCTCCTTCGTGACCGGGGTCGGCAGCGGTACCTGCGGGCATCTGGACGCGGACGGGATTCCGAACTTCCAGCAGCTCAACTGCGGGGGTCTGTACTTCGGCGGCTCACAGGTCGGCGTGCCGCTGCCCTCCAGGGTCCCCGACCAGGGGAAGTCGACGACGAAGGTCTGTTGCAGCGGCACGACGCTGACGCTCGGCCCGACGACGCCTGGCGACGCCGGGGGCAATCGCTGTGCGGGCGGCTCCAACCATCACAATGCCTGCACGACAAACGCAAACTGCCCCGGGGGCACGTGCAAGTTCCTGCAGTGCACGGCCAAGGACTGTCTCTTCGGCCCGCCGCTGCCGGTGCCCAACGGCTCGCACCAGGGCGCGTCCACCAGCACGTGCGTCATCAATGCCCTGTCCGCCAACGCCTCTGGTATGGGCGACTGCAGCACCGGAAGCACGAGCAACCTCAGCGTGCCCCTCAGCTCTCAGCTCTTCCTCGATGGCGATCTGCTGCCGAACCGGTGCGTCGGTGGGACGACGCCGGGCGCGCCTTGCGGTCCGACGGACTGCAGCACTGGAACGAGCGCGTGTCCTGGCGGTGGAACCTGTACGAATGACACGGGTCGCTGCGCCAGCGGCAACGGGCAAGCGGCCGACACGGCATGCTGCAGCGACGGCGATTGCACGCTTTCGGGCGCCTGCGAGACGGGCAAATGCTCGGGCGGCACGAACGCCAACTTCGGGTGCATCGTCGATGCGGATTGCACGGGCGGCGGTACCTGCCGGACGTTCATCCAGCCCTGTCCGATCTGCAACTCGAGCACGGGGAAGTGCAACGGAGGCGGCAACGACGGTCTCGTCTGCACGGCTGGCGACAGCGAGCTCGACGGCGACTACCCGACCAGTCACGACTGTCCGCCGCCGCCTGCGAAGAACATCGGCGCACTCCCGATCTCCTTCGTGCTCGACTCGGGCACGGTCTCGAAGACGGCGGTCGACAACACGAACATCAACGACGAGGTCAACGTCTACTGCGGCTTCTGCCGCAACAAGACGAGCGACTTCTTCAAGTCTCCCGCGGTGCAGTGCGATCCCGCTGGACCGGCGCATTGCGTGGGAGGTGCCAGCGCGGGTACGGCGTGTACCATCGACAGCGCCTGCGGAGCCGGCAAATGCCTCAATGACACCTGCGCGACCGTCACCGGCTTCACGAGCTGTGCGCAGCGCACGGCCGGCGCTTTCCAGGCCAACGAGGTGACCCGGACGATCAGCGTGACGGGCACGCCCTCGGGCGCGCTCACCACCGGCGGCCCGGCCAAGCCCTCGACGTTGGTCGGCATCTTCTGCATCCCACCCAGCTTCAACGGTCTCGTCGACGGGGCGGCCGACCTGCCTGGCCCCGGCGCAGTCGCGATCCCCGGCATGGCGCAAGCGTTCCCGTAAGCCGCGCCGGCCGAGCGGTTCTCTCAATTTACCCATTGACAGCGTCGAGCCGCGGGAGGTAAGCCGCGGGCTGCCGGCCCTTTCGGACCGGTCCCTCCCGGCCTGCCGCCCCGAGGGAGAGACCAACGGAGAAAGCCCATGAAGCGCCTGCTCGCAACCACCCTCGGTAGCTTGCTCCTGCTCACCGCCGGCGGCGCGATCGCAACCCCCCCGGGTCCCGGCAAGCACTTCGACTGCAGTGATGCGGGCGGAGCCACGTCGTGTGCCACCGACGACACCGGGTGCGTTCCCGGCAGCAAGGACAATCCGTCGGCGCCGAACGTCGCGGCGACGCTCAAGTGCGCCGATGCGATCGCGAAGGCCTTCTCCAAGGCTGTCAGGGCCGTGATCAAGTGTCACAAGAAGCAGGCCGACACGGCGTTCAAGGGCTCAACCGTCGACGACGAGAGCTGCGAGACGGGGCCCAACAACGGGAAGTCCGCGAAGGAGAA
>VBLD01000011.1:0-442 GCA_005879205.1 Deltaproteobacteria bacterium
TGGCGAGGAGGATCTCCTCCTTCTGGAAGGGCTTGGTGATGTAGTCGCTGGCGCCCTGCTTGATCGCCTCGACGGCGCCCTTGATGCTCGCGTAGCCCGTGATCATGATCACGTCGAGGTCGGGCCACCGGTCGCGGATCTCGCGCGTGAGCCCGATGCCGTCGGTGCCGGGGATCTTCAGGTCGACGACGGCGAGCGAGAACTCGTGCTCGCCGAGCAGCTTGAGGGCCTCGGTGGCGTTGGGCGCGGTCGAGACGGCGTACTGCTGCGAGCAGTACAGCTCCTCGAGCTGGCGACAGATGAACGGGTCGTCGTCGACGATCAGAATGCGGGTTTCCATCGAAGAACCTCGTGTCATGACGGATCCAATGGGAGGAAGAGCGTCACGCTCTTGGCCTCCGTATCGATCGTGGATTCGAGCAGCTCGCCACCATGGAGGAGA
>VBLD01000011.1:502-1019 GCA_005879205.1 Deltaproteobacteria bacterium
GCAGGAGCGCGGGGGCTTCGCTCGGACGATTCAGCCGGAGATACACCTCCAGGCCGGCATGACCGTCCCGGGAGGCCCGGCGGATTGCGATCGCGAGCGTGCTCTCGCCGCCCACCTGGTCGACGAGCTGGCGCACCGCGACCCCGAGCGCCTGCGAGAAGCGGCCGGGATCGACCATCACGCCGCCGTCGCGCCAGTCGCCGGCGTCGGCGATGCTGACGGGGGTGCCGTTGAGCTGCGCCCGCAGCTGGACGAGCAGCGCGTCGACGAGCTCCGCGGCGCCCATGCGCATGCAGGAGAGCTGCGTGGGATGGAAGTACTCGAGCGAGACCTTCAAGAAGTCCTCGAGATTCCGGATCGTGCGCTCGAGCATCTGGACCGCGGTGGCGTCGGCCGACTGGCGCGCCGGCTTGTCCTGCAGGAAGTCGGCCCAGTAGTAGAGCTTGTGAAAGAAGTTCCCGAGCTCGTGGCCGATCTCCGCGATCACCTTCTCCTGGATCGGGACCAGCACGGCGTT
>VBLD01000011.1:1127-5908 GCA_005879205.1 Deltaproteobacteria bacterium
CCGCCCGGCGCGCCGCTTCGCGACGGCGGCCCGGGGTCCGATTACGACCTCTCGAGCCATGCTCCTCCCGCGCGAACGTCCGCCTGGCGAAAGCGCATTGTAAGAGTCGACTCTGCAGAGTTGCAAGCACCAATGCGGCACCGTGGCGGCGGTGCGAGTTTCATTTCGCAGCGGAGCCCGCCGGTCGCGTCTCGAAGGCCAACTTCAGGTTGTGGACCTTGCGCAGCTCGTAGTCCATCTTGAGGAGCGCCTCGATGACGGACTTGATCTCGAGTGTCATGCGGTCCAGCTCATCGAACGACACGCGCTCGAGCTCTCGACGCACCTGCTCGTAGAGATTGAGCAGGCTCCCCACTCCACCTGCTGCAGCAAATCGCCTGTCGATCTCCTCGTAGGATGCGAGGATGCGGTCGAGCATATCGCGAACGCTGTGAGCTCCGGTCGCAACGGACGTCACGTTTCCCCCGGGAGGCATGGATCGGGCCGTGCAATTCGGATGCCATGGAAGTGCCCGATTCTCCAGGAATATCGCGAAACGACGAAGACACAGACGCACGACTCGTCTCGCAAAAATGCACGATCGATCCGGGAGGCGTGCAGCGCCTGCGCCGCTGCACGACGCGCGGCCGCGACGAACGGCGGGCGGCGCACGCGCTCGAGACTGCGGTCGGCGTCGACGCGCTGGCCCGCGTCGGCCGCGGCCAAAAGCGCGCGACGCAGCGCTAACCCTTGGTAGATGCGGACTACATTGACATGTGCCGAGGCCTCTGCGTAAGGTGCGCCGGTCTTTTTTTCTCCACACCACCCTCACGGAGGTACTGCGATGACGAAGGCGCAGTTGGTGGCGAAGCTCGCGGAAGCGGGAGGGGTGAGCCGCAAGCAAGTCGACGAGTTCCTGAGCGCTTTGATCGACAACGTCGTGAAAACGGTGAAGAAGGGCGAGTCGCTCAAGATCCCTGGACTCGGCATCTTCCGGCTGCGCAAGATGAAGGCCCGCATCGGCCGCAACCCCCAGACGGGCGAACCCATCAAGATCCCTGCCCGCAAGAAGGTCGGCTTCACGGTCGCCAAGACCTTCAAGGAGGCCGTGCTCGGCAGGAAGTGAGCGTCCGTCCGGGGGCTCCCCACAGGAGGTTCGCGATGACGACCCAGCCGACGCTTCTCACCGCAGTAGCCATGCTCGCTGCCGGTTGCGCCACCCTGGTACACGGCCCGTACGAGGACGTCCGCATCGACTCCACCCCGCCGGGTGCCACCGCCACGGTGTCGCCGTTGCTCTCGGAGCGGGGTCCCAACTTCCTCGATCCGACGAAGAAGTACACGGTGACCACGCCGGCCACGTTGCGCCTGCGGCGCGACAACAGTTACCGCGTCGAGGTCACGAAGCCGGGATACAAGATCGCCACCACGCAGGTGGCGAGCAGCTACGACTGGCTGTGGGCCCCCGTGACGTGCGGGCCCTGCGAGGCGGTCGGTGACCTCCCGACCTTCGACCTCCGCGGGAAGCCCCTGCCGCTGCGCTTCGGCGAGGCCGCCTTCTACGAGTATCCGAAGGGGTTCATCCGGGCGTGGGGGCGCGGGCTTCGCCTCTTCAGCCCCGACGCGCTGCTCGGGAACGCCTTCAAGCTGAAGCGCAAGGACGCGGGATTCTTCAGCAACTGGCACGCGCTCGGGACGCCCGAGGTGGCGCCGGCGCTCGAACCGACCAGCTAGGCGCGGCGGGCGCAACGGTGCCTCGCACGGCCGGGCCGGCCGGGCTGCGAAGCGTTCGGTTGTCAGCGGCTGGGTGAGCTGGCGAAAGGGCGGTTTGGGGGGGAGGTCAGCGCCGGCAGATCAGACGGATCTGATCGACGTCGCGCTGGCGCTTGGAGGTACCGATGGCCGTCGCGCGGATGGCGAGCTCGCCCGGCCGGCCACGCCGGCCGAGCTTGACCCGCACGCCCATGATCTCCGTGCAGACGTCGGTCGACGTGAAGCGAGGCGAGAAGACCACGGCCGCGCCGCCGGCGCTCGATTTCGTGAGCTTGCCCGCAGCCCGGGTGCGCGACGCCACTCCATGCCGCCGCGAGCGTCGCCGGCCCCGACGGCGCTGTCGGCCTCGGCGCCAGATCGCTTATTTGCCGATCACCTCGGTGCGAGCTTCCGAAAGCGATTCGATCCGGATCGGCAGCTTCCGACGCGCGGGGCGCCGGGCCTGCACGGCCGCTTGGTACATGCGCTCGTAGTCGCGGACCATGCGCGCCGCGGTGAAGCGCTCGCGGGCACGCGCGCGGCAGCGTCGGCGATCGAGCGCCGCGGCGCGCGGGATCGCAGCCGCCATCTCGTCGATGTCGCGCACCAGAAAGCCGGTGACGCCATCATCGATCACCTCGGGCGCCGAGCCGCGGGCGAAGGCGATGACCGGCGTCCCGCAGAACATCGACTCCAGCATCACGAGCCCGAACGGCTCCTCCCAGCAGATCGGGAAGAGCGTCGCGCGCGCGCGCCCGACGTGCGCCTGCTTGGCGGCGCCGTCGCATTCGCCCACCCAGGCGACGCCGGGCAGACGGAGGCGCGGGAGCATCTCCTGCTCGTAATAGATTTCGCCCTCGCCGGCGTGGGGGCGGCCGGCGAGACGGATGGATACGCCGGCGCGCTGCGCCGCCTCGATCGCCAGATGGGGTCCTTTGGCGGGCGCGAAGCGGCCGATGAACGCGACGTAGTCGGAGGACTCGGCGACGAACGGGAACTCCGCCGGGTCGATGCCGTGGTGGACCACCTGGACGTGCTGCAGCGGGATCTCGAGCTGCCGCTGGCGCTCGCTGATGGCGACGTAGTGCACGTCCGGGAAGTAGCGGTAGAGCCGCGACAGCTCCTCCACGCGGTCGTGGTGCAGGGTGTAGACCAGCGGGACGCGCACGAAGCGCGTCAGGGCGAGCGCCGTCGCCTGGTTCGCGTGGACGACGTCGAAGGTGCCCCGCGCCACTTCGGCGCAGCTCCAGGCGACGTGATTGACCTCGGCCATCTGCTCGATCGGCCAGACCGGCGTCGCGTAGAGCCAGCGCAGGGTGGCCGAGGTGCGGGAGTCACCCGTCGCGAACAGGGTGACGTCGTGCCCGCGCTCGACGAGTCCCTGGGCCAGGTAGTGCAATACCCGTTCCGTACCGCCGTAGCCGCGTGGTGGCACGGCCGCCGCGGCGGTCGAGATGATGGCGATCCGCATGCTCATCGCGTTTCGACGATGTCGACTTCGCCCTCTTTGCGTGCGATCTCGATCGAACCTCCGTACTTGCCTCGTAGCACGTTCAAATCCACCCGGGCATCCCCGATTCTCAGGTTGCGGATTTCGAGCCACGGGAGCCACGCGGGGAGCTGCGGCTGGCGGAACACGGCGCGCCGGCGCGTGGCATCGAGCTCCATGCCGAGCGCCGCCTCGAGGAGCAGGAACACGCTCGCCGCAGACCACGCCTGCGGCCGGCACGCGACCGGATACGGCACCGGGGCACTCGCGCGCCGCCGGCCGAAGCCGCAGAAGAGCTCCGGGAGCCGGCGGTCCTCGAACTGCAGCGACCCCTCGACGAGTCCGGTCAGCACGTCGAGCACCCCGTCGACCCGCTCGTAGCGACGGAGTCCCGCCGCGATGAGCGCGTTGTCGTGCGGCCAGATCGAGCCGTTGTGATAGCTCATCGGGTTGTAACGCGGCTGCCCGCTGGCGAGGGTCCGGATCCCCCAGCCCGAGAAGAGGTCGGCGCGGAGCAGCCGCGACCCGAGCATCCGCGCGCGCCCCGCGTACGGCACGCCGCAGAAGAGGAGGTGGCCGGCGTTGGACGCCACGACCTCGCACGGCCGCTTGTCCCGGTCGAGCGCCAGCGCGTACGTTCCCTCGCGCTCCACCCAGAAGTCGTCGTTGATGCGCTGGCGCAGCGTGGCCGCCGCGGCCAGCCAGTCGGCCGCGCCCTCCACCTCGATCGCCTCGGCGAGCTCCGCCATGGCGAGCAGCGCGGCGTAGCGGTAGCCCTGCACCTCGACGGGCGCGATGGGCGGCTCGGCGAGGCTGCCGTCGGCGTGGAAGATGGAATCGCCGGAATCCTTCCAGCCCTGGTTCGCGAGGCCGTGCTCGGTCCGCCTGGCGTACTCGAGGTAGCCATCCCCGTCGCGGTCGCCGTAGCGGTCCATCCAGTCGAGGGCGGCGCGCGCGTGCGGCCAGAGCTCGCGCACGAGCTCCAGATCGCCGGTGACCCGCGCGTAGGCGCCGAGCAGCATGCAGAAGAGCGGCGTCGCGTCGAGGCTGCCGTAGTAGCGGCCGAACGGTACCTCGCCGGTGGCGGGCATCTCGCCGTAGCGCGCCTCGTGGATGATCTTGCCGGGCTCCTCGTCGCGCGCGGGATCGACCGCGGTTCCCTGCAGCGCCGCGAGCGTGCGCAGCACGCTGCGTGCGAGGCCCGGCGCGAAGCCGAGCATCTCGCGCGCGGTGATCAAGGCGTCGCGGCCGAAGATGGTGGCGAACCACGGAATGCCTGCGTAGACGAAGCGGTCGACGGCGTGTGGCGTGCCCGCTTCCGGCGCCACCGTCAACATGAAGATGTCGGCGAATGCCTGTCCGATGATGGCGTTCAGGCCGGCGTCGGCCGAGTGCACGGTGGTGAGCTCCGCTTGCCACAGGCGGTGCTCGCGCTCGCGCACCGCCTCCGCTCCGGTGAAGCCGAGCCGCGCCGGCGCCGGCGCCTCGTCGTTCAGGCAGACGATCGCGACGTCCACCACGCGCTCCTCCTCCGACGCGAACACGAGGTCGAGCCAGGCCT
>VBLD01000011.1:5922-16500 GCA_005879205.1 Deltaproteobacteria bacterium
CGGCGGACCCCGTCGAGCCCCAGGTAGGCGAAGACGAGGGCTCCGCCCTCCGCGTGCGGCGGCTCGCACGTGCCGCAACCCACCCGCGAGAGACCCCGGACCTGGAAGACGTCGGCGAAGTCGGCCGACAGGCGTAGCTCGAGCCGCATGGTGAGCGGGCCGAGCGTGAAGCTGTGGAGCACGAAGCGGACCAGGAGCTGCGGCTCGCACAGGAGCGTCGTGCGCCGGATCGACAGCGTCGAGCGCGGCGTGACCCGATCGTCCTCCCGGACGTCGTTGTTGGTCAGGTTGGCGACCGCGCGCAGATTGTCGGGCGTCACCGCCGACGACAGGAAGAACGGCGGGCGGCCGCCCGCCAGGAGCTCGAGCTGCGAGAGGTGACGCGTCCCGCGGAAGAAGACTCCCACCTCCTCCTCGAGCGCGAAGGGAATGTCGCCCGACTGATCGAGCACCGCGAAGCTGTCCTGGTGCGACAGGACGTGCTTGCGACGTCGGCTCGCGAGCGACGAGGAGAGGACGTAGTACTCGTCGCCCACCCGCAGGTGCTCGCCTTCGTGCGGCAAGAGGGGAGAAGCCGGCCGACTCATGCGGGAGACCAAGGTCGCGAATGCCACACGGCATCGCATCGCGCAACGACGTCACCCCATTTCGTCGGAGCCTGCGACACCACCCGGTGCGGATGCGCGTCCCTGCGGGTTGGCACGACCCTGGCATCGCCCTCCTCGCATGGGCCGTGCCGATCTGGTGCTGAGTCGCGAGGCGCCGCCCGCTCGGGTGGTCGCCGACCTCGCTGCGCGGCTGGGAGAGGCCGAGGCCGCGCTGGTGCGCGTCATCACGGCGCTCTCGCGCCTCGAGCCGGTGTCGGCAGAGGTCGCCGCCCTCGCCGGCGTCCAGGTCCGCCCCGTCCCGCCGTGCATTCCGCTCGGCGCCCTGCCGGTCCACGCCGACGCCGTCGGCATGCGCTTCGTCACGGTGGTCGACCTGCTCGGCGATCAGGGGCTGCTCGCGGCGTCGGCCTACCGGGCCCTCCGCGCGCGCACGGCGGACGTCACTCCGCTGGTGCGCC
Organism: Deltaproteobacteria bacterium; assembly: GCA_005879205.1. Lineage (GTDB taxonomy): Bacteria > Desulfobacterota > Binatia > DP-6 > DP-6 > DP-3. Next base: position 6,989 of record VBLD01000011.1, read on the forward strand.
GCTGGATGACCGGCGCGTCCGCGCGTGACGGCCGCGACGCGCTCGCCCTGCGCATCGCCGGGGTCGCCATGCGGCCGTTGCTGCGACACCTGAGCCAGTCGCTCGAGCCTGCAGACGCGCCCCCCTGCTCCGCCTCCGGTCATTGTCCCTACTGCGACGGCGAGCCCGACTTCTCCACCCCCGCACGCGCCGCCCGCGTCCTCTACTGCGCGCGCTGCGACGCCGCGTGGCGGGCGCCGCGGGCAGGGTGCGCGTTCTGCCGCGAGACGCGGCCCGACCGCCTCGCGTTCCGCCGCACCGGGGAGCCGCCGTACGGCCTCGAGGTGTGTGCCAGCTGCCGCCATTATCTCAAGTCGGTCGAGGTGCCGGTCTCCGAGTACCTGGCGATCGAGCGGGCGCTCTCGGCACCGCTCGACAGCGGCGCGCGGGCGGCAGGCCTGGTCGGGTAGCGACGCGAGACCATGTGAGGGTGCGGCGGTGCGTGGATCAGGCGCACGTCATGCCGCGGCCGGCGAAGCCGGCCCGGCATCATGTGCGGCTGGCGCTCGCACGCGGCCTCGCGAAGGCGCGGCGCCACGCGCGCCGTCATCCCGCGCTTGCCCTCGCCGCCGTCGCGGTGCAATACGGCTGCCACATTAGCCGAGCCGTTCTCGGCTAGCAGAGCGATCCGACAGCGTCTCGGGTAGGGAAAGGGCAGCGAGAGTGCCGCGCGGTAGAGAAGGGCAAACCGACGGTCCCAGGACGGCACGGTCTGGCGCGCCGGCTTCGCCCGCCGCGCCATGACGTTCGTCTCGTCCAGCGAACGCCGCATGCTCGCCTCCGATCCCGACCCGAGACGCAGTCTCGGGTCGGCGTAAATGGCCGACGCCCGGGCGATCGCCGCCGGTCTCTTCGTGTGCGACGTCGACGGACCGCGGCTGCTCGCCGGCGCATGCGACGCTTGCGGCAAGCGCCACTTCCCCGCGTCGACGGTCTGTCCGTACTGCGCGGCCGACGGCGCGCGCGAGATCCGCGTCGGCCCCGCCGGCCACCTCGAGCTCTACACGACGGTGCTGCGTGCGCCGCCGGGCTACCGCGGCCCCGTTCCCTACGGTTTGGGGGTGGTCGCGCTCGACGGCGGCCTTTCCGTCGTCTCCCGGCTCACCGAGCCGGACCCCGCCCGTCTGCGGCCCGGCCTGCCGATGCAGCTCGTCGTCGAGACGCTGTACGCCGACGACGACGGCCGGCCGGTTCTCTCGTACGCCTTCCGGCCCGTACGCGCATGACGCCCGTCTACGTCACCGGTGTCGGCCTGCATCCCTTCGGTCGCTTTCCCGACCGGAGCCTCACCGCGCTCGGCATGGAGGCCGTGCGGGCGGCGCTGGCCGATGCCGGCATCGGCCGTGGCGGCTTCCAGGCGGCCTTCTGCGGCACCGTGTACGGCGGCGTGGCGGCGGGCCACAAGGTGCTCACGGCGCTCGGCCTCTCCGGTGTCCCGATCGTGAACGTGGAGGCGGGCTGCGCGAGCGGCGGCGCGGCCCTGGCCCTCGGCGCGACCAGCGTGGCGAGCGGCCGGGCCGACGCCGTCCTGGTCTTCGGGCTCGAGAAGATGCCCCGCGGCATCATCCGCTCGAGCTTCTTCGACCCGTGGCGCGAGGAGGCGGGTCTCGCCGCGACGCCCGCCTATTTCGCGCTCCGCGCCCAGCGGCTGATGCTCGAGAGCGACGTCACGCTCGAGGATCTGGCGCGCGTCTCGGTGAAGAACCACCGCCAGGGCGTGGCCAACCCGTATGCCATGTATCGCCGCGCGGTGTCGCTCGACGAGGTGCTCGGGTCGGCGGTCGTGTGCGAGCCGCTGCGCCTCCTGATGCTGTGCGCGCCGAACGAGGGCGCCGCGGCGGTCGTGCTCTCCGCGCGCCCGTCGTCGCGCGCCGTCCGGGTGGCGGCGGCGGCGCTCCGCTCCCACCTCTCGGGCTCCGTGCTCGGGGAGCACACCCCCCTCGGCGGTCTTACCGATGTGGACGTCCCGACGCCGACCGAGCTGGCCGCGCGGGCCGCCTACGACGAGGCGGGCATCGGGCCGGGCGACCTCGATCTGGTCGAGCTGCAGGACACCGATTCGGGCCGCGAGATCCTCTCCGTCGAGGAGCTGGGGCTCTGCCCGCGTCGCGCCGGCGGACGCTGGGTGCGCGACGGCGGCGGCGAGATGGGCTCCCGCCTGCCCGTCAACGCGAGCGGCGGCCTCCTCGCCAAGGGTGAGCCGCTCGGCGCCTCCGCGCTCGCTCAGGTCGTCGAGCTCACCTGGCAGCTGCGCGACGAGGCGGGGCCGCGTCAGGTGCCGCGCGCACGCGCCGCCCTCGCGCACACGGTCGGCCGGGGCGCCAACGCCTGCGTCGTGATCCTGGCCCGCTGAGCGCGGCCTCAGGGAGCCGCCGGCGGCAGGCAGGTGAGCTGCAGCGCGTCCCGGTCGATCGCGGCACCGGGGCCGTGCGTGAGCGTCCGGAACACGAGCTTCGTGCGTCCGATCGGGACGTCCGCGTCCATCCTGCCGGTGCACCGCTCTCCCGGCCCGAGCGGGCTCTGGAACCGCCCGAGGGCCGCCAGGAGCGCGTTCCGCGCCGCGACGTTCTGCACGCGCTCGAGGGCCGTCGGCCGGAGCACGTCGACGCGCGAGACGGCACCCGCCGCGCACGCCAGGCGCGGATCCTCGCCCCCGAGGCAGGCCCAGAGGTGGAACCGGCAGGTGCCCGGCGTCGGGTCGAAGTCGCAGGCCGGGTCACCGTCGACGCAGAGCTGCTTCGCCATCGGCAGCCCGCTGCGCGCGACGACCGGCGCGCCCATCTCGATCGACCACTCGAGGCCGCAATCGCTGCCAGGCGCCCCGCCCCCCGGAATGCGCAGCGCCGGCGGCACCAGCTGGCAGTCGGCCGTGCACGCGTCGCCGGGCGCGCCGTTGGCCGGCCCGTCGTCGCACTGCTCGCCGCACTCGACGGTGCCGTTGCCGCACTCGAGGCGGCAGGTGGCGGAGCAGCCGTCGCACGGCGTGGTGTTGCCGTCGTCGCACGACTCACCGAGCTCCGTCACGCCGTTGCCGCAGACCGCGGGATTCGGCTGGCAGGTGAGCTTCAACCGGTTGGCACCCATGCGATGGCCCGAGGTATCGGTCGCGGTCGCGCTCACCACACGGCTCGCCACCAGGCCCGGGAGGTGCGGGACGAGGAAGGGCACGAGCCCCGTGCAGGCGTCGCGCGCGGTGACCGGCGTCCCGCTCTCGAGGACCGTCGAGCCTGCCATGACGGTCGTCCCGAGCGCCTCGAGCACCGGGACCAGGTGGTTCGCGTTCACCCCATCGGTGGCGTCGGCCGGGTTGAGCGGCGCCGGGTGGAGGAGATCGACGATCTTGATCGCCGCGGGATGGCAGGTCGGGAAGCGCGCATCGTCGGCGTTGATGCAGGCCCCGAGACGGAAGGTGCACGTGCCGTCGGTGGCGCCGTCTGCATCGCACGACGGGTCGCCGTCGATGCAGGTCTGGTCTCTGGACGGGAAGCCGTTCACGACCGGACCGTTTGGATTGTCGATCGCCCATTCGAGGAAGCAGTTCGAGGAGTCGACGTGCGACGACGGCACGAGGCGGATCGTTCCGACCAGCCGGCAGCTCGCGTCGCATCCGTCGCCGGCGGTGCCGTTGCGGGCGCCGTCGTCGCACTGCTCGTCGCACTCGGCGATCCCGTTGCCACAGCCCTCGACCGTGCACGACGCCGAGCACCCGTCGCACGGGCGGCTGTTGCCGTCGTCGCACTCCTCGCCGCTCTCCACGATGCCGTTGCCACACCGGGGAGTCGGCGTGCCGCACGGCGGCAGGAGCTGGTTCTGGCCGATCATGGGCCCGGGCGAGACGACCGCCCCCGGGACGATCTGCGGCAGGTGGGCGGGGTCGAGGTACTCGAGGTGGTTGGCGGCCGAGGTGAGCGTCCCGGCGATCGTCATCGGGCCGCTCGCCTGGAGCAGGTTCTCGCCGGTGGTGCCGAGCGTCGAGACGACCGCGCCCGCGTTGACGGTGACCGCACACGCCTGGAGGATCACCGAACCGCCCAGGTCGTCGCTGCTCAAGGCGTCGGCGTGCACCTTGCCCGTCACCACGATCGTCGCGGCGACGACCTGGAACATCCCACCGCCGTCGCCGTTCATCTGGCCCTGCACCGTCGCCTGCGCACCCGCGTCCGCGAAGACGGTCCCGCCACCACCGATACCGCCGCTGACGTCGATCGGGCCGAGGGTCAGGTTGCGGCCGGCGTCCGGCTCGAGGTCGCCGCCGGTCCCCTCCGTGCCGCGGCCCGCCGCCGAGACGAGCGCCGTCTGCAGGATGTCGGTGCCGGCCGTCAGACACACCTGGCCCCCGCTGCCGTCGGGAATGCCCGAGTCGGCGCTGATCGGCGCCGTCACGCTGATGCTGCCCGCGACCGCGGTGATCTCGATGTCGGCGCCGCTGCCTCCGCCCTCCGTCACGCTGCCCGCCGCGTTCCCGGTGACGCTGTCGCCGATCGACACCGAGCCGTTCGCCATTACGGTCACCGAGCCGGCGTCGCCCGAGAGCCCTCCACCGTTCACGTTGAGCGGCGCGCCGGTGGTCACGTTGCCGCCCGCCTCGAGGTCGATGGTGCCGCCCCCGTCCTCGCCTCCCGAGGCGTTGATTCCCATGCCGCCCACGGTGATCGAGCCTTGCGGCGCCGACACCGTGACGTCTCCGCCCTCGTCCGGCGACGAGACGTTCGCACTGCCCTGGATGGCGCGATCGCCGCCCGTGCAGGTGCCGTGGGTGGTCACGTCGCCGCACTCCGGGATGTCCCCGACGCAGCTCGTGCCGTCGTGCGGCCCGCCCACGCACACCCCGAGCAAGTTGATCGAGCCGCCGAACGACGAGACCTGCGTGGACTTGGCGAGCAGGAGCCCATCGATCTGGATGACACCGAGGGCAGCCAGCGTGATCACTCCACCCGATGCCGGGCCACCGAGGTCGACCTTGCCCTTGGTCGAGCCGCTCGCCTCGACGCGGATGTCACCCGTCGTGATGATCGAGAGGCTCGGGAACGAATCGTTCGGCGCCGATCCGAGGATCGACGCTGCCGCCTCGAGCCTGACGCTCCCGGCCCGGATGGCGAGCGTGCCCGAGGTGAACGACAGGCTCGCGCCGGGTCTCAGGTCGAGCGCGCGACCGCCGAGATCGAGCGTCGTGTTGGGGTTCACCGTGAGGTCTCCGGTCACGACGCAGGGGTTGGCGCTGGCCGGGCAGAGATCGGTCGCCGACGAGACGGCGGCCGTGGCGGGACGCGGCACGAGCCCGAGCGGCAAGGCGACGGCCACGAACCACCCGACGGTGACGCGCATGCGGAAAACCTCCAAAAGCGCGATCCCTTAGCATGCACGCCCCGGCGCCCGCTAGAGACGAACTCCGGAAAAAGTACGCGAGTTCGCTCGCGTACGGCCGCTTGCGCTGGCGGGCGGGTCCGCTACCCTCGCGCCGCATGGGCCGCGAGACGCTCGAGCCTCACGAGCTCGTGGAGCAGGAGGATCTGGAACGGCCGCGTCGCCGCGGCCTCTCGACGCGCGTCGCCGTCACCGCCGCGCTGCTCGCGGTGCTCGCCTCGATCTCCGCCCTCGAGGCCGAGCACAGCGCCGCCGAGGCCATTCTCGCCAAGAACGACGCGGTCCTCTGGCAGAGCCGCGCCTCCGACGAATGGGCCTACCGCCAGGCCAAGTCGATCAAGCTCCACCTCCAGGAGCTGGCCCCCGGCGGTGCCCCCGATCCCGAGCCGCAGCGCGCCGAGATCGCCGCCTCCGAGAGCCGCGCGCAGGCGGACGAGGAAGAGCGGGACCGAGCCAATCAAGAGGCCGCCGAGCATTTCGCCCGCCACCACCGCTTCGCGGTCGCGACCAGCCTCCTGCAGATCGCGATCGTGCTCGAGACGGTCGCGGCCGTCCTCGACCGGACGGCCGTCTGGTGGGGCGGGCTCGCGGTGGGTGCGGTGGGCGCGGCGGCCCTCGCGAACGGGTTCCTCGGGTTCCTGTGAGGAACACGACCTGGGATTCCGGTCACGTCGGCCGGCGAACGTGCTACCTCCGCCGTACCAGGACCAGATCGCGGCGGTGGCGCGAGAAGACGTGTGCGCTCCTCAGCACCTCCTCCCAGCCGGGCCGCCGTCCCCAGGCACCCCAGCGTTCCTGGTCCAGCACGTAGTAGCCGGGGGCAAGCTCCACCGGTCGACCGCTCGCCAGCCGCACGCGACGGCCGACGTAGAAGATGAAGGGGATCTCCTCCTCGCCGGTGAAGAGGCTCAGCCGATCGGTGGGCTGGAGCCGCGCGCGCACGGCGAGCGCGAAGGGACGGATGGACTTCTGGGCGGCACGCGCCGGCACGAATACTCCGAGCGCGAGGAGGGCGACGCCGGCCACGGCCGCCGCCGTGGCGAACGTCGCGCGCCGCCAGCGCGCGCGCCCGAGCGCGCGCGCCGCGTGCGCACCCGCCAGCGCGGCCGCGAGCGCCAGGGCAACGATCTCGAGCTGCCGTGCGGCGATCGTGCGCGCGTAGGCGTCGACGTCGATCTCGTAGCGCAAGGCGACGTCCCGGATACTCGCCGTCGAGACGAGACCGTGCCCCACGGCGATCGCGCTCGCCGCGGCGAGGAGGGCCCCGGCCGTGACGGCGTGCGCCAGCGTGCGAGCGGCACCGCTGAGCCGCGCCGCCGGTTCCGCCTCGCGCGCGACCTCCGCCAGCCACCAGCCGACCACCAGCGCCAGCGCGGGGCGGAGCGGGAGAAGATAGGCGGCGCGCTTGAGCGGGGCGATCGAGAAGAAGATGAAGCCGCCCAGACGACCGCGTACCGCCGGGGCCGCTCGCCGCCCCACGCGCGGGCGGCGGCCCAGGGCACGACGAGCGTCCACGGGAACCCGCCGAGCACGAGCGGGGCGACGTAGTACAGTGGCGAGCGGTACGGGAAGCGGCTGCTGCCGAGCAGGGCCTCGCCGTTCTCGGACAGGATCTGCTTGGCGACGAAGTCCATGCCGCGATGGGCGTACGCCAGCGCGTACCAGCCGCCGGCGACGACGACGAAGAGAAGAACGGGCAGCGGGCGCACGAGACCGAGGACGGGGCGAAGCTGTCGCTCGCGCGCCGCGAAGGCGAGCGCGGTGAGGCCGACGAGACCCGGGCCGATGGGACCCTTGGCGAGCATGGCGAATGCGAGGCAGAGGGCGAGTACGAGTCGTGCCCCTCGGCGCACGCCGAGGGCCTGCACGACGGCCACCTGCGCGCCGGTGACCGCCGCGGTGAGCGTCATGTCGACGCGCCCGTCGCTCGCCTCGGTCAGGAACTGCGGGGTGGTCACCAGCACGAGCGCCGCGAAGGTCCCCACCTCGGCCCCTCCCCAGGCGAGGCCGGCGAGGAAGACGACCACGACGACGACGCCGCCGAGGACGACCGACGGGGCGCGGAGCGTCCGGACCGTGACCTGCCCACCGGTGAGCCGCGCGCTGCTCGCCACGAGCCAGTGGAAGAGCGGCGGTTTCGAGGGCACCACGCTGCCGTTCCACAGCGGCAGGATCCAGTCGCCAGTGTCCAGCATCTCGCGCGCCACCAGCGCCTCGCGCGCCTCGCCACCCTCGTAGACGTCGCTGTCGATTGCACGCGCGCCGAGCACGACGGTGAGCGCACCGAGGGCCGCGATCCTGAGGACGAGGGCGCGCGTCACCGGTCGCGGGGCGGCGGCCAGCCGCTCGAGAGGCACGCCACGTCCGCGCCGCGACGGCGGCGAACCCGGTCCACGACGTGGCCCGAGACGTCCACGGCGCGGATGTCGAGCTCTGCGGGCGTGACGCGGATGCGCAGATAGTGCGTCACCGAGACCACACGCGGGAAGTTCGGGTGCGGCCGGACGGGATCCGGATCGAGGTTTGCGCCGCCGCCGCCACTCACCACGTGCAGCGTACGGGCCTCGGCCGCATAAGCGCACGCGGGTGTGGACCGCTCGTAGAGGTGCTCGTGGCCCGCGAGGACGAGGTCCGTACGCCCGCGCTCGACGATCGGCTCGAGGACGTCGCGCAGCCCGGGAACGGTGAACTTCACGCCCGCGCTGTACGGCGGCTCGTGCAGGAAGACGATGCGCCACGGCCGAACGGCCGCCGCCGCGAGATCGGCGGCGAGCCAGCCCGCGCCCGGTGCTCCGTCGCGCGCGAACTCGGGCGACGAGACCGAGACCAGATGCGCCGCATTCCAGTCGAAGGCGTAGTGCGGCCCGCCCGCGTCCTCGCCGTCGGCGGCGGGCGCGAACAGGTCGTGATAGACGCTGCGCGGCTCGAGGTCGTGGTTGCCTGGCGTCGGCATGAGGGGGATGCGCCGGAGGAGGCGCCCGTAGGGCCGGAAGAACTCCGCCGCGTATTGGCGCGCCTTCCCGCCCGGGTAGGCGAAGTCGCCGAGATGAACCAGGAAGGCGGGCCGTCCCGCGAGGATGCGACGAGCGAGCGCCGCCGCGGTCCGACTGCCGTCGCCGGTGTCGCCGACGGCCGCAAAGGTGAAGGGCACGGACTCGACCGACGCGGTGCGGAAGCGGACGCGCGACGGCGGATGACCCGGGCCGATGCGGCAGCCGTAGTCGGTGGCCGGGACGAGTCCTGCGAGGCGTGCGACGCGCAGGCCCCGCCGGCCCTCCGGCGCGACGACCTGCACGCTCCGACCGTCGGGCCGGCGGCAATCGACCGTCTCCATCGGGCCCGTCCACACGACGGTCGCGGCCGTCGGCGTGACGCGGGTCACGTACGCCCAGCCGGCCGGCAGCCGTCGGCTGCAGGCGACGCCGAGAAGCAGGACCGCCGCCCACCACGGCCGACTCCGCCGTCCCACGGCCGCCCCCGTATCATCGGCAGGCGGCCCCCGCCACCGGCGGGCCGGTCCTCAGGCGCGAACGACGCCGGACTCCGTGAAGTAGCGGCGCGGGTTCTCGACCAGCATCGTCGTGATCTTCTCCTGCGAGACGCCCGCCGCCCGCAGCCGCGGGATCACCTTCTTGAAGACGTGCGTCGGCTGCCAGTCCGGCATCAGCTCGGGAGGCAGGATCGGCGGCAGGCCGCGCCAGCACCACACGGTGTCGTGCGAGAGGACGATCTGCCGCTCGAAGTCGAGCCCGAGGAGCCCGATCAGCGCTGCCAGGCGCTCGCGATCCGGATGCAGCAGCTCGAGACCGAAGCGGTCGAAGCCGAGGTAGGCCCCACGATCGAGCATGGTGAGATGATAGTGCAGGTCGCTCGAGCCGTCGGAGTGGCCGACGACGATGGCCTGCGGCGCGACGCCCTGGCCGACGAGGATCTCGAGCTGCTCGGCGCCCATGGTGCCCTCGTCGGTGTGCGTGGTGATCGGCACGCCGGTCTCCAGGTGCGCGCGGGCCGCCGCGCGCAGGACCATCTCCTCGTAGGGCGTGATCTTGTGGGCGCTGGTCGCCACCTTGATCACGCCGGCCCGGATGCCGGTGTCGCCGATCCCTTCG
>VBLD01000011.1:16543-16963 GCA_005879205.1 Deltaproteobacteria bacterium
AGTAGGCGGGCGCGCCCTGATCCTCCTTGTAGAGTCCGGTCGCGCACACGATGTGGACGCCGGTGGCGTGCGCCACCTCGGCCATCAGCTCGACGTCGCGACCGAGGTCGATCGGACATGGGTCGAGGAACGTCGCGAGCCCGAGGTCGCGGAGCTCGAGCATGCGGTCGACGCACCGCTTGGCGTGCTCGCGCCGCGCGGCGCGGTCGGCGGGCGCCTCCGCTTCCCACCCGGGCCAGCCGATCATGAGGTGCTCGTGCATGAGCGTCGTGCCGAGCTCGCCCGGGGAGACCGGGCCCGTGACCGTCTGCACCGTCTTCATGCGGGCACGAGAGCGCGGTCCGGGCGCCGCAGTCAAGACGCCCTTCCGGCGGCCGGCTGTCGCGCGGATGCATGATCGTGAAGTGCGGCAAGGCCGTC
>VBLD01000011.1:17173-20686 GCA_005879205.1 Deltaproteobacteria bacterium
CGCCGCCACCTGCGCCGCCGGCGGGGCCACGACCTACCATGCCACCCTCGCCTGCGCCGGCACGGGCGTCGTCCGCTGCGGGACCGTGACCGGTCTTCGCCCCGGCGCCTGGGTGAACCGCCTCGCCGTGACCGTCACCGGCTCGGACCCGCAGGAGGTGAGCCAGCGAGCCGCTTTTCTCGCGAACGGCGCCGGTGGCGCCTCGAACGTCCTCGTGTGGACGGTGTACCCGCGCACGTTCGTCGTGCCCGCCGCCACCGAGACCGGCCTGCGCACGACGCTCGCCGCCGCCAGCGACTACACCGCCGCCAATCCCGGCGCGGCGCTCGTGACCTTCTCGCGCGCCGCCTTCCCCGGCAAGGATGCGCCGCAGACCATCGATCTCTCGCGCCACATCTGCGATCCCGACGGCTTCCCGGCGGGAGTCTGCGTGACGGGCTCCCGCGTCGTCGTCGACGGGCTCGACGCGCGCGGCGACCGCGGGGGCGTGATCCTGGCCACCGCCGCGGACGCCTCCGTGGTCCGCATCTATGGAAGCGACGACGTGCTGCGCGGGCTCGTCCTCGCCGGCACCCGGGCCCCCAACCTGGCAGTGCAGCGGGACGCCGTGGCGTTCGTCGGTGCCGGAGCCCGCCGCAACCGTCTGGAGCAGTCGCTGGTGACTGGCCCCACCGTGGGCGACGGGGTGAGCATCGAGCGGGACGCGGGTGCGCCGGGCGAGGAGAACGTCGTCGAGGAGTGTGAGGTCACATCGGCCGCCGACAAGGGCATGAAGGTGACGACCGGCGGGACGGCACTCGTGCGCCGGAGCTGCATCCACGACAACACCAACGGCGGCGTCGAGATCACGGTCGGCGGTCAGGCCCGGGCCGAGGAGAACGTCATCGAGCACAACGTGCCGGGACCCGCGCAGAACGGCCTGTCGGTGGGCGGACAGGAGGACACGAGCACGCTCGAGACGCGTGGCAACGTCATTCGCTTCGCGGGCGGGCGCGGTCTCTCCGTGGTCGACAACGCCGAGGCGACGTTCACCGACGACTACGTGAGCGACAACCAGTTCGTCGGCGTCCGGGTGGAGACCACGGCCGCCGCGACGGCCGCGCGCGCGACCTTCCGCGGCGTGGCCTTCGTCTGCAACCACGACGGCGGCATCAGCAGCGCCTGCCAGCCGTCCCCCGACGACACCGAGCCCGCGTTCTGCCAGGCGACCGCCGAGTGCTGCGGCCTTCCCGGACGTTGCTGCCGGGACGATCCGGCGTGCGCCGCCCCCCAGTTCTGTGCCTCGCCCTTCCCGCGCGGCTTCGGGGCCGTGCAGTCACGCTGCGACGGCTGCGCGTCGCCCGCCATCGACTACGGAACCGCCGACAGCCCCGGCCGGAACGCCTTCACGCTGAACGTCAACCGCTCCGGCGACGGCGTGAACTTCCACCAGACCACCCCGGACGCCGTCGAGGCGCAGGGGAATCAGTGGGAGCACTGCGGCGACGGCGGCGCGTGCGACACGTCGGCGGTCGCGACCGCGGACGTGCAGGTCGAGCCGGGCGCCAGCGTCGATCTCGGCATGCCGCCGGGCGCGCGCAGCGCGGCGCCCGTCCTGAGCGCGATCTCGCCGGGCCGCCCGCGCGCCGGCGACGTCGTGCGCGTGTACGGCGAGAACTTCGACGCCGTCGACGCCGCCGCATGCGCCGGCGAGACCGCGCCCGCCACCCCGTGCTCGGCGGAGAACCCGGAGGTGGAGACGGCGAACCGCCAGACCAACGCCAACCGCCTGCGCCTCACCACCCTGGACGGAGGTCCTGTCGCCACGCTCTACCCGCAGGCCGTGACGCCCACCATGCTCGTCTTCCGCATGCCGGTCGACTGCTTCGCGCCGCTCGTGCTTCAGGTGTCGAAGCGAGGCCAGGACGGCAGCCGCTCGGCCGCGACCCTGCCGCTCTGCGACCCCGATGGATGCGTCGGCCGGCCGGCCGGCGCCCCGTGCGACGACGGCAACGCCTGCACGGCGGGCGATCACTGCGACGGCGACCCCGGCCACGAGGCGTGCGTCGCGTCCCCGGTCGCGTGCGACGGGCCATGTCTCACGTGTGATCCCGCGGTCGGCTGCGTGCCGACGTCGGCGCGGGCCGCCTGCGACGACGGCGATGCCTGCACCGGAGGGGACCACTGCGTCGGGACGTCGAACGTCTGCGTGCCGGGACGGCCCGCCACGTGCAAGGGCCAGTGTCTGACCGGCGCCTGCGATCATCGGCTGGGATGCGTCCCGAAGCCGGCCGGCAGCGTCTGCGACGACGGCAACCCGTGCACGCTCGGCGACCGATGCAGCGGGACGGGCGACGTGTGCTCGGCCGCCGACACCCTCCCCTGCCGCGGCCAGTGCCTGACGGGCGCCTGCGATCCGGCGCGCGGCTGCGTGCCCCGGCCGTTCCCGGCGCCATGCGACGACGGCGACGCCTGCACCGAGGACGACCACTGCCGCGGTGATGCCGACGTCTGCGTGCCGGGATCGCACGCCGACTGCGATCTCGGCGATCCCTGCATGGTCGACAGCTGCGAACCGGCCACCGGTTGTCACCACGACGCGCGCAGCGGCTTCGACGCGGTGGCCTGCGTCTGCCGCCGCCCGACGAGCCCGGCGTGCGCGAGCGACCGGGTGCCGAAGTCGTTCGCACGGCGGCTGACGCGCGCCTGCGCGCTGATCCAGCGCGCCGAAGGGCCGGCGAAACCGGCGGCGACGAAGCGACTCCTGCTGGCGTCGAGCCGCGCGCTCGAGCGGGCCGCCGAGGCGGCGGCGCTGCCGCGGACGCAGCATCACCTGAGCCCGGGCTGCGCCGCGGCGCTGAGCGCCGCCTTCTCCGACGCCGGTGGCCGCACCGATCGGCTTCGCAAGAGCCTGTGACGCGCGGCCGGCTGCTGGGCCTGATGGTCGCGGTCGCCGCGCTGTCGCTCGCGGCCGTGCCGTTCGCGGGGCGGTTGCTCGTCGTGGCCGATCCCCTGCCGGCATCCGCCGATGCGATCGTCGTCCTCGCGGGATCGATCCCGTCCCGCGTCCTCGAGGCGAGCGACCTTTACCGTGCCGGCGTCGCCCCTCGAGTCGTCGTCACCCGCGAGCGCCTGGCGCGCGGCGAGAGCGCGCTCCACGCGCGCGGCGTGCACCTGCCGGAGTCGGACGAGCTCACGATCTCGGCGCTCGAGCAGCTCGGCGTCCCGCGCCGCGCGATCGTGCGCCTGCGGCGGCGCGCGCGCAGCACGGAGAGCGAGGCGCGGACGGTCGCGCGCTATGCGTGCAGCCATAGCCTGCGGCGCCTCGTCGTCGTCACGTCGCGTGCACACACCCGCCGCGCCCACCTCATCTATCGTCGCGCCCTCGGCAACGCGGTCGCCGTCGCGGTGCGTCCGTCGCGTTACGACGTCTTCTCGACCACACGCTGGTGGCGCGTCCGTCGCGACACCAAGATCGTGCTCTACGAGTACGAGCGCCTCGCCAACCACTGGCTCCGCGAACGCTGGACCATC
>VBLD01000011.1:20748-22247 GCA_005879205.1 Deltaproteobacteria bacterium
TCAGGCCGCCTGAACCGCCGACCGGATGAGCGGCGCCAGCTCGCCGCGACCATGCATCTCGCGCACGATGTCGCAGCCGCCGACGAACTTGCCGTCCACGTACAGCTGCGGGATGGTCGGCCAGTTCGAGTACTCCTTGATCGCTTCCCGCTTCTCGGGCTCGGCGAGCACGTCGACGGCCTTGAACGGAGCACCGATCTCGCGCAGGACCTTCACCGTGGCGGCCGAGAAGCCGCACATCGGGAAGCTCGGTGTGCCCTTCATGTAGAGGACCACCTTGTTGTCCCGGATCTCGCCCTGGATCTCCTCGAGCACGTCGGCCATCGTCGTCTCTCCTTATGATGCAGAGGTGCGGAGCGACAGCGCGTGGATCTCGTGCATCAACGTTCCGAGCGCCCCGTACACGAGCTGATGCTGTTCCACGAGCCCCTTGCCGGCGAACCCCGGCGCCGCCACCTGGACCTCGAAGTGGTCGCCCGCTCCGGTGGTATCGGCCACCTCCACCCGGGCGCCCGGCAACGCGACCTCGATGCGGCGCCGGATCTCGTCCGGATTCACCATCGTACCCTTCGAGTTAATAGTCGTCCCGTCCAGATGGAGCAAGCACCGGCCCGCGGGCTCAGCGAGCGACGGGGGGATGGCTGTCGCCGAGGTCCTTCAGGTTGAGGAAGGGGATGGCGCCGCCCCCGGTGAACTGCGGCAGGGTGCCGTTCCACCGCTCGATCGCCTTGTTCTGGATGAGCAGCGCCGAGAGCGTCTGCTGGAGGAGGTTGTTCGCCTCGGCCTGCGCCTTGGCCTTGACCAGCGTCGACTGCGCCTCCCCTTCCGCTTCCGCCACCTTGGCCTTGGCGAGCGTCTGCTGGCGCTGGAGCTCGTAGTCCGCCTGCTGCGCCTGCTGCTGCGCCGCCATCTTCTGCTGGAGCTGCTTCTCGATCACGTCCGGGAGATGGCTCGCGCCGAGGTTCACCTTGTCGACCACGAAGCCCATCTTGTTCATCTCGTGCTGGAGGTCGTCCTGGATGCGCGTCTGGAGCTGCCCGCGCTGGTTGGAGATCATGCCCGGCGGCGTTCTGCGACACGGTGATGATCGTGCGCCGGATGAAGGTGGACTCGATGTCGGCGATGTCGGCGCCGCGGAACGAGCGAAAGACGTCGGCCGCCTTCTCCTGACTCGTATTGTAGGTAACCGAAATATCCTGCCGGATGTGCTGGCCCTCCTTGGTCGGGAGGTCGATCGAGTCGTCGCCGCGCATCGAGCCCTCGGCCCCGCGCTGCACCATGGTGTAGGTGCGCAGCGCCACGGGATACGACTGCACCTGCGTCACCCACGGCACCCGCCAGGCCACGCCTTGCCCGACCGTCTTCAGCGCCCCCGACCAGCGGTTGAACACCACCCCGACGTTGCCCGGCTGGATGATGGTGAAGGAGCTGTACGTCGCGGCCACGACGAAGAGGATGAGGCCGAGCACGGCTCCGCTCGCCAGCATGGCCGGCGCGTT
>VBLD01000476.1 GCA_005879205.1 Deltaproteobacteria bacterium
GTTCACCGAGGACCTGATCCCGGGAACGCCGCTCAATCGGCTGCCACTCGCCGAGCAGCGGGCGCGCGCGCTCGAGGCGGCGCGGGCAGCCCTCGGGCGTCTCACGGCCCGCACCGCGCAGCAGGTGGCGGTGACCGACTACCTGGGCTCACTGGTGCAGCAGCTGGAGGACGGGATCGCCGCGGCGCCGCTGTTCGCCGGCTGCCGGGCGAGCCTCGGCCACACGGTCGCGGCGCTCGCGAGGGCGGTCGAGCGGTTCCCGGGACCTTCCAGCATCGCGACCGCCGAGACGCATGGCGACTTCCAGCCGGGCAACGTGCTCGTCGCCGGGGACGCGATCTGGTTGATCGACTGGGAGTACACGGCGCGCCGCCAGTCCGGATTCGACCTCCTCACCTACGGGCTCGCGGCACGCTTTCCCGCCGGACTCGCGACGCGCGTGCGCGACGCGGCCTCGGCGGACGCGGATCGCCTCGCCGAGACGCTGCGGGGCTGGCCGGGCACCGACTGGAGCACCATCGGGGCGCGCCGCCGCGGCCTCGCCCTACCCTGTTTCTTCTCGAGGAGCTCCTGGTCCGGGTGCGGGAGAACGGCGCGCCGCACTTCCGTTCACTGACGCCCGCTACGCACGGCTTCCTCGACGAGCTCGACCATGCCGCCCGCGACCTCGCGTCGCTGGCGGCCTGACCCGTGGGAAGGTGAGATGACCCAGCAGAAGACCATCCTCGTCACCGGCAGCAGCGGCCTCATCGGCTCCGAAGCGGTGCAGACCTTCGATCGCCTCGGATGGCGCGTCGTCGGCGTCGACAACAACATGCGCCGCCGCTTCTTCGGCGAGGCGGGAGATACGACCTGGAACCTCGCCCGCCTGCGGACGGAGACGCGCCACTTTGAGCACCACGACCTCGACATCCGGAACCGCGAGGGGATCGCCGCCCTGTTTCGGGAGACCCGCTTCGACCTCGTGATCCACTGCGCGGCGCAGCCGAGTCACGACCTGGCCGCCAAGATGCCGTTCGACGACTTCGAGGTGAACGCGCTCGGCACGCTCAACCTCCTCGAGGCCACGCGCCAGCACAGCCCCGCGGCGGTGTTCATCCTCATGAGCACCAACAAGGTGTACGGCGACGCCCCCAACGAGCTGCCGCTGCGCGAGCTGCCGCAGCGCTACGACTATGCCCGCCCCGAGGACTGGCACGGCATCGACGAGCGCTGCCGCATCGACCAGACGCTGCACAGCCTGTTCGGGGCCTCCAAGGCGTCGGCCGACCTGATGGCGCAGGAGTACGGCCGCTACTTCGGGCTGGCCGTCGGCGTCTTCCGCGGCGGCTGCCTCACCGGGCCGCAGCACAGCGGCGTGGAGCTGCACGGCTTCCTCTCCTACCTGGTCAAGTGCGCCGTGCGCGGCGACCACTACACGGTCTTCGGCTACCAGGGAAAGCAGGTCCGCGACAACATCCACAGCGACGACGTCGTGCGGGCGTTCCGCGCGTTCTACGAGCAGCCACGCGCCGGCGAGGTCTACAACCTGGGCGGCGGGCGCGACAACAGCACCTCGGTGCTGGAGGCGATCGAGAAGGTCGGCGCGCTGGTCGGCGCCCCCATGCGCTGGAGCTATCGCGACGAGGCGCGGCGTGGCGATCACATCTGCTACATCTCCGACCTCCGCAAGCTGCGGGGCCACTTCCCCGGCTGGGACGTCTCGCGACCGCTCGCGGCGACGCTCGAGGAGATGGTGCGCGCCGAGTGGGACCGCACGCCGCGGGCCGAGCGGGTGCGGGCGGCGGGGTAGTGCGGGTCTGGCTCGTCACCGCGGCCGAACCCATCCCGAGCGACGGGGTGCGGCCGATGCGCTTCATGGGGCTGGCGCGCGCGCTCGCCGCGCGCGGGCACGAGGTCACGCTCTGGACGCAGACCTTCTTCCACCACACCAAGCGCCACCGCTTCCCGACCGACACGGAGTACCAGGCGGAAGGCTACCGGGTGGTCGCCCTGCGGGCCTTCGGCTACCGCCGCAACGTCTCGCTCCGCCGCTACGCGAGCCACTGGCGGTTCGCGCAGCGGCTCGCCGTCGCGATGCCGGCGCGCCCCGCGCCCGACGTCGTGGTGGCGAGCCTGCCGCCCCTCGACACCGTGGCGACGGTCGCCGACTACTGCGCGGCGCGCGCGATTCCCTTCGTCGTCGACGTCATCGACCCGTGGCCCGACGTCTTCGTCGACCTGCTGCCGCCGACGATCCGGCCGGTGGGGCGCATGCTGAGCGCGCCGCTCGCACGCCGGGCGCGCCGCATTTTCAGGCTCGCACGCTCGGTGACCGGGCTCTCCGAGCAGTACGTCGCCTGGGCCCGGCGTCTAGCCGCGCCGCGCGATGTCCCGGGGCGCGTCTTCTACCCCGCCGCCGACATCGAGGCGTTCGACCGGCTCACCGGAGCCCCCGCGCCGGCAGCGGAGGCTGGACCGCTGCGCGTGGTGTACGCGGGAGCCCTCGGGCGGGCCTATGACCTCGATTGTCTCATCGACTGCGCTCGCATGCTGGCGAGCGACGACCGGCACGCGGCCCGCTTCCTCATCGCCGGCGACGGCCCGGAGCGCGAGCGGCTCGGGCGTCGCGCTGCGGGGCTCGCGAACGTCGAGTTCCTCGGCTGGCTCGACGCGGGCGCGCTCGCGCGACTGCTCGTCGCGAG
>VBLD01000477.1:0-484 GCA_005879205.1 Deltaproteobacteria bacterium
GGGAGCGCTTCCGGCCCGACGTGATGCTCAGTTGCTCGTTCCAGCACGACGGTGTCGTGCTCGCCCACATGCTGCATGCGATCGCGCCCGAGGCGCCGGTGGTGTTCATCAACACCGGCTTTCACTTCCCCGAGACGCTCGCCTACCGCGATGAGATCGTCCGGCGTCTGAACCTCCGCCTGGTGGAGCTCGAGCCCATCATGCCGCGGCCCGAGTTTGCCGCGCGCTACGGCCTCGATCTCTACGCCCGCAATCCGGACCTCTGTTGCCACATCAACAAGGTGGAGCCGCTCAAGCGCTATCTTCCGAGCATGCGCGCCTGGATCAACGGCCGGCGGCGGGACCAGGCGTCGACGCGCGCCGCCATCCCCATCGTCGAGGAGCTCCAGGGCGGCCTGTGCAAGGTGAACCCGCTCGCGTCGTGGACCTCGAAGGACACGTTCTACTACCTCGAGCGCCACGGCCTTCCCTCGCACCCGCTTTT
>VBLD01000477.1:530-1994 GCA_005879205.1 Deltaproteobacteria bacterium
GACGACGACGAGCGGAGCGGCCGGTGGGCGGGGCAGACCAAGACGGAATGCGGCCTGCACACCTTCCTCGAGCCGAAGCCGACCTGACCCCGCTTCTGCTCTTCGCCGTTCACTCGTCCTCGCGCTCCGCCATCGCCTCGGCGTAGCGCTCGAGGAGCGGCTCGCCGAGCCGCTGGACGATCCACCGATGCACGAGCCCGACGGTGCGCTGCCATGCCACCCCCGCGAGCAGCCAGTGGCCCGCGCCCGCGAGCGGCTGGTGCTCCGCCCCGAGGGCGTCCGCGAAGGCGGCGGCCATGGGCGGCGGCAGCAGCGGGTCGCGGTCGCCGGCGACGACGAGCGCCGGGACGCCGCCGGCCCCTCGGGGCGAGATTCTCGGCCGCATGACCTCTCGCAGCACACGCGCGCTCTCGGGAGCGAAGTTCGCCGCGACGGTGCGGCGCAGCGGTGGCGCGAGCTCGCCGCACAGCAGGGCCGCCGCGGCGCCGCTCGGAGGAGACACCGGTCGCGCGAGCAGGAGCGGCAGGAACGTCGCCGGCCGGAGCACCAGGGTACGAGCCGGCGCGCGGCCCGGCACGAGCGGCGCGAGCAGCACGACGGCGGCGGTCGGGGCGCGGGCGGCGGCGGCGAGCGCGACGAGGCTCCCGACGTCGTGCCCGAGCAGGACCGGTGGCGCGGGCAGCGCTGTCCCGTAGGCGGCGACCGCGGCCGCCCGCTCGGCGAGGCCGGCGTCGATCGCGCGCACGTCGAGCAGATGGCTCTCCCAGCCGCGGTGCGCCAGGTAGCCCGCGAAGCCGCGCCAGACGCCCGCTCCGGCCCACAGGCCCGGAACGCAGAGCAGCGACGTCGCGTAGCGCGCGCTCTCGGGGCGAACGATGTCGGCGCTCAGCATCAACGAAAAAGGCCCTTCGTGACTCGAAGGGCCTTTCCGTGGGCCCGTCCGACGGGCCCATTCTCGCCTGAGACGAATCTTGTGTTTGGGTACTACGTGCCTAGCAGCTGCAGATCGGATACAGCCAACGCAGTCACTACTTCTTCTTCGACCCCTTCTTCTTCGAGGGGGCCTTTTTCTTCGCCTTGCTCTTCTTCTTCGCCTTCTTTGCCTTCTTCTTTGCTGCCATGGTTACCTCCTGTTGGAATCGAGAACGTTCGCTTCCGTCCGTCTCTCAGGCGAGAACCCCACCCCACACCTCAACCACCACGGCACGGAGTATAGAGGCGCGTCGGCGCAAGAGTCAATAGAGGACCGCCGTTTTGGAAATTTTTTTTTAAACCGGCGCCCGGCGTTCGGGCTCGATCATCCCGACCCTAGAATGGCGTTCCCGTCGGTCGGGGTACTATGAGTAGCAGGTCGTTCTACTTCTCGGACGTTGTGTCGCTGCACGCTTTCCGTTACCTGTCTCCGCTGGCGCATGGCGGGCGGGCGGATGCTGAGCGCGGTGGTGTTGCTGGCGATCGCGACCG
>VBLD01000477.1:2188-4202 GCA_005879205.1 Deltaproteobacteria bacterium
CGCGACGGCCGCGGGCGACGCTAGACCTCAGCCCTCCTCGTCGCCGGCGGCGTACTCCTCGTACTCGTCGGCATCCATCAGGTCCTCGAGCTCCGCTTCGTCCGTCATCTCGATCTCCACGAGCCAGCCCTCGTGGTAGGGATCTTCGTTGACGATCGCCGGGTGATCGTCGAGCTCGCTGTTGATCGCGACGATCGTGCCGGTCAGTGGAGCGAGCAGCTCGGAGACGGTACGCACGGACTCGATCTCGCCGAAGGGCTCGCCCTTCTCGACTTCGTCGCCCACGTCGGGCAGCTCCACCGCGATCACCTCGCCGAGCTCCACCTGACCGTAGTCGGAGATGCCGAGGTGTGCGCGATTGCCCTCCACGCGCACCCAGAGATGATCCTCGGTGAACTTCAGGACTTCCGCCATCGGTGGCTCCTCGTCGACGGGCGTGCGGGCTCGAACCTGGCCGGCTGCGGCCTCTTATAGAAGCGGTTCTCACCCTGTCAAGCCGCCCGCCGCCGCGGGGCGCCTCGAACAGGCGCCCCGCGTCCGCCTCCGTCCCGCGGACCACCGCCCCTCCCGGGAGGCCTACCGCCGCACCACCCCGCCGCCGCCTCCCCACACCGATGCAGCCGCGCCTACGAGCACCCGCTCGTCGCGCCGCAGTTGAGGCACTTGTAACAGGAGCCGTTGCGAACCATCAGCGACCCGCATTCGGGGCAGCTCGGCGCGTCCGCCTGCGGGCTGAATGCCAGCGGGGGCCGCGTCGGCGCCGGCGCCACCGCCGGCGTCGGTACCGACGCCGACTCGGGGCGCTCGGCGAGGCCGATGGCCACCCGCTGCTCGGCGCCGAGGAAGCGGGTGCCGAGGAAGCGGAAGATGTAGTCGATGAGCGACTTCGCGATCGGGATGTCGGGATTCTTGGTGAAGCCCGACGGCTCGAAGCGCACGTGGCTGAACTTGGACGCGAGCACCTCGAGCGGCACGCCGTACTGCAGCGCCATCGAGGTGAGCACGCCGATCGTGTCCATCAGCCCGGAGATGGTGCTGCCCTCCTTGGCCATCTTGATGAAGATCTCTCCGGGGGTGCCGTCCTCGTGGAAGCCGACGTGGATGTAACCCTCGTGCCCCGCGATGTCGAACTTGTGGCAGAGCGCCTGCCGGTTGACCGGAAGCCTCCGCCGTAACGGTTCCGGCATCCCCTCCGAACCGCCCGCGCTCCGTCGGGGCTCCGCCGGGCTCTCGGTGCCGGGCCGGCGCCGCGCCGGCGCCGTTGCCTCGTCCGCGTCTCGGACGCGCTCGGTGCCGGGCTTGGCGGTGTTGAGCGGCTGCGTCTTCTTGCAGCCGTCGCGGTAGATCGCGACGGCCTTCAGGCCGAGGCGCCAGGCCTCGACGTAGGCCTGCTCGATGTCCTCCACCGTCGCCTGCTCGGGGACGTTGATCGTCTTCGAGATCGCCCCCGAGATGAACGGCTGGACCGCGGCCATCATGCGGATGTGGCCGAGCGGATGGATCGAGCGGCTACCGCGTGCGGGCCGGAAGGCACAGTCGAAGACCGGGAGATGCTCGGGTCTCAGCACCGGCGTCTCCTCGATGGTCTCGTGCTCGTCGATGTACTCGACGATCTCCTGGACTTCGCGAGAGTCATACCCGAGGCGGCGCAGCGCGCGCGGCACCGTCGTGTTGACGATCTTCAGCACCCCACCGCCCACCAGCTTCTTGTACTTGACGAGCGCGATGTCGGGCTCGACCCCCGTCGTGTCGCAGTCCATCATGAAGGCGATCGTCCCGGTGGGCGCGAGGACCGTCACCTGCGAGTTCCGCACGCCGCGCGCGCGCGCCTCGGCGAGCGCGGTATCCCAGGCCTCGCGCGCGGCCGCCAGCAGGTCGAGCGGCACCAGCGCCGGGTCGAGGCGGTGGGCGTACGCGCGGTGCTTGTCGATCACCCGCAGCTGCGGCTCGCGGTTGCGCGCGAAGCCCTCGTACGGCCCGAGCGCGGCCGCCAGACGCGTCGACTGCAGGTAGG
>VBLD01000477.1:4212-4735 GCA_005879205.1 Deltaproteobacteria bacterium
GCACGTACGCCTGGCCGCACATGAAGGCGGTCAGCGCTGCCGCGTACTCGCGGCCCGCGTCCGAGTCGTAGGGCACACCGAGCGACATCAGCAACGCGCCCAGGTTGGCATAGCCAAGGCCGAGCTCCCGGTACGCGTGCGCGTTGGCGGTGATCTCGGGCGTCGGGTAGCTCGAGCGGTCGACCACGATGTCCTGCGCCGTGATCGCGATGTCGACGGCGTGGCGGAAGGCGGCGACGTCGAAGACGCCGGCCGCGTCGACGAACTGCATGAGGTTCAGGCTCGCCAGATTGCAGGCGCTGTCGTCGAGGTGCATGTACTCCGAGCACGGGTTCGACGCGTTGATGCGTCCCGTGTTCGGGCAGGTGTGCCAGTCGTTGATGGTGGTGTCGAACTGCATCCCGGGATCGCCGCACTGATGGGTCGCCTCGGCGATCAGGCGCAGGATGGTGCGCGCCGGCATGGTCTCCGCGACCGCGCCGCTGGTGATGAAGCGGGTGCTCCAGGGCTGCCCGTCGAGGGC
>VBLD01000477.1:4841-6233 GCA_005879205.1 Deltaproteobacteria bacterium
TCCTCCTCGGCCTTGCAGCGGATGAACTCCACGACGTCCGGGTGGTCGGCGTTGAGGACCACCATCTTGGCCGCCCGTCGCGTCTTGCCGCCCGACTTGATGACCCCGGCCGACGCATCCGCGGCCCGCATGAACGACACCGGGCCCGACGCCGTGCCGCCCCCACCCAGGCGCTCCTTCGACGAGCGCAGCCGGGAGAGGTTCACGCCCGAGCCGGAGCCGCCTTTGAAAATGACGCCCTCCTTGCGGTACCAGTCGAGGATCGAATCCATGGTGTCGTCGACCGAAAGGATGAAGCAGGCCGAGCACTGCGGCTTCGCCTCGACGCCGACGTTGAACCAGACCGGGCTGTTGAAGGAGAGCTTCTGATGCAGGAGGAGATGGGTCAGCTCGTCGGTGAACGCCCGGGCGTCGTCGGGCGTGGCGAAGTAGCCCTGCTCCGCGCCCCACGACCCGACCGTGCTCACCACGCGCCCGACGAGCTGGCGGACGCTCCGCTCGCGCGCCGGGCTCCCGAGCGGACCGCGGAAGTACTTGGAGACGACCACGTTGGTGGCGAGCTGCGACCAGCGCCGCGGTACCTCGACGTCGCGTTGCTCGAAGACCGTCTCGCCGGCCTCGCCCTGGATGACCGCGGCGCGAATCTCCCACTCGACCTCGTCGAAGGGACTCGTGCCGGCCGTCGTGAATCGCCTTGCGATCGTGAGGCCGCGGCGCCCCGGTGCCGGCTCCGCCTCCGCCCCCGACACCCCTCCGTCCAGCACCTCGCCTGCCGGCTCCTTCGCCATCACGCCCCTCCCAGGAATGGTGTGCGGAGCCCCATACACCACCACATATTGTGTTGTCAAGGAACTTTTCGCAAGGGGGCGATCGCGTGACGCGACGCCCCGCCGCGCGCGATCCGGCCCGCCTCGGCGACGTGCTGCGCAGCGTGCTCGCCGGCCTGCCCACCGGTGCGGGACTCGAGGACTGGACGCTCTGGAGCGAGTGGGACGCCGCCGTCGGACCGACGCTCGCCCGGCACGCGCGCCCGCGCCGGCTCGCGCGCGGCGTGCTGGTCGTCGCCGTCGACAGCTCCGAGTGGATGCAGGAGCTGCAGTTCCTCAAGCACGAGCTCCGCGTGCGCCTGAACGAGCGCATCGGCCGCGAGGCGGTCCGTCGCATCTTCGTCGTGCTAGCGGCCGACGACTGAGAGCGCCGGCGGCTCGGCCGGCTCCTCGGGATAGCGCAGCCGCTCGCGCTCGGTGGCCGCCACCCCGAGCGCGACGAGCGCCGGCACGTCGAGGCGCGACTCCGCCGCCGCCACGTCCTCGGGATGCGCGCGCGTGGCGGGATGCGCCGGCACGAAGAGCTGGCAGCAGTCCTGGTCGGGAATGACCGAGATCTCGAAGG
>VBLD01000012.1 GCA_005879205.1 Deltaproteobacteria bacterium
TCGGATCGTGGGCGCGGGGCGAAGCGGATCGCCTGAGCGACATCGACCTCATCGTCGTCGCCCGCTCCCGCCGGCCCTTCGTCGATCGCTTCCGCGACTTCCCGGAGTTGCTGAGGGCGCCCGCGGGTATCGAGCTGCTCATCTACACCCCCGACGAGTTCGCGCGCCTGCGGCGGACGAACCGTTTCGTTCGCCACGTGCTGCGCGAAGCAAAGCGCGTCGTATGAGCCTTGCGCCGGTGACACCGCTACATGGACGACTTCGTGCTCGGCGGGCGCGACGAGGCACGCGCGCGGCTCACCGACGTCGGGCGCTTCCTCCAGACGCGGCTCGCGCTCGGTCTCAACCCAGCCGGGTCGTTGTCGCTCCCCTCTCCACACCGCGCGACTTCCTCGGCTACGTCCATCACCCGGACGGCCGCATCCGCGTCCGCCGTCGCAGCGTGCGGCGGCTCTGGCGGCGGCTCGCGACCCTCGAGGGGGGGCGAGTGCCGTGGCGGTCCGCCCGCGCGTCGGTCGCGAGCTGGCTCGGCCTCGCCAAGCACGCCCATGCCTTCCGTCTCTCGCGCTCGATCTTCGCCGCGCGCGACGTGCGGAACATCGGCAAGCGGCTCCTGGTCGGCCGGGTGGCGGAGGTGCCGCGCTTGACAGCGAACTGTGCAAGCAATAGGTCAAGCACGTGAAGTCGGTCAACGCGCTCCAGCTCCGGCAGTCGCTCGGACGCGTGCTCCGCCAGCTCGAGCGCGGCGGCGACCCGATCCTCGTCCAGCGCGGCAGGCAGCCGGCGGCGGTCCTGATCTCGCTTGGCGACTATCAGGAGCGGTTCGTGGACCGGGAAGCGGACGCCCGCCGCCGCGCGGTCGTCGCGGCGCTCAAGAAGATGCGCTTCCGGAGGCCGGCGCCGCGCACGACGCTGGAGCTGCTCCGCGACCTGCGCTCCGGACGGGCGTGACCGTCCTCGACGCATCGGTTGCCCTCAAGTGGTTCGTCGAGGACGAGCCGCTGGTCGACGAGGCGAGGACGGTTCTCGACGCCATCGGCGAGGATCCGGCCCCGTACGCGATCCCCGAGCTGTTCATGAACGAGCTCCTGGCGGTGCTGGCACGCCTGCCCGGCGCCAACGCCGAGCGGGTGCAGAAGGCGCTCGATCTCGTCGAGTCGCTCGGTCTCGCCCGCATCGGCAACGGCCACGAGCTGCTGGCCGCGGCGGCGGGCTTCGCCTGCGACTGGGGGCTCTCCGGCTACGACGCGGTCTACGTCGCGCTCGCGTCGCTCACGAGCGGCGTGTGGCTCACGGCCGACGCCCGCGCCGCAGCGAAGGTGCGGCGCAAGGGGCTCGTGCGCCTGCTGGGTCGGGCGGCTTCGCGCTGAGCGCGGTCTGCACTCGAACGCCGTCGGCGTGGAGATCAAGCACGTCAGCGCTGGTCCATCCTCTGCTCGCCCTGCTTCATCCCCTCGATGCGCTTCTCGAGGCGTTGCTCGCGGCGCTGAAGGCCTTGCTCGCGCCGCTCCACCCGCTTCTCGGTTCCACCGGCCGACGCGAGGCCGAGACGGATCTGCTCCAGCGCCTGGTTCACGCGTTCGACCGCCTTCGCCCGGTGGCCGCCGTATTCGTGACCCGCCGCCTGCAGGTGCTGGCGCGCGCTCTCGAGCGCCTGCTGGGCGGCTTGCATGTCCGGATGCTCCTCGGCGCGCACCGCGCGGACCGCGAGCAAGCAGACGGGGATCAAGACGAGCACGGTTCGAGATTTGATCATGTGCGCCCTCCTATCAACGGCTCCTTCGAGGGACCAGGCCCGTTTGAACGCGCCGGGCCGCCAAGGTATTCCTCCGGCAATGGCCACGGTGATCACCAGCGAGTGCATCAACTGCGGCGCCTGCGAGCCCGAATGCCCGAACACCGCCATCTACCAGGGCGCGGTCGAGTGGCAGGCGCCCGACGGCTCGACGCGCCCGGCGCTGTCGAACGACATCTTCTACATCGTCCCCGAGAAGTGCACCGAGTGTGTCGGCTTCCACGACCACGAGGCGTGCGCGGCGGTCTGCCCGGTCGACTGCTGTGTGCCGGACCCCCAGATCCCGGAGACCCACGAGGTGCTTCTCGAGCGGGCCCGCGCGCTGCACCCCGAGCTGACCATCGCCGACGACGCCCCGTCGCGCTTCAAGAAGGAAGGTGCCGCCGCCCCCGCGGCGGGAGCCACGCCGGCGCCCGCGCCCGCGACCAAACCAGCGGCACCAGCGCCGGTGGCGCCCCCACCGGCAGCCGCGGCGGCTCCGGCGGACGCGCCCGGGCTGGCCATTCCGCCGCCGGCGGAATGGGACATCCCGATCAGCTGCTTCCGGTGCGCCGGCGAGTACGCCGTCCCATTCGCCTACTTCCGAGCCGGCGTCGTCTTCTACTGCCCGCACTGCCAGGGCTCGTTCGTACCGACGCTCAGCATGGTGCGCGCCGTGGAGCAGTCGCTCGCGCGCTTCCACGCTCGCTGGACGACGGCCTTCGAGGAGCTCCAGGAGCGACGCCGCCGAGAGCTCGAGCAGTTCGAGGGCCGCCAGCGGCACGAGCTCGAGGAGTTCGAGCAAGAGCTCAGGACGATCGCGACGCGGGACAAAGCGCCGGGCGCGCCGACCAAGCGGCGAGGGTTCTTCACCTTCTGAGCTTGCGCGAGCGGCTCCACGACTATCTGGCCGCCCGCCCCGCGGGGGCGACGGCCGAGGAGCTGCTCGACCTGGTGTTCGTCGGCCGCGGCCGCGACCCGGACTTCGGCGATCGCTTCCTCGCCGCGTTGCTCGGCGCGGACCCGCGCTTCCGGTTCGAGCCGGTCGAGCAGCGCTGGCGCGTGCGGTCCTGCGACGGGCTCGTGCGACCGCTCGCCGAGGTCGAGTTCGTGGTCGTCGACCTCGAGACGACCGGCGGGGCCTCGGGACAGGACGCGATCATCGAGATCGGGGCGGCCCGCGTCGTGGGCGGCCGCCTCACCGAGCGCTTCGCGAGCCTGGTCCGTCCGGGCCGGCCCATCCAGCCCTTCGTCTCGCGACTCACCGGGATCACCGACGCGATGGTCGCCGGCGCGCCGCGTCTGGCCGAGGTCCTGCCGCGCTTCGTCGAGTTCGCCGGAACCGCCGTGCTGGTGGCGCACAACGCCGCCTTCGACGTGGGCCACCTCAGGGCCGCGGGCGCGCCGCTCGACGCTCCCGTGCTCTGCACGATCCGCCTCGCGCGCCGTCTGCTGCCCGAGAGCCGCCGCCGCTCGCTCGACGCCGTCGCGGTCACGCTCGGCATCGCCTGCTTCCGCCGCCACCGCGCGCTCCCCGACGCCGAGATCGCGGCCGAGATCCTCTGCGTCTTCCTCGAGCGACTCCAGGAACGAGGCATCGAGAGACTGGACCAGCTCCTCGATTTTCAGCGCAGCGCCGCCGACGGACGCCCGTTCATCGTCCACGTCCCGCGGGCGCGGCTCGACGAGGTGCCGGCCGTTCCGGGCGTCTACCACCTGCTCGGCCGCGACGGCCGCCTCCTCTACGTCGGCAAGGCGCGCCGGCTGCGGGAGCGGCTGGCGGCATACTTCACCAACGCCCGCGGCCACTCGCCGCGCGTCCTCGACCTGATCCGCCACGTCCACGACTTCCGCGTGACCGAGACCGGCTCCGAGCTGGCCGCCTCGCTCCTCGAGGCGCGCCGGATCCGCGAGCTGAAGCCGCCCTACAACCGGCAGCTGCGCGGCCTACCCCGCGTGGGCTTCCTGAAGCTCGGCGTGCGGAGCGAGTTCCCGCGCCTGTGGGCCACCGAGCGCGTCGGCGCCGACCGCGCGACGTACCTCGGTCCTTTTGCGAGCCTCGCCGCGGCGGAGCGGGCCCTTGCGGTTCTCGGGCGCGTGTTCAAGCTGAGGACGTGCCCCGGGCGGCTGTACCCGGCGCCGGAGGCGACCCCGTGCCTCTCGGGTCAGGTGGGCGCGTGCACCGCGCCGTGCGCGGCGCGCGTCGACGAGGCGGCGTACCGCGCGCAGGTGGACGCCTGCCTCGCGTTCTTCGCGGGCGGCGACGAGCGACCGCTCGACTGGCTCGGGGCGAGACGCGACGTGCTGGCGGCGGAGCTGCGCTTCGAGGCGGCCGCCCAGGTGCAGCGGGACATCGAGCTGCTCGAGTCGCTGCGCCGCCGGCAGCAAGGGCTCAACTGGGTGGTCACGCGCCAGAACTTCGCCGTCCTGCTGCCCGCCGAGACCCGCGAGTCGGCGGTGCTCTACGTGGTGCTCGGCGGCCGGCTCGCCGTCGAGGCGCGTCTCGCCGCGACGGCGGATCTGGTCTCGGCCGCCGCGCTCGTGCGCGAGCGGTTCGCGCGCTACCAGGACGCGCCGCTGACGCGAGCCGACGTCGACGGCACGGCGATCATGGCCGCCTGGCTGCGCGACCGCGGCGCGCAGGACGGTGTCATCCTGCCGCTCGACGGTCCCGACGCGATCGTCGACCGCCTCGACGAGCTGGCGGTCACGGTGCGCGACCTCGGCATGGCGGGCGTCGGACCGTTGCCGCCGATCGACGCGCTCGGCGAGCGGCCGTGACCGCCCGCCGGCGGCTCGTGGTCAGCGGCGACGACTTCGGCGCCGCGTCCGAGGTGAACGCCGCCATCGTGCGGGCGCACCGGGACGGCATCCTGACGAGCGCGAGCCTCATGGTCACCGGCGACGCCGTCGACGAGGCGGTCGCGCTGGCACACGCGCATCCGCGCCTGGCCGTCGGCCTCCATCTGGTGCTCGCGCAGGGCCGGCCTGCGTCGCCACCCGCGGAGATTCCGAGATTGGTCACGGCGGCCGGCAGCTTCGGGGATCAGCCGGTCATGACGGGGATTCGCTACGCCTGGCTCGCCGTCGCGCGCCCGGGCGGCCGCGAGGAGCTGCGGCACGAGGTGGAGGCGCAGCTCCGGCGGTTCGCCGCGACCGGACTCCGCCTGGCGCACGTCGACGGGCACGTGAACATCCATCTTCATCCGATGATCCTGCCGCTCCTGCTCGAGCTCGCTCCGCGCTACGGGATCCGGGCGCTCCGCCTGTCGCGCGAGAGCCTCGGCAGCGCGCTCCGCCACGACCGCACGAGCGTCGGGCGGAAGGTCGCCGAGGGGCTCGTCTTCCGGGCGCTGTCGGCCTGGTCGGAAGCGCGCCTCCGGCAGGCCGGCATCGTCACCGCGGACCGCGTCTACGGCATGCACCAGACGGGGCACGTCGACGAGCGCTATCTTCTGGCCGTGCTCGAGGCCTTGCCGCCCGGCGTGCACGAGATCTACTGCCACCCGGCCGAGGCGCAGCCGGAGGCGCTGGCCCGGCACCAGCGCGGATACGACCACGCGAGCGAGGTGACCGCCCTGGTGAGCCCGCGGGTGCGCGAAGCCGTGACCGCGGCCGGGGTCGAGCTAGTGACGTACCCCGACCTGGTCGAAGCAAGATAGCTCTCACGCTCCCGCCGCAGCGTGTGAAGCGGCGGGTGCGGTGGCGCGGCGCGGCCGGTGGTCTTGCAGCGCTGCGGCGGTGCGCGGGGGAGCGCTGCACGGCCGCATCACTCGCTCCGATCCGACGGCCGAAGCGCCCGGAATGGCGACCCTTTCCCGCCTCCGCCGGCGGCATGGCCGTTGCTCCGGCAGCCGCCGACGGTCATGCCGGCCCCCCTTACCCTTCCCGTCGAGATATCCTTCCGGGTCACGCTGGATTTGGAGACCGCGACGTTCTACGACCTCCAGCGCGAGGTGCGGCGCGAGGCGCGGCAGGCGCTGCTGCGTGCCTTGCGGACGTCGCTCGGCGAGGTCGAGAAGGCGCTGCTCGCCGCCCCGATCCTCTGCCCGGGCTGCCAGGCGCCGATGCGAAGCCGCGGCAGAACGATGCGCCGGATCGTCACCGTGTTCGGGTCGCTGGCGGTGCGTCGCGCCCGCTACGGCTGCGCGCCGTGCGGCACGGTCCGCCGGCCGCTCGACGAGTGGATCGGCCTCGCCGAGGGCACGGAGTACACCGCCGCCGTGCGCGAGCAGGTGCTGTATCTCAGCGCCGACCTTCCCTACGAGCGCGCGGCGGATGTCCTGCGGCACGTCGCCGGCATCGGCATCAGCGGCCGGCAGATCCAGCGGCTGCTCGA
The DNA here is from genome assembly GCA_005879205.1 of Deltaproteobacteria bacterium. GTDB lineage: Bacteria > Desulfobacterota > Binatia > DP-6 > DP-6 > DP-3. The sequence continues at coordinate 6,114 of VBLD01000012.1, forward strand.
AGCCGAGAGCGAGCACATCCAGGCGGCTATCGGTCAGGTACACCCCGACGGAGAGGCTCCCCTGCGCCGGCGTTTCCGGCGGGCGGGGAGAGACGGCGCCACGGCGGGCGCGGCGCGCGTCCTCCAGCTCCGCAAGCTCAAGACCTCGGGCCTCTGGGAACAGTACTGGGCGCGCCGCTTCCGGCAGGAGGGGGCGGTTCCCGCCGAGGCGGCAGGCCGGTCCCAAAGATCGCGCTGAGCGGCGCGGGCACCGTCTTCTGGCCGGGGTCGCCATGCTCCTCCTCGCACTCTATCGGTTGCGCACCGCCGAGCAGACGAGTGCGGGCATCTCGTGAGGGCCCGACATCCGCGTGCCGGCGATATGGTCACCTCACGCGATGCTGCGGACGCACCGGCGCGGTGGGTCCGGCGCGGCGCTCCGGGCGAGCCCGACGACGAGGATTGGCATCCTTCCGCTTGCGCTTGGGGTGGCGGACGCGTTGTCCGGCCGGCGAGGTCGCTGCCGGGGGTACGACGCCCTGGTCCGGGGCCGAGACCTGCGCGACGATGACCGCAGGCGAGACGGTCGGGAGCAGTGCCAGGACGTAAGCCGGAAGGCGGCGCACGGCTTCTCCTTCGAAGTCATCTCGATACCAGCGGACGAAGCTCCTGCTCCGCGCTCGCGACGAGCGCGAGCATCCGCTCCGCGACCGGCCGCGCCAGGGTTCCCTTGCTTTCGAGCCGTTGGATCTGGCGACTGAGGGCGACGAGGAGCCGGTGAGCGCGCACCAGGTTTCCGGTGCCGCGCCGTCCACCCGGGGCCCGGGTCGCGACGACCGCCGCGCCCAGGGAGCGGACCCGCGCGCCGAGCCGCCTCTGCCGTTTCACACCCCCGGCCGTGGCCGGGGACATCCCCTGCACCGTTTCGGCCAGCATCTCGACGCGGCAGCCGACGGCTTCCAGCCCGATGAGGGCCACGTGATGGCACAGGTGGTCGGCGCCGCAGGTGTCCGCCGTACACGGGTCATCGTCGGCGCAGCCGGACGGATCGCGATCGCAGCCCGCGAGGGTTGTCGTGGTGACCGGGGGGAGGGTCGTCGACGTCGTGCTCGTCGTCGGCGGCCTGCTCGTGGTCGTCGAGCTGGTCGTGGTGGTGGTGGTGTTCTGCGGGATGGTCGTCGAGCTCGTGGCTGCCGGTGAATTCGTGCTCGTCGTCGTGCTGGTCGTCGTCGCGGTGCCGGGCGTCGTGGTGGATGTGGTGCCCGATCCGAGCTCGAGCCGGAGCGCGGGCCCCTGGCCGGTCTCGCGCGAGAAGTACAGCGTGCCGTTCTGGCTGTCGTTCTTGATCGTCAACGTGTAGGTGCCCGGTCCGGCCCGGAATGCCGGGGTGACATCCGCGGTGTAGGTCCCTCCGATGGCCACGGGCCCGATTCCGCCGACCGGGTCCGTGAAGTCGGG
>VBLD01000013.1 GCA_005879205.1 Deltaproteobacteria bacterium
GGTCCGCGTATCGCGCCTGCTGGTGCAGGAGATCGGACGGGAGCCGACTCCCGAGGAGATCGCGGTGCGCATGGAGCTGACCCCGGACAAGGTCCGCAAGGTGCTGCGGATCGCCCGCGAGCCGATCTCGCTCGAGACGCCCATCGGCGAGGACGAGGACAGCCAGCTCGGTGACTTCATCGAGGACAAGTCGGCCATTGCGCCGGCCGACGCGGTCGTGAATCGCAGCCTGTGCGATCAGACGCGGAAGGTGCTCGCCACCCTCAGCCCGCGCGAAGAGCACGTGCTCCGCCTGCGGTTCGGCATTGGCGAGCGCAACGATCACACGCTGGAAGAGGTGGGGTTGCGCTTCGCCGTCACCCGGGAACGCATCCGCCAGATCGAGGCGAAGGCGCTCCGCAAGCTTCGCCATCCGAGCCGCTCGCGACACCTGCGGGGCTTTTACGAGGGCTGAGATCGCCCAGGCTTGCAGAAGAGCCGCTTCGGTGCTTCACTCGCACCCCGCCTGGTGGGCCCATAGCTCAGGCGGTTAGAGCTGCCGGCTCATAACCGGTCGGTCGTGCGTTCGAGTCGCACTGGGCCCACCGTCATCCGGGCGGGCGGTCATCAACGCGGGGGGACAACGGAGGGACGTCAGACTTGGCGACGCAGATCGGCGTACTTGCGAACCTCCAGATCATCGACCAGAGCCTCCGCGCGAAGACGCTCGCGGTAGAGGAAGGCCAGGGCCGGGTCGCCGCGCTCGAGGAGGCGGTCCAGGCGCAGAGTGCCGCCGCCGCGTCGGCGCGGGACGAGCTGGCGACGGTGAGCGCGCGGCAGCAGGAGCTCGAGACCCGGCTGTCCGCCAACGAAACGAAGCTCAAGGACCGCCGGATGCGGCTGGCGCGCATCCGGAGCGACAAGGATCTGGGGGTTGCGCGGCGAGAGGTGGACCTCCTCAAGGAGGAGACGGGCACCATCGAGAACGAGCTGATCAGCGTACTCGAGCAGGTCGAGGTCGTGGGCGCGAAGCTGCGCGGCATCGAGGAGGAGCTGGCGCGGCTGCGCGCCGCCATGGAGACCGAGGCCGCGGAGCTGCGCGAGACGGTGGCTCGGCTCTCGGGCGAGATCGAGCGGGAGCGGAGCGTACGCAACGCTCTGGTCGAGGGCCTCGACGGCGATCTGCGCCGCAAATACGAGATGATCTTCTCGCGGCGCGGCGGGCTGGCGGTGGTGGAGATCCGCGAGGGCATCTGCCAGGGCTGTCGCATGCGCGTTCCGCCCCAGCTGTTCAACGAGATCCAGCGCAACGAGCAGGTAATCCTCTGCCCGAGCTGCCAGCGAATGCTATACTGGCGCGCCGAGAGGGAGGAGGCGAGCGGCTAACGGACGGCGTGGGCCGTGCGCCGGAGGAGGTCGAGCAGCCGCCCGTCGCGCAGCGCGGCGGGAGGAAAGTCCGGACTCCGCAGGACAGGGTGGCCGTTAACGGCGGCCTCGAGCGATCGGGGGAAAGTGCCACAGAAAAGAGACCGCCCCGGGCCACCGGCCCGGAGCAAGGGTGAAAAGGCGAGGTAAGAGCTCGCCAGATCCGTTCGTGAGAACGGATGCTCGGCAAACCCCACCCGGAGCAAGACCGAGTAGGAGGGAGGTCCGGCCCATCAGGCCGGGCGCGGGTGGTCCGCCCGTTCCCTCGGGTCGGTCGCTCGATCCCCCGGGCAACCGGGGGGCCAGACGAATGGCTGCTGTCCCCGCTTGGTGAGCGGGGAAACAGAACCCGGCTTACAGACCTCCTCCGGCGTTGGTTTCATTGATCCGGGGTGCCCGTGCGGTGCTCGCGCGCTGCGCGCGCTGCGCTCCTCCGATGCCCCCCGGACCCCCGTCGGCTGGCGTGACCGCTCTCGCGGTCAACCTCCCGCTAGCTTTCCAGGCGTCGCGCCGGGACCGCGCATGTCCGCGATCGGCTTGATGTTCCATTCGAGCGACGACGTCGCCTTGACAGCCTGTGGGGGCAGGGAGTATACGCGCCGGCAGCTGTGGGGCAGGATGGGGCGTGGCGGTGGTGGAGTCAATATTTGTGGGGTAACCGGCCCCGGCCAGTGGGATGTTTCGCGGAAACTTCGAGCACGTGGTGGACGACAAGGGGCGGGTCGCCATCCCAGCCCGCTTCAGGGAGGCGCTCTCCGGGCTCCAGGAAGAGCGCCTCGTCGTCACCAAGTTCGCGCACCGCGGCCGCCATTGTCTCGACGCCTACCCACTCGGGTCGTGGCGCCGGCTGGAGAAGCGCATCCTCTCCAAGAATCGGTTCAAACCGAGCGTGGTCGGCTTCACCAACTACTACATCGCCGGGGCGCACGAGTGCCAGCTCGACGCCCAGGGGAGGATCCTCATCCCCGAGCTGCTACGCGACTACGCCGAGCTCGGCCGCGACGCGATGTTCGCGGGCGACATCGACAAGTTCCGCATCTGGAACAAGGAGACCTGGCGACAGGTGTTCGCCGAGGACGAGCGCGTGGTGCTCGAGAACCCGGAGCTCCTGGGAGAGCTCGAGTTGTGATTAGGTGAGAGCGGACCGCCACAGGGCGGAGGTGGGAGTGAACGGTGGAGGCGGCGAGCGCTATGGCCGGGCGTCGCACGCTGAACGCGCCACCGAAGACGACCAAGACGGGCACCGGGCCGGTGGGCGCTGCCCACGCGTCGGTGATGATGGGGGAAGTGGTGGAGTGGCTGCGCCCCCGGCCGGGTGCCCGTCTCCTGGACGCGACCGTCGGCCTTGGTGGGCACGCAGCGGCGCTCCTCTCGGCCGCACCCGACACTAACCTCCTCGGCCTCGATCGCGATCCGACGGCGCTCGCGCACGCGGGCGACAACCTCCAGAGCTACGGGGAGCGCGTGCACCTGCGCCAGGCCAACTTCGTCGATGCGGGCGCGAACCTCGCCCGGACGGGCTGGGATGCGGCCGACGCGGTGCTGCTCGATCTGGGCGTCAGCTCGATGCAGCTCGACTCCGGAGAGCGCGGGTTCGCGTTCCGGCGCGAGGGTCCACTCGACATGCGGATGGACCCGGGGGGAACGCTCACCGCCGCCGAGATCGTGAACCACTGGGCGGAGGCGCGCCTGGCGCAGCTGATCGCCGAGTACGGCGAGGAGCGACGGGCCCGGGCCGTCGCGCGTGCCATCGTGCGCGCCCGTCCACTCGCCACCACGAGCCAGCTCGCGGCGGTCGTGTCCGGTGTGCTCGGTGGCCGGCCGGGACTTCATCCCGCCACTCGCACGTTTCAGGCCCTCCGTATCGCCGTCAACGACGAGCTCGGCGGCCTCGACCGTTTTCTCGCCGACGGCTACCGGCTCTTGCGCCCGGGAGGCCGCCTGGCCGTCCTCTCGTACCACTCTCTGGAGGACCGACGGGTGAAGACGGCCTTCCGCCGCTGGGCCGCGGATTGCCTCTGTCCTCCCGGGCTCCCACGGTGCGCCTGCGGGTGGAGCGCCAAGGCTCGCCTCCTGACCCGCCGGCCGATTCGCCCTGGAGCCGCCGAGGTGGCGCGGAACCCGCGCGCGCGGAGCGCCCGTCTGCGGGTCGTCGAGCGACTCGGGGCCAACCGGTGAAGGCCCGCGGCGCGGCGTCCCGACACCCCGAGCTGCGCATCCGGCGGCCCCTGGTGCGGCCGTCGGCCGACGCCGTCCGGGTGCTGCACCTGGTGCGTGGCCTGCCGCGCCACGTCCTGTTGCTCGGTGCCTGCCTCGTAGTCCTCTGTGTGGCGCGCGTCTGGCTTCGTCTCGAGACGGTGAATCTCGGCTACGAGCTGTCTTCCGCGCGCCAGATGCAGCTCCGGCTCGAGCACGAGCGCCAGGAGCTCCAGGTCGAGATCGCGACGCTCCGCGACCCGGCCCGCATCGCCGACATCGCGCGCCGCCGCCTCGGCATGGCGGATCCCGAGAAGGGGCAGGTGGTGGTGCTCCCGTGAGGCCGCGGCGGGGACGGCGCATGATCGCCGTCGCGGGCCTCTTTGCGGTGCTCTTCGCCCTGGTCGCGGCGCGGGCGCTCGACCTCGCCGTGCTGCGCGGACCGGCGCTTGCCCGCCTCGCGGCGGTGCAGCACCATCAGCGCATCGAGCTCCTTCCCCATCGCGGACCCATCGTCGATCGCGCCGGCGAGCCGCTTGCGCTCTCGGTCGACGTGCCGTCGATCTACGTGCGGCCGCGCGAGCTGGCGGGGAAGGGCGCGGCGGCGAACCGACGGATAGCGGCGCTCGCCAGCGCCCTGCACGTGCCCGTGCGCACGCTGCGTGCGAAGCTCCAGAGCCGTACGCCCTTCGTCTGGCTGAAGCGCCAGGCATTGCCGCGCGAGGCCGAGGCCGTCGCCCGGCTCGGGTTGCCAGGTGTCTACACCGTCACGGAAGGACGGCGCTTCTACCCGCACGGGAGCCTGGCGGCGCATGTCCTCGGTTTCGTGGGCGTCGATTCCCAGGGCCTCGAGGGGCTCGAGCAGCGCTTCGACCGCGTTATCCGCGGCGAGCCGCAGTACCTCGAGTTCGACCGCGACGCACGCGGGCGGGAGATGCTCACCGGCGGCGTGCAAGCAGCTCCGGACCAGGGCGCCCGCCTGGCGCTGACCCTCGACGCCGGCATTCAGGAGGCGACCGAGCGCGAGCTGCAGAACGGTGTGGCCGCCGCGCGAGCGGCGGGCGGAGCGGCCGTCGTGCTCGACCCCGCCACCGGCGAGGTGCTCGCGCTGGCGAACGTCCCGACCTACAACCCGAACGAGCCCGGCGACTGGACGGACAAGCGCTGGCGCGACCGGGTTCGGAATCGGGCGATCACGGATCCCTACGAGCCCGGCTCGACGTTCAAGGCGGTCCTCGCCGCGGCGGCGATCGAGGAACGGATCGTCACGCCGGGTGAGCTCTTCTTCTGCGAGCGGGGGCGTTTCCTGACCGGGGGGCGGGCGATCCACGACGCGCATCCGCACGGCTGGCTGTCCTTCGCCGAGGTGATCCAGTACTCGAGCAACATCGGCGCGAGCAAGGTCGGCGAGCGTCTCGGTCGCGAGCGCTATCACCGCTATCTGCGCGCCTTCGGCTTCGGTGCCCGGACCGGGATCGAGCTGCCCGGCGAGACGCCGGGCATCATGCGGCCCGTCGCGAGCTGGAGCCAGATCGACCTCGCGACCCTCAGCTTCGGGCAGGGTGTCTCGGTCACCCCCCTGCAGATGGCGGCCGCGTTCGCCGCGATCGCGAACGGCGGCACCCTGCTCCGCCCCTTCGTCGTGAAGCGCATCGTCGCGCCGGGCGGCGAGCTGGTGTTCGAGAACGAGCCGACCGCGGTCCGGCGCGTGGTGAGCGTGGGGAGCGCCCGCACCACGACGGGGCTTCTCCGCCGCGTCGTCGAGCAGGAGGGCGGCACCGGCACGAAGGCCAGGCTGGAGGACTTTGCGGTGGCCGGTAAAACGGGCACGGCGCAGAAGGTGGACCCGACCACCGGCGGCTATTCGTCCAAGCGCATCGGGTCCTTCGTGGGGTTCGTACCCGCCGACGAGCCGCGGGCGGTGATCCTGGTCATGATCGACGAGCCCGGCACCTCGAGCTACGGCGGAGTGGTGGCTGCGCCCGTCTTCCGAGCGATTGCTGCGGCGGTCCTGAAACGCCTCGGCGTGCAGCCCCCCGTCCCGGTCGCGCCCGTCCGGATGGCCCAGGTCGCCGCGCGAAAGCCCGCGCCGACGACGGCGAGCAGGAGGACGACGCCGTCGTCCGTCGGAGAGACGCCGAGCTTCCTCGGGCTCTCGCTGCGCGAGGCTCTCGCGCGCGCGCAGACGTCGGGATGGGAGGTCCGGGTGGTCGGGACCGGCTACGTCGCCGCTCAGGAGCCGCTGCCCGGGACGCCGCTCGTGGCGGGGCGACGCCTGGCGCTTCGCCTGAGCCCGGTCGAGGCGATCGCGTCGCCCTGATGCGGCTCGGAGCGCTCATCGACGGCCTCGACGAGGCCGTACGCGACGTCGAGGTGACGGGGATCGCGACGGATTCGCGGGCCGTCCGTCCCGGCGAGGCGTTCTTCGCGCTCCCCGGAATCCGCACCGACGGGCGCCGCCACGTGGCCGAGGCGGTGGCCCGCGGCGCTCGCGCCATCGTCGCCGAGGGAGCGGTGGCGGACGCGGGTGGGGTCGCGGTCGAGGGCCCCGTGCCCGTAGTGTCCGTAACCGCGGTTCGCCGCCTGCTCGCCCTCGCGGCCGCTCGCCTGGCGGGAGAGCCGAGCGCCCAGCTGACGCTGGTCGGCGTCACCGGCACGAACGGCAAGACGAGCACCACCTTCATCCTCGAGGCGATCTGGCAGGCCGCCGGTGTCCGGCCCGGCGTCATCGGCACGGTGGGCTACCGTTTTGCCGGCCTCGATCGGCCGGCGCCGCTCACCACCCCGGAGGCGCCGATGCTCCAGGGGTTGCTCGCCGAGATGCGCCGCGCCGGAACGACGCACGTGGCGATGGAAGTGTCGTCCCACGCGCTCGCCCAGGAGCGGGTCGTCGGCTGCCGGTTCGACGCCGCCGTGTTCACCAATCTGACGCGCGACCATCTGGATTTTCACGGCGATACGGAGAGCTACTATCACGCCAAGGCCCGGCTCTTTCTCGAGCATCTGGCGGCGAGCCGGAAACCGGACCCGGTGGCGATCGTGAACGTCGACGACCCTGCCGGGGAGCGGCTCGCCGCGGCGGTCCGGACGCGCTGCGTGCGCGTAGGCCGCGCGGCATCCGCCGGCGTCCACGCCGTCGACATCGAGACGACGCTGGCAGGCACCCGGGGCATCCTCTCTCTCGGCGGATCGCGGCTCCCCTTCCGCACCCGCCTGGTCGGTGCGCCGCAAGTCGAGAACCTCCTCGGCGCGGCGGCTGCGGCGTGGGCGCTCGGCGCGGCCCCCGAGGCGATCGCCGCGGGGCTCGCGGCCGCGGCGCCGCCGCCGGGCCGCCTCGAGCGCTTCGACGGGCGCGGCATCACGGTCATGGTCGACTATGCGCACACGCCCGATGCCCTGACCCGCGCCCTTGCCGTCCTCCGGCCGCTGACCCGCGGCCGGCTGATCGTCGTCTTCGGGTGCGGGGGGGATCGCGATCCGGGCAAGCGGCCGCTCATGGGGGAGGCGGCGGCCCGGCTGAGCGACGTCGCGGTCCTCACCTCGGACAACCCGCGTACCGAGGACCCGCGGCGCATCCTCGAGGCGATCGAGGCCGGGGTGCGCTCCGGAGCGATGGGGTCCGTGGGCTCGGCCGCGACGGAGGGTCGCGGCTATCTGGTCGAGCCCGACCGGCGACTGGCGATCGCGCTCGCGATCGGGCTCGCCCGACCCGGCGACCTTGTGCTCGTCGCCGGGAAGGGGCACGAGGATTACCAGATCGTGGGTCACGAGAAGCGCCATCTGGACGACCGCGAGGAGGTGCGCCGCGCCCTCGGGACCCAGGAGGCAGGGCAGGTGGAGGAGGTCCGGTGATCACGTCCGAGGACAAGGCGCGTCCGGCCGCCAGTGCCGTCTTCACGCTCGAGGAGGTCCTGGCTGCGACGGGAGGGACGCTGGCGAGGCTCGGCCAGGCCACCCGCTTCCCCGGCGTCACCACCGACAGCCGGGCGCTCGCGGCGGGGGAGCTCTTCGTCGCCATCCGGGGCGACACGCACGACGGTCACGCCTTCGTCGGCGACGCCGCCCGCCGTGGCGCGGGCGCGGTCGTCCTGGAACGTCCTCTGGAAGAGGGGGCGGCCCTCGGCAACCTCGCCGCCTTCCACCGCCGCCGCCACCGTCCGCGCGTCGTCGCGATCACCGGCAGCAACGGCAAGACCACCACCAAGGAGATGCTGGCGGCCATCCTGGAGCGGGCGCTCGGCTCGGGCCGGGTGCTGCGGACGACGGGCACGCAGAACAATCTGGTCGGGTTGCCCCTCACCCTGCTCCGCCTGGCCGATGCCGACGTCGTCGCCGTCCTCGAGCTCGGCATGAACGGCCCCGGCGAGATCTGGCGTCTCGCCGAGATCGCCGAACCCGACGTCGGGGTCGTCACCTGCGTGTCGCCGGCACACCTCGAACGGCTCGGCTCGCTGCACGGCGTGGCCGAGGCCAAGGCCGAGCTCTACCGGCGGCTGCGGCCCTCGGCCACGGCGGTGGTGAACGCCGACGATCCGCTGGTGACGGCCGCGGCCGATGCCTTCCCGGGCCGCAAGGTGCCCTTCGGCACGCTCGGCGGGGTGCCCGTCGCCGCCGCCGG
>VBLD01000014.1 GCA_005879205.1 Deltaproteobacteria bacterium
GGGTCGAGGACGCTGGTGGGGATGCGGTTGTGGCCGCTGCCGCCGTCCAGGTAGATGCCATCCCAGCGCCCGTCGGGCGGACGCAGGCCGCCGCTGGCGGTCGGCGTCGGGCAGTCGATGAACGGTTCGGGCCCGCCGTCCTCCTGGTTGGCGTCGTAGCGGCCGTTGCCGTTGAGGTCCTTGTAGGGCTCTTCGAGCGAGAAGAGGTGCGGGCCGTCGAACGTCCCGGTCACGTCGCAGTCGGCCGGGTTCGACGCCGCCGACGCGGCGAGCGGCGGCGTGATGTCGACCGCCGACGCGCCGACGACGAACTGCCCGGAGGCATCCGCCGGCGCGCCGACGGCCAGCAGCGCGCCGCAGAGGAGGATCACCTTCGCGGCATGAAGGCTGGCGCGCACCGCTGGCGTGTAGGCGGCTCTGTCTGCGGTGTCAATCGAGGCGAGCCTGAATCTGCTAGACGATCACGGCAACAGGTTAGCCTCCAAGCAATTTATTCGTGACAAGCGATGCGGCAGGACGGTAGGCGGGTCGGGGCCGGCGCTTCCCACGCCGCGCGCCGCGCGCTACACGAGCAGTCAGGTGGCCCTCGCCGAGTACCGAAGGAAGCGCCGCTTCGGCGTGACGCCGGAGCCCGCGGGCGGAAAGCAACGCCGTCGCGCGCGGGGGCTCCTGTACGTCGTGCAGAAGCACCGGGCATCCCACCTGCACTATGATTTCCGCCTGGAGTGGAACGGCGTGCTCCTGTCGTGGGCGGTTCCGAAGGGACCGTCGCCCGATCCGGCGGTCAAGCGGCTCGCGATGGCCGTGGAGGACCATCCGCTCGAGTACGCGAGCTTCGAGGGCGTGATCCCGGAAGGGGAGTACGGCGGCGGGACCGTCATGGTCTGGGACCGCGGCACGTGGACGCCCGACGTCGCCGACGTCGACGCGGCCGTGCAGAAGGGCGAGCTGAAGTTCGCGCTCCAGGGCCAGAAGCTCAGCGGCTCGTGGGTTCTCGTGCGCACCCGCTCGTCGCCGCGCGGGAACAAGCCGGCCTGGCTCCTGATCAAGCATCGCGACGCCGCGGTCTCGACGGAGGACATCGCCACGACGGAGCCGCGCTCGGCGGTCTCGGGCCGCCTGCTGGCGGAGATCGCGTGGCACGAGGGGGGCGACGTCGCCAAGGCAGCGTCCGGCGATCCGCCCGGGGAGATTCGCAAGCTCATCGCAAAGCCGAGCCTCGTCCGGCAGCGCCGGCGCGGCAAGCGAGCCGTCTGGCACTCGAGCAAGCCGGCGCGCTGAGGCGCGCCGCCGGTTCAGCGTGATCCGGCCGGCCCGTGCAGGCGCACCGCGAGCTGGTCCGCCAGCTCCGGACGGACGCGGCTCGACGTTCTCGTAGACGTACCGCCCGTCGTCGAAGTTGACGAAGCCGAAGCTGCCCACCTGCGCGTACACGGCGCCCACCGGCGCCACGAGCCCGAGCGCGATGAGGACCGTGCGTGGGCGACGCACGCCGCTCAGCGCGTTCGCGGCGGCTCGTAGCTGATGCGGCTGTTCGGCGGCACCGACTCGACCAGCCATGCGTTGCCGCCGATGATCGAGCCCCGACCGATCACGGTGTTGCCGCCGAGGATGGTCGCGCCCGCGTAGATCGTGACGTTGTCCTCGATCGTCGGGTGACGCTTGGTGCCCGCGTCCGAGACGCCGCGGTCGAGGCTCAGCGCGCCGAGGGTGACGCCCTGGTAGACCTTCACCTCGTTCCCGATGACGCACGTCTCGCCGATCACGACGCCGGTGCCGTGGTCGATGAAGAAGGACTCGCCGATCGACGCCCCGGGGTGGATGTCGATGCCCGTCACGGCGTGCGCGTGCTCCGACATGATGCGGGGCAGCATGGGGACGCCTTCGCGGTAGAGCTCGTGCGCGATGCGGTGCGTGGTGATGGCCTCGATCGACGGGTAGCTGAAGATCACCTCCTCGACGCTGTTGGCCGCCGGGTCGCCCTGGAAGGCCGCCAGCACGTCCTTCGACAGGAGGGCACGGAGCGCGGGGATCTTGCGCAGCAGCGCGAGCGTCACCGTCTCGGGCCACTCGGGCTCCCGGGGTGCGGCGCTGCGAAAGCCCTCGTAGCTCGCCGCCCGTCGGATCTGCTCGACCAGTATCTCGTAGGCCGGGTAGAGGTGCGAGGCGATCGCGAAGCGGAGCTTCGACTCGTCGAGCGTGCCGGTGGAGTAGTAGCCGAGGTACATGACCGCCTTCAGGTGGCCGAGGGACTCGATGACCTGGCGCTTGTTCGGAAGCTGCGCGCTGCTGAGGCCGTCGATCAGCCGACCGGCCTCGTAGCTGGCGGCCACCTGCCCGATGACGTTCTCGAGCTCGCCCAGCCGGTGAATCGTCATTTGACCTCTTCCTAGCCCGGTCAGGTTGCCCCGGCAAACCCCGCCCGGCGACCCAGCTCGGGAAAACCCGAAGGCCGCCGCCCGCCGCCACAGGGCGCCCTTTTCGGCGTGAAGACTCGCATCCGGGCGCGGGCTGGCCTATGCTGCGGGAGTGCGCGCGGCTCTGCTGCCCCTCGTCCTCCTTCTCGGGCTGGCGGCGGTGGTCGGCGCCGCCGAGGCTCCGGAGCAGAGCGTGACCCCCATAGTCCCGGACGTCGAGCAGCGGGTCGAGGCCGTGGACACGGGTGACGTGCAACACGTGGAGCGCCTCGACCCTGACCAGATGCAACGCATCGCCGCGGAGAGCAACGCGCCCGTCCGCCGGGGACTGGCGACCGCGGGCAAGGTCGTCCTCGGGGTCATCGCCCTCGGCCTGTCGCTCGGCTTCACGGTGGCCTCCATTCTGCTCTTCTGACCCCGCTTCTGCCGGGGTGGATTTTCCCGGCGTGATGGGTTACACGAGCTACCGAGCCAGCTAGGCGCCGTCGCCGCCGCCCCTGGCTCACCCCCCGTACGCGGTACCGCCGGGCGCGTCCTCACCCGGCCGCGTGCGGTGTCGAGGCACCGCGACGCCTCGAAGAGCCGGCGACGGCAGAGATACCGCCCATCGTGGGCGAAGCTGAAACGGTGGAGACTCTCGAAACCGTAGCACCGATCGCAGAATCCGCGCCGCGCCCCACGGACGACGTCCGGCAGATCGCCCAGAAGCGGTTTGGCCTGTCCCGGCTCTATCGCGAGCAGGAGCGCGCGATCCGGGCGGTGCTGCAGGAGCGCGACGTGCTGCTCGTGGTGCCGACGGGCGGCGGTAAGTCGCTGTGCTACCAGCTCCCGTCGCTGCTGCTGCCGCGGCCGACCGTGGTGGTGTCGCCGCTGCTCGCCCTGCTCGAGGACCAGTACCTGAAGATGCAGCAGCTCGGCGTGCCGACCGTCCGGCTCGACAGTACGGTCGGCGCTGCGGATCGACGTGCGGCGCTCGCCCGCATCGCCGCGGGTGGATCGCTGCTCGTTCTCACCACGCCCGAGACCCTCGCCGGGGACGAGCTCGGCACGTTGCTCGAGAAGACGCCGCCCGGTCTCGTCGCGGTCGACGAGGCGCACTGCGTATCGGAGTGGGGCCATGACTTCCGCCCCGCGTACCTCGCGCTCGGCCAGCGCCTCGTCGGCCTCAAGGCGGGCCACGTCATGGCGCTCACCGCGACGGCGACGCCACCGGTGCGCGAGGACATCGTCCGCTACCTCGGGCTGCGCGAGCCCGAGGTCATCGTCTCCTCGCCGCACCGCCACAACCTCTTCTTCTCCGTTCGTCGCGCCGCCGGCGACGAGAAGCTCCGCCAGCTTGCCAAGCTGGCGCGGCGCCTGCCGCGCCCCGGCATCATCTATTGCTCCACCACGAAGATGGTGGAGGACGTCTGGCTCGGCCTCAGGCTGATCAAGGTGCCGTGCGCCCGCTACCACGGCAAGATGACCGACAAGGACCGCGCCGAGCACCAGGCGCGCTTCATGCGGAAGGGCAAGCGCATCGTCATGGTCGCGACGAGCGCGTTCGGCCTCGGCATCGACAAGCCCGACATCCGCTACATCATCCACTACCAGGCTCCGGCGTCGCTCGAGCGCTACCTCCAGGAGGCCGGGCGCGCCGGGCGCGACGGTCACGGCGCGCAGTGCATCCTCCTCTTCGACGAGTCGGACCTGGAGATCCAGGAGCACCTCCTGGCACTCTCGCGCCTCTCGCCGGCGCTGCTCGGCAAGTTCGGCCGGGCGCTCGCCGCGTGGGCCGGCGAGGAGCGCGACGCCAACATCGAGGAGCTGGCGCTCTCCGCCGGTATCTCGCAGCGCGCGGCGACCTCCCTGGTGACCGTGCTCGTCGAGGCGGGCATCTGCGAGCGCGTGAGCGGTGGGCGCGTGCATCCCACCGTCCCCCTCGAGACCCTGGTCGAGCGCGTCGAGGCGCTTCGTTCCCGCTTCGAGATCCTTCGTCGCGAGGACGCCCGCCGGCTGCGGGCGGTGGTCGAGTACGCCAACGAGGAGGGCTGTCGCAGCGTCGCGCTGCGGCGGTACTTCGGCGACACCGATTCCACCCCGTGCGGCCGCTGCGACCTCTGCCGCCGGCAAGGGATCGCGCCGCCGATGGGCGGGCGCGGCCGCCCCCATCGCCACCGCCATCATCGTCCTCGCCCGTGGCAGCAGCCTTCGGCGCAGCCGCCGAGCGAGGGGACGCAGGTGGCGGCGACGCGGGACGGCTTCGATCGGCGCCGCCGGCGACGGCGCCGAGGGCGGCGGCCCGGCGAGTCCGGCGCTCCGGACCGAATGGACCGGATGGACCGGCCGCAGGTCGCTGCCGCACCACCGGCGCCGGCGCTCCCGGTGCTCGACCCCGCGGCTGACGATCTCGCCGCCGACCTCGGCGCGCCACCGCTACCGCCGGCTGCGGCCAACGCGGCCGACGCAGCGCCGGGCGCCGCCGGGCCCGCGGGCCGCTCGTCGCCGGGCACCGCGCCTCACCGGCGCCGCCGCCGGCGCCGCCGCCGGCACGGCCCGCGTCCCGACGCCGCCCCCGGCTCCCCGTCGCCCTGAGAATCGGGGAACACATCGCCGACCGGAGCGGTCAGGCGTAGCGGACCGCCTCGGTGGGCGGCAGCCGTGCGGCTCGCCATGCCGGCCAGAGCCCGGCGATGGCGGCCAGGCCTGCGGGCAGCAGGGCGGCCGCGATCGCCAGGCGCGGCGTCACGAGGAAGATCGCCGCGCCGAGCCGCTCGGTAAGCGTGTTGAGCCCGCCCACCGCGAGCGCGCCGGCGACGAGGCCGAGCGTGCTCCCCACGACGCCGAGCGCCGTCGCCTCGACCAGCAGTTGAGCGATCACCTGCCGCCGCGTCGCGCCGACCACGCGGCGGAGTCCGATCTCCCGCCGCCGCTCGACGATCGCCATGAACATCGTGTTGGTGACCGCGAGCGAGGCGACGAGGAGCGCGACGAGCCCGCTGCCCACGATCAGGGCGTTCAGGAAGGCGACGGCACGGTCGAGCTGGACGGTCGCGTCGCGCGGCGAGACCACCGACAGGCCGGGGAGGCGCTCGCGAATTCGGGCGGCGACAGTCTCGGCATCCTCGCCGGTTGCCCAGAAGACCGCCGCTGCGGTGGCGATCGGCAGGAGATTCGAGCCCGGGACGAGCAGCAGGCGGCGGAGAAACGGCTCGCTGTCGATCAGCAGCCGCTGGGCAGTCGGGAACGACATGAAGACGAAGCTATCGGGGCCGGTCAGCGTCGGCTCGAGGATGCCGACGACGTGGAAGCGCTGGCCGCGGACGGTGATCGGGTCGCCCAGGCGAACGTCGTAGAGGCGCGCCACCTGGTTGCCGAGGACGACCTCGTCGGAGGCGGGCGCCGGGGCCAGGCGCCCCGTGCTGACGCGGGGCTGCGGCGAGCGGCGATTGAGGACGAGCTTGTCGACGTCCACCCCGAACACCAGCGGCGCCAGCGTGAAGGGCAGGACCGCCGGCGCGTCCGCCGCGGGGAACATGACGATTGGCGCCACTGCAGCCACCCCATCGACCCTCTCGAGCGCCTGCAACTGCTCGGCCGTGAGCAGGCCGCCGCGCGTCATCCCGCTGAGCGCGCCGGTGCCGGCGCCGCTCACCGTGACCTGCCCGGTCGCGAAGTCCCGCCCGCCCGCGACCAGCCGGCTCATCTTCTCCGAGAGCCCGCCGAGCAGAACGAGGGCGGCGACGCCGATGGCGATGCCCCCCGTCGTGAGCGCGCTCCGCAGGCGACGGCGCCTCAGTTCGCGGAGCGCCTGGCGGAGAGCGAGCATGGCGCGGTCCGGCTTGTAGATGACGGCAGGCCCCGCTGCAAGGTCTCGTCGCGTCTCGCCTGCTTCGACCGGAGAAAAAGAAAGGCCGAAAGGCGACGCGGCACGAACGCCGGGTGCCCCGGCCCGTCGGCACGCGGTGGTGCAGATCCTTCACGGGAACGCCGCTCTGCCCTCGACGGGCGCGCCGCGGTCCGCTAGAGTGCGCGCGTGGGGAGGAGGCGGCGTGGCGGACCTTCAGCCGCTGCACATTGGACGGCGGCCTGAGCGCGCGGGTCTTCAGGCCCGGCTGCGATCGTTGTTCGCGGCGCCGGGTTGGGGCAGGCGCATCGAGCCGCGTACGCGCTACGGTGAGCCCTTTCTGCCGGGCCTCCCGGCGCTCGGGCGCCAGCACGTCGGCGACGCGCGCGCGCTTCTCGAGCGCGCCGAGGCGGTGCGTGGCCGGCGTTTCAAGTTCTTCGGCCGGACGGTCGGTTTCCCGGGACGCATAGACTGGGAGCCGCGCGGGCTGCCGAGGCCGTGGCGGATCGCCCTCAACAGCCTCGACGACCTCTTCTCGGCGGGCGTGGCGGCGGCTCTCGCCCCGACGCGGGAGGTGCGGGCGGGCTGGTACGAGGTGGCGATGAACCTCGCACGCGAGTGGCTCACCGGCGCGCCGCCGCACTCCGGGGTGGCATGGGAGGTGCCCGCGCTCAGCCGGCGAATCCCGAACCTGATCTACCTGCAGACCTTCTTTGCGCGCGAGCTGCGGGACGATCCCGGTGCGCGACGCACCCTCAGGGAAAGCCTCTACACGCAGGCGGCGGCGCTCGCGGCGACGGCGGGCGACCAGCCTGCCGATCACTGGCTCGTGGCGGCGGGCCGCGCGCTGTTCATGGCGGGGCGCTTCTTCGATGGGATGGAGGCCCGGGGCTGGCTCGACGCGGGGACGGCGCTTCTCTGGAGCCAGCTACGCGAGCAGATACACGAGGACGGCGGGCACCGCGGCCGGAACCCCGTCGCCCACGCGCTGGTGCTCGCCGACTACCTCGAGATCCTGGCGTTCCTGCGGGCGTCGAACGATGACGCACCTCCCTGGGCGTGCAAGAGCGTCAAGAGCATGGCGGATTTCCTCGCACGTCTCCTGCATCCCGACGGCGAGCTGCCTCTCTTCCACGACGCCGCCCTCGGCGTCTCCCTCCCGGCGCGCGAGCTGCTCGCCACCGCTGCCGCCCTGTTCCACGAGCCGTCGCTCGCCTCCGCCGGCGAGCTGCCGGGTGTCTGGCCGCTGCTCGTGCTCGGCGACGCGGGCCGTCGCGCCCATGCGAACCTGCCGCGCCGCCGCGAGGGGGCCGAGCCGCGAGCGCTGCGTCGGACGGGTTTCTACGTGCTGCCCGGCGACACCGGCGACGTCATGCTGCTCGACGGCGGCACGCCCCCACCCGGTGGCGATCCGAATCTCTTCG
>VBLD01000046.1 GCA_005879205.1 Deltaproteobacteria bacterium
TCGTGAAGCTCGTCACGCTGGCGCAGTCGGCGTCGGTGGTGCAGGGGATGCCGAGGCACGTCGGCGCCCCGCCGCAGGCGGTGCAGGCTTGGCCGGGGTTGCACCCGCACACCGCCCCCGACGCCACGCCGCCACAGCGGCGGGCAGACTGGTTGGCGACCGCGTTCCGGCAGAATCCGCAGAACACGTTCGGCTGGGTCGACTTGTCGGTCGCGGTCCTGGTGATCGTCCCCGTGTCGAGGACGAACGAGATCGGCAGCGCGCCGATCTGTGCCGACGGCGGCGGCGGACAGTCGTGGCTGGTCGGGTAGTCGCCGTTGAGCGCGCTGTTGCCCGGCGTGCAGACGAGGCCGTCGTTCGGGCCGCCCGCACACTTGCCGCCGTTGCAGATCGGACAGGGCTGGATGAGGGTCCTGCAGCTGCTGCTCGGGCAATCGGCGTCCGTGATGCAGCCCTTGCCCGCCTTTGCGCCGGCCACGCACAAGCCCGACTCGCACGTCCCGTTGGCGCAGTCCGGGTCGGAGCAGCAAGGCGCACCCGTGTCCGTGCACCGGCCGGTGTCGTTGACGCAGGTGCCACCCGGACAGGCCGCGGCGTTGCCGTTCGGGCACCCGCCCGAGGGGGTGCAGTTCCCGCCGGCGTTGGATCCGCCGCTGCACCGCATGGCCATGAGATCCTGGCTGAGGAAGGTCTGCGAGCTGAGCGGCAGGGTGAGCGCCGTCGTCGACCCGGTCGCGCAGTCCGCCGTCCCCGCCGCGTTCGCGGCAGCCAGATTGATGATGCAGCTGCTCGTCGCTGACCCGCTGTGCGACGTGTTCGGGATGGGCAGCGGCGGTCCGAACAGGCAGCCAGCGTTCGTGCACTGTATGAACTTGCACTTGCCGCCGGGACAGTCGGCGTCTGCGGTGCAGGAGTTGTGGTGGTTCGTGCCACCCGAGCACCGGTTGCCACCCGCCTCGCTCGGCGTCGTGCCGCTCAGGGTGATGGTGGTCCCGTTGCACGAGGCCTTGGTGACCGAGGTGCCCAGATCGGGAACGATCGACGGCAGCGGGACGCCGACGCCCGAACCACCGAAGTAGAGCCCGCCGCAGTTCAGCGGGAGGAAGTTCGGGCTTCCATCCGCATCCAGATGACCGCAGATGCCCGACCCGACGCTGGTCGTGAACGACACCTTCGTCGGCGCCCCACCCGCGCAGTTGCACGTGGGTCCAATGGTGGTCGAGGTCGAGGTGGTGGTGGTGGTGGTCGTGCTCGTCGTGCTGCTCGACGTGGTGGTGGCAGTGGTCGACGTGGTGGTCGTCGGGCTCGGCGACGTCGTCGTCGTACTCGTCGTGGTGGTCGTGGTGATGCTCGTCGACGTCGTCGTGCTGGACGTCGCGGTCGTACTGGTTGTCGACGTCGTCGTCGCGTTCGGTGCCGTGGTCGTACTCGACGTGTTGGTGGTCGTGGTGACGCTCGTCGACGTCGTCGTGACCGACGTCGAGGTGGTCGTGGTCGCGATCGGCGCCGTCGTCGTCGTGCTCGACGTGGTGGTCGTCGCGCTCGAGCTGGTGGTGCTGGAGCTCGTCGTGGTGCTCGTGGTGCCGGTGGCCGCCGCGGTCAGCTGCGCGAGTCCCGGCAGAGAGACGGCACCCGGTCCCGGGAGGTCGGCAGAGGAATCCACGAGCAGGTCGAAGCTCGGCGGAACGCAGAAGGTGCTCACCAGGGTGGCGGGCGTGGCCGGGCCGCCGGGCACGAACGCGCCCGCCGCGGCCCCCATCATCGTGATGGTCCGTGCCGGATTGAACATGGAATCGGTCGCTGCGAAGGCGCCCGCGGTGCGCTGGCCGCAGCTCGCGAAGTTCGTCACCGTCGCACAGTCGGCGTCCGACTTGCACGGCACGGCGGGCCTCTTGAACGCATTGCTCGTCTTGTTGCGGCAGAAGCCGCAGAAGACGTTCGGCTGGCCGGGCAGGTCCACGGAACCGAGGGAGGCCGCGCCGGTGCCCAGCACGAAGTTGATGGCGAGCGGCGCACCGATCGTGAGACTCGCCGGGGGCGGGCAGTCGTGGCTCGTCGGATACGCATCGCTCACCTGCGAATCCCCCGGCGTGCACCCGAGGCCGTCGTTCGGGCCGCCGTTGCAGACGTGCGTCGTCGCATTGCAGATCGGGCACGTCTGGATGAGCGTGTTACACGTCCCACCGGGACAGTCGTCGTTCGTGATACAGCCGAAGCCCGCATCGCTGCCGCCAACGCACCGGGCGGACTCGCAGGAGCCGCCAGCGCCGCAGTCCGGGTTCGAACGGCACGGCGTGTTCGCCGGCCTGGTGCCGCGCCGGCATCGCCCGTGGTCATTCAAACACGTGCCGCCCGGGCAATCGGCGGCCCCGGTGCAAAGGGCGCCGGGCTTCGAGCCTCCAGTACATCGATCGGGCAGCAAGTCGCCGGTCAGGAAGAGGCTGGCGCTGAGGGGCAGCTTGAGATCCGTCACCGATCCGGCCGAGCAGTCGGCCGTACCCTGGGCGTCCTGCGCGACCCGGATGATGAGGCAGGTGCTCGTGGGTCCCCCGTCGTTGCTGCCGTTCGGGATCGGCAGTGGTGCCTGGAACAGGCAGCCGGCGCCCGTGCAGGTCCGCAGGCTGCCGGTGTCCGCCTGCGTGGTCGCGCCGAGTCCGAGCGTCGTCCCGTTGCACGCGGTCACGCGGACCGACGAGACGCCCGTGTCGGGGACGAGAGCGGGGAGAGGAACGGCGTCGCTCGTGCCGCCGAAGTAGAGGCCGCCGCAGGCCAGGTCGAGGAACGAGGTGCCGAAGCCGTTCTTCAAGGAGCCGCAACTGCCGCTCCCGGTCGTGAGCGTGAACGTCAGCCTGTCCGGCACTCCGCCGGCGCAAGTACATACGCCAGGCAGCGACGTGCTGGTCGTCGTCGTGGTCGTGGACACGGTCGTCGTGGTCGGCGCCGTGCTGGTCGTCGTACTCGTACTGCTGGTCGTCGAGGTCGGCGTGTCCGGCGTGGTCGTCGTGGTGGTGGACGGGCACGGCCGATTGGGGGGCCGTGGCCGACAGACGAGCATGACCGAGTCCATGTCGACGGCCGGCGTGGCGTTGCGTGCCACGGCCATCACGCGCAGCGGCTGCCGCCTCGCGTGGTCGGGGCCGAAGGGGCCCCGGTGCGCCTCGACGGCGATGGGGACGAACGTGTCGCCGCAGGACGATTTCGTGAGGTCCAGCCCCTGCGCGAGCGCGGCGAACCGGGACGGGACGACGTGGAGACGCGCGAGGCCGTCAGTCGGGGGCGTGCAGACGGGAATGTCGGGGTCGTTCTGGTTCAGGCAGAGGCGGACCTTCCACTCGCAGAAGCCATTGCCGCACACGCCGTCCTGGTCGCACGGGTCGCCGTCGACGCACTCCACCCGTGGCGGATGCGTATTGGGAATCGCCGTGATGCCGTCGAATTCCGAATAGCAATCGGCTCTCGCTCCCGATCCACCCGCGACCCGGGCGGCGGCGATGCGCGGCAGACCCGCCCCGGCGGCGGCCAGCCCGGCAGCAGCGAGCAAAAATAAAAGTCTTATCCCATGCCATCTTGTGGCTTGCATGGCGATTGGCGGTCCCCCGCCGAGCCGGCCGTGGCTTAACAGGGATGGCTTCGCGCCGTCAACAACGTCGTGCGAGCGCATGTCCATGACGCGGCGCTCCGGAACATGCGCTCTGCGATAGAGACCCGGCCCAGGGCCGGTCGGTCCGGTGGCTCAGGGCGAGGGTGGACCTTCGGGCGAGAAGAAATCGTCGCCGGGGAACAGGCTGCGGGCGAGGGCGGCGGTGTCGGACGCGTCCGCTTCGCGGCCAGCCTGCCGGTAGCTGTACACCAGGCCCCGGTAGGCGTCTTGCACGGGCGCCACCTTGATCAGACGCTCGAAGGTACTCGTCGCCAAGGACCAATCCTGCAGGTCGATGGCGGTGGCACCGAGCCCGAGGAGCGCCTCCGGCTGCGCCGGGGCCCGCCGCAGCGCTTCTTCGAACGCCTCGCGAGCCTCCTTGAACCGACCCATCCCCCGCAGAGCATGCCCCTTCACGACGTACCCGTTGGGGATTTCCGGACGCGCATCGATGGCGCGTTGGGCCGCGTCGAGCGCCGGATTGAACGCCGTCTGCGTGTTGTTGATCGCCGCGATGTTGATCCAGGCGGGTGCGTATTTCGGATCGAGGTCGGTCACACGGCGAAAGACCGAGATCGCCTCGAGCGGCTTGTCCTGGCGCTGGAGGATGACGCCGACGTTGTACAGGCTCGCCCTGTCGCCCGGGTAGATGGCGAGCGCCCGTCCGAACTCCTTGATCGCATCGTCCTGCTGATCGGCGTCCGAAAGGGCGGTGCCGAGCATGCGGTGGGCGCGGGCACTCTCCGGCGCCACCGCAGCCGTCGCCTGCGCGAGGCGGAGGTCGTCGTGCCATACGGGGTTCCTGAGCACGGTGACGACGCCGCCCGCGACGACGAGCACCGCCGCGACCACGGCTCCCACCGTCCGGCCCCGTGCCTCGGAAAGCCGGGCGAGGGGAAGCGCCACGAGCGCACAGACGCCGGCGCTCGGCATGTAGAGCATGTCCTCGCGGAAGAGAACTTCCCAGGCGAACGGAATGTTGGACACGACTCCATAGGTGATCAGCGCGAAAGCCATCCAGAAGAAGGCGGCGCGATGCCGGGTCCAGAGAACGTTTGCCACCACGGCCAGGGCAACGCCGGCGAACAGCCCGACGAGAGCTCCGGCTTCCGCCAGCGATTGCACGCCGGACAGTTGACGATACGAGTAGTCGGCGGACAGCCGCGCGGGCACGAACAGCTTGGAGATGGCGAGCGCCGTCACCTTGAGACCGGTCACGATGCGGAGCCCCGCGGGCAGCAAGGCCGCGGGATTCGCCTGAAAGATCCCCGTCTGCTCGACTGCGCCCGCGCTGCTCAGGGCGGCACGCCGCAGGACGACGTAGACCACGGCCAACACCACGAGCCCTGCATACAGCACGACCCGCCGCGCCCCGAGACGACGGTCGGACGAGGCATCACGCGGCAAGACGAAATCCGCGAGCGGCAGCAGCAGGAGGACCGCAAGCGCCTGCTCGTCCGCGAGGAGCGCGAGCGCGCACACGGCAAGTGCGCCGAGCTCCTGGAAGATGGAGCCGGCGCGCCGCCACCAGAGGAGCGCGAGCAACACCAGCGCCGTGCTCAGCACGGACCCGCGGCTCGCGATGTGCGCGACCGCCTCGGTGTGGATGGGGTGGACGGCGAACAGCGCGCCGGCCAGTGTGGCCGCGGGCGGCGACAGGCCCGTCGCCGCGGCGGCGAGCACCAAGAGGGCCGCCGCTGCAACGTGGCAGACGACGTTCGCCAGGTGGTGGACGAGAGGCAGGTCCGCACCCATGACGTGTGCGACCAGGAACGTCCATGCGGTCACGGGGCCGTAGGTTCCGCGCGAGCCCCCACGCACGATGAGGCCCGGCCCGATCAGGAGACCGCGCAGGTTGAACGGGCTGCCGGCCGCCGAGCTGAAGGCGATCGTCTGGACGTCGTCGGAGAGGAAGCCGTTCGGCAGGCTGTTGATGTAGACGATCAGCGCAAGACCCGCGGCCACCGCCGCTCCGGCGCGGACGCCGGGCCGACGTTCGTGCTCTGCTCGGGATGAATCCGCGCGGGACAAGTGCTCGACGGCCTCGACCATCCGCGGGAAGCTAGCGACGGTCGCGCTCGTGGTCAACCGATGCGCGGGCGTTGCGCGATCGGTTCGTGGCGTCCCGAGAGCGCGCAACCGGGAGCCCGCACGCGGCGTGCGGGCTCCCGGCTCGGACGGGCTACGGCAGGTTCTGCGCCGTACCCGGCAGCGAAACGGCGCCCGGAGCCGGCAGGTCCGCCGCCCCGTCAACGAGGGCGTTGAAGCTCGGCGGGATGCAGAAGATGCTGACCAGCGTCGACGGCTTGGCCGCGCCACCCGTGGTGAGGGCGCCCGCGGGGGAGCCCGTCACGGTGATCGTCCGCGTCGTGTCGACGCACGCATCGGACGGATTCCCGATGCCGCAGAAGGCGCCGGCCGTGCGCTGCTGGCAGCTCGTGAAGCCCGTCACGGTCGCGCAGTCGGTGTCGGTGGTGCAGGGGATGGCGAAGCACGTCGGCGCCCCGCCGCACGCGGTGCAGGCGAGGCCGGGGGCGCACGAGCACACCGCGCCCGATGCCAAGCCGTCGCAGCGGCGCGCGGACTGGTTGCTGACCTTGTTCCGGCAGAATTTACAGAACACGTTCGGCTGACTCGGCATGTCGACGGCGGTCTGGGTCTTCGTCCCCGTGTCGAGGACGAAGGCGATCGGCAGCGCGCCGATGTTCTTCGCCGGCGGCGGCGGACAGTCGTGGCTGGTCGGGAAGTCGCCGTCGATCGCGCTGTCGCCGTTCGTGCACACGAGCCCGTCGTTCGTGCCCCCCGCGCACTTGCCGGCGTTGCAGATCGGACACGGCTGGAGGAGCGTCCGGCAGGTGCTGCCCGGACAATCGGCGTCCGTGATGCACCCGTGGTTGGCATTCGTGCCGCCCACGCAGTTGCCGGTCTGGCACGCGCCCGACAACGGGCAATCCGCGTCCGAGCAGCACACCGTGTTGGCGGCATCGGGAGCCGCGCACCGGCCGAAGTCGTTGTTGCAGGTGCCGCCCGGGCAGGCCGCAGCGTTTCCGCTGACGCTGCAGGCGCCACCGGTGGTGCAGTCCCCGCCGTCGTTGGTTCCACCGACACACCGATTGGGCATCAGGTCGCCCGTGAGGAAGAGCTTGGACGAGAGCGGCAGATTGAGCCCGGTCGTGGTGCCGGTGCTGCAGTTCGCCGATCCCGATGCGTCGGCCGAGAGCACGTTGATGACGCAGGTGCTGGTGGCGGACCCGCCCTGCGAGCTGTTCGGGACCGGCAGCGGCGGGCCGAAGAGGCACCCGGCCGCCGTGCACTGCAGGAACGAGCACGAGCCGCCCGGGCAGTCCGCGTTGGTCGTGCAGGAATTGTGGTGGTTCGTGCCTCCCGAGCAGCGGTTGCCGCCCGCCTGGGTCGGGGAGCTGCCCGAGACGGTCAGCGCATTGCCGTTGCAGGAGACGTTGGCAACCGACGACCCCTGGTCCGGGACCTTCGACGGCAGCGGCACGGCGACTGACGAGCCACCGAAATACAGCCCGCCGCAGACGAGCGTCTCGGTATTCGCCGTCGAGTCGCTGTCGAGATGTCCGCAGGTGCCGGAGCCGATCCCCGTCGTGAACTTGGTCTTGGTCGGCGTCCCTCCGGCGCACGTGCACGTGGGCAGGGTGGTGGTGGTCGTCGTCGGCACCGTGGTCGTCGTGGTCGCCAGCGTCGTG
>VBLD01000047.1 GCA_005879205.1 Deltaproteobacteria bacterium
GATCAAGATCCTCCAGGTGTCCCGCGCCGAGCTCGAGACCCTCGTCGACCAGGAGCTGACCGAGAATCCGCTCCTCGAGGAGCAGGTGGAGGAGAAGGCCGAGGACGCCGTCCCCACCGTCGACGGCCAGAACGGCACCGAGGAGTGGCAGGCGAACGGGGAGGCCCAGCCGGAGGTGCAGGAAGCCTCGAGCGTCGGGGAGATCGACTGGAAGGAGTTTGCCGAGAACTACGGCAACGACATGCACGGATCGAGCGGCGGCAACGCGCCGAGCGACGACGACGACCGGCGACCGGCGCTCGAGAACATCCTCGTCAAGCGCACCCTCCTTCCCGATCATCTGATGTGGCAGCTCCGGCTCTCCGATCTCGCAGAGACCGAGAAGGAGGTCGGGGCCATCCTGATC
This sequence comes from Deltaproteobacteria bacterium, assembly GCA_005879205.1. Taxonomy (GTDB): domain Bacteria; phylum Desulfobacterota; class Binatia; order DP-6; family DP-6; genus DP-3. The sequence goes on from VBLD01000047.1 coordinate 407, forward strand.
GGCAGCCTCGACAAGGACGGCTACCTGACGATCTCGCTCGACGAGGTGGCGTTCCTCGCCAACGTCTGGCCCGACGTCGCGATCGTCGAGCGCGTGCTGCTGCGCCTCCAGGACTTCGACCCGCCGGGCGTGGCGGCGCGGAGCCTTCCGGAGTGCCTGCTCGTCCAGCTGCGCCAGCTCGGCCTCACCGACGACTCGCTGCCCGCCCGCATCGTGCGCGACTACCTGCCGATGCTCGAGAGTCGCCGCTTCGACCGGCTGGCGCGCGAGCTCGGCGTGCCGATGGAGCAGGTCGCCGAGGCCACCAAGATCATCTCGGTGCTCGAGCCGAAGCCGGGCCGGGACTTCACCGAGAGCGACACGCGCTATGTCACACCCGACGTCTACGTCCACAAGTTGGGCGACGAGCACATCGTCACGCTGAACGAGGAAGGCCTTCCACGGCTGCGCGTGTCGTCGTTCTATCGCCGCATGCTGGGAGCCAACGGGGCGCCGGAGGCGCGGGGTTACATCCAGGAGAAGATGCGGGCCGCGGCGTGGCTCATCAAGTCGATCCACCAGCGCCAGCGGACCCTCTTCATGGTCACCTCGAGCATCGTGAAGTTCCAGTGCGAGTTCCTCGATCGGGGTGTCGCGCACCTCCGCCCGCTGGTGCTGAAAGACGTCGCCAACGACATCGGCATGCACGAGTCCACGGTGAGCCGTGCGACGGCGGGCAAGTACGTGCACACCCCCCAGGGCACCTTCGAGCTGAAGTACTTCTTCACCTCGAGCCTGCGCAGCGGGCGCGGGGAGGACGTCTCGGCGGAGAGCGTCAAGGACAAGATCCGCGGCATCATCGCCAAGGAAGACGCGAAGAAGCCGCTCAGCGATCAGTACATCGCCGAGCTGCTGGGCAAGGAGCAGATCGACATCGCCCGGCGTACCGTGGCGAAGTATCGCGAGCTGATGGGCATCCTGCCGTCGTCCAAGCGCAAGCAGGTCTACTGAGGCATCCCGCCGCGATGCCGCCCCCGCCTTCCGGGCCTGCGCCGCAGGCCCCTCGAGATCGGGAAGGGGTCGTCATGCAGATCACCGTCACGTTCCGGCACGTCGAGCCGACCCCGGCACTGCGGGCATACGCCGAGGAGAAGCTCGAACGCGTCAAGAAGTACCTGCGCCGCCCGGTCGACGCGCACGTCATCCTGAGCGTCGCCAAGGAGCGCCACGTCGCCGAGATCACGCTCCAGGCGGACCACGTCACGATGTTCGCCAAGGAGGAGACCCACGACCTCTATTCGGCGATCGACCTCGCGCTCGACAAGCTCGAGCACCAGGCGCAGAAGCTGAAGGCCAAGCGACGCGATCACAAGGGGCCGTCCGGAAACCGCGGGGGCGAGGAGGCCGAGGTCCTCACCTCGGTGCTCGCGGCCGAGCCGCCGGAGCCCGGCGCCCAACGGCGCATCATCCGGACGCAGCGCGTCCCCGCCAAGCCCCTCTCGATCGAGGAGGCCGTCGAGCAGCTCGACCTGTCGGGCGACGAGTTCCTGGTCTTCGCCAACGCGTCGAACCAGACGCTCGCCGTCCTCTATCGCAAGAAGGATGGCAGCTACGGCCTGATCGAGTCATGAAGATCACCGACATCCTCCAGGAGAGCTCGGTCGTCGCGAGCCTGGCGGGGCGGAGCAAGGCCGATGTGATCCAGGAGATGGCGGGCGTCCTCACCCGCGACCATACCGAGATCGACCGGCAGCGGCTGATCCAGGCGCTCGAGGACCGTGAGCGCCTGAACAGCACCGCCCTCGGCGACGGGGTGGCGATCCCGCACGGCAAGCTGCCCGGCTTGAAGCGCGTGCTGGCCGCCTTCGGGCGCAGCCGGGCCGGGGTCGATTTCCAGTCGCTCGACGGGAAACCGACGCACCTCTTCTTCCTGCTGGTCGCGCCGGAAGACTCTGCCGGCGCGCACCTGAAGGCGCTCGCCCGCATCTCGCGCCTCCTCAAGGACGAAGGGTTCCGCGCCCGCCTCATGGAGGCGAGCAGCGCGCACGATCTCTTCGAGACGATTCGCACGGAGGACGACCGCTATTGACGGTCGCAGTTCGCGAGCTGCTCGAGGCGGGTGCGGAGGGGCTGGGTCTCAGACTCGTTGCGGGCGGCCGCGGGCTCCAGCGCCCGATCGCGCTCCCGCGCCTCCAGCAGCCCGGCCTCGCGCTCGCCGGCTTCCTGCCGCAGCTCCACCCCGACCGCATCCAGGTGCTAGGCAACTCCGAGGTCTCCTACCTCGCCACGCTCGGCCCCGACCGAGCGCGCGACGCGGTCGGCGCGGTCGCCGCGGCGGGCGTGGCCTGCTTCGTGGTGACCAACGGCGCACCGCCGCCGGCCTCCCTCGTGCAGGCCGCGGAGGCGGCCGGGGTGCCGGCGCTCACCACCGCGCTCCGGACCAGCGACTTCATCCGCGCCGCCTCCACGTGGCTCGAGGAGCGGCTCGCGCCCGAGACCCAGCTACACGCAGACCTGGTCGAGGTCCAGGGTCTCGGCACGCTCATCCTCGGCAAGAGCGGCATCGGCAAGAGCGAGGCCGCCCTCGATCTGGTGACGCGCGGCCACCGGCTGGTGGCGGACGACGTCGTCATCGTGCGCCGCATCTCGCCGACGGTGCTTCGCGGCCGCTCGGCCGAGCGGCTCGAGCACCACCTGGAGATCCGCGGCCTCGGCATCATCGACGTCGAGGTGCTGTTCGGCACGCTCGCGACGCTCGACGAGCGCCAGCTCGATCTGGTGGTCGAGCTGGTCGAATGGACCGACAACGCCGATCGCCTGGGACTGGTCGAGGAGCGTTACCCGCTGCTCGACGTGGAGCTGCCGCTCGTGCGCATCCCGGTCCGGCCGGGGCGCAGCATGGCGATGCTCATCGAGACCGCGGCGCGCAACCACCTCCTGCGTCGCCGCGGCCGGCACAGCGCGCTCGAGTTCACGCGGCGGATCGACCGGGACGCTGCCGGGGGTCAGCGGCGGTCATGAGCGCGAGCGAAGGATACCCATGAGCGCGAGCGAAGGATATCGATGAGCGCGAGCGAAGGATATCGATGAGCGCGCGCCTGCGGGTGGTCGTGGTGACGGGGCTCTCGGGTTCCGGCAAGAGCACCGCCATCCGCGGGCTCGAAGACCTCGGCTTCTACTGCATCGACAACCTGCCCGTGGCGCTGATCCCCCGCTTCGTCGAGCTCTGGGAGAGCTCGGGCGAGGAGGTGACGCGCGTCGCGCTCGGCATCGACGTCCGCGAGCGTCGTCTGCTCGCCGAGTTCCCCCGCATGTGCAACGAGCTCCGGCAGGCCGGGGTGGAGCTCGAGGTCCTCTACCTGGAAGCCACCGACGACGTCCTCGTGCGCCGCTTCAGCGAGACGCGCCGTCCGCATCCCGCGGCCGAAGGCGGCAGCCTGGCAGACGGCATCCGTCGCGAGCGCGAGAAGCTCCGCCCGTTGCGCGAGGTCGCGGACCGAGTCCTCGACACCAGCGCCCTCACGGTGCACGAGCTCCGCGCCGTCCTCCGCGAGCTGGTCGAGCGTGCCGGGCCGGGGACGATGACCGTGTCGCTCGTGTCGTTCGGGTACAAGTACGGCCTGCCGAGCGACGCCGACCTCGCGATCGACTGCCGCTTCCTCCCGAATCCCTTCTTCGTCGAGGAGCTCCGTCACCGCACCGGCGCGGATCCGGCGGTGGCCGAGTACGTCCTCGCGCGCGAGGAGACCGAGGAGTTCCTGCGCCGGCTCACCGACCTCCTCGACTTCGCGCTGCCGCGCTACCAGCGCGAGGGGAAGAGCTATCTCACCCTCGCGCTCGGCTGCACGGGGGGCCGTCACCGCTCGGTCGTGCTGGTCGACGAGCTCCAGCGCCGGCTCGCCGCCCGCGGCCACGGCGTGCTGGTACGCCACCGCGACGTCGAGCGCTGACGCGCTCCGGTGCCTTGCCGCTCCGGGGGCCGGGGAGTAGATCTTCGATGGTGGTCGGCATCATCGTGATCGGACACGGGCGCGTCGCCGTGGAGATGGTGCAGACCCTCGAGAGCGTGCTCGGACCGATCGAGGGGCTCGAGGCGATCGCCACCTCGTACGAGGACCGGCCCGAGGAGATCCGGGAGCGCGTGGCGACAGCCGTCGGGCGGGTGGACCGCGGGCAGGGGGTCATCATCCTGACCGACATGCTGGGCGACACGCCGACCAACCAGAGCCTCGCCGTCGCCCGAGAGTGCGGCGCCGAGGTGGTCGCGGGGGTCAACATGCCGATCCTCATCAAGCTGACCAGCGCCCGGGATCAGATGGACGCTCGCACGCTGGCCCGTTTCCTCCAGCGGTACGGGCAGGAGCACATCTTCTGGGCGACGGCTGGTCGCTGACCCGGTATGAGGGATTCCCCGCAGGAGGAGCAGCGGGCGACCCTGGAGATCCGCAACAAGCTGGGCCTCCACGCGCGCGCCGCCAAGCTGCTCGTCGAGACCGCCACCCGCTTCGAGGCCGAGATCAAGATCGCCAAGGACGACCAGACCGTGAACGGGCGGAGCATCATGGGAATCATGATGCTCGCTGCCGAGCAGGGTACCCGGATCGAGGTGACGGCGAGCGGACCCCAGGCCGGCGAGGCGCTGGCGGCCATCCGCGAGCTCGTGGACGGCCGCTTCAACGAGCCCGAGTAGCCGCGCGCTTGCCCCGCTGGAGGGCGTTCGGTTATACCCGCCAGCCCGAAGGACCCGAGGAGGCACAGCCGAATGCTCAAAGACTACGTTTTCACGTCAGAATCGGTCAACGACGGACACCCCGACAAGGTCTGCGACCAGATCTCCGACGCCGTGCTCGACGCGTTGCTCGCGCAGGACCCCGACAGCCGCGTGGCGTGCGAGTCGCTGATCAAGACCGGGCTCGTCGTCGTCGCCGGCGAGATCACCAGCAAGGGCAAGGTGGAGTTCGGCGAGATCGCCAAGCAGGTGATCCGCGACATCGGCTACACGAGCGCCGACTCCGGCTTCAACTGCGACAGCTGCACGATCGTCACCGCCATCGAGAAGCAGTCCCCCGACATCTCGCAGGGCGTGACCGCCGGGGCGGGGCTCTACAACAAGGAGCAGGGCGCCGGCGACCAGGGGATGATGTTCGGCTACGCGTGCGACGAGACGAAGGAGTACATGCCCTTCGCCATCTATACCGCGCACCGCATCGGCCAGCGCCTGGGCGAGGCGCGGCGCTCGGGGCTGCTGCCGTTCCTCCGTCCGGACGGCAAGTGCCAGGTGACGGTCGAGTACCGCGATGGGCAGGCCGTCCGCGCCGACACGGTGGTCGTCTCGACGCAGCACACGCCCGAGGTCGCCCACGGGACGCTGAAGGAAGCGATCGTCGAGGAGGTGGTGAAGAAGGTCGTGCCGCCGGAGTTCCTCGACAAGCACACGGTCTACTACATCAATCCGACGGGCCGCTTCGAGGTCGGCGGGCCACAGGGCGACTGCGGGCTCACCGGCCGCAAGATCATCGTCGACACCTACGGCGGCTACGGCCGCCACGGCGGCGGCGCCTTCAGCGGCAAGGACCCGAGCAAGGTCGATCGGAGCGCCGCTTACATGGCGCGCTACATCGCCAAGAACATCGTCGCCGCGGAGCTGGCGCGGCGCTGCGAGGTGCAGCTCGCGTACGCGATCGGCGTCGCGGAGCCGGTCTCCGTGCTGGTCGACACCTTCGGGACGGGTGCCGTGCCCGACGAGCGGATCGCGAAGCTGGTGCGCGAGGCCTTCGAGCTGAAGCCCGCGGGCATCATCGAGACGCTCGGGCTCAAGCGTCCGATTTACCGGCGGACCGCCTCCTACGGCCACTTCGGGCGCGTGCCCGAAGGGAAGTACTTCACGTGGGAGCGGACGGATCGGGTCGGCGACCTGCGCGCGGCGGCCGGGCGGTAGGCGGGGTCGCCGGCCGCGCCCCTTGACGGGCAGCCGTGCGCCGTGCAATCGTCCATCCGGATAGACGGATGGCTTTGCCCGCGGCCGCGCTCTCGGAATGGATGGCGGCGCTCGCGGACCCGACGCGGGCGCGGGCGCTGCGGCTCGTCGAACGGCAGGAGCTCGCGGTGTCGGACCTGTGCGGGGTGCTGCAGCTGCCGCAATCGACCGTCAGCCGCCATCTGAAGGTGCTGGCGGACGACGGGTGGGTGGCGGCGCGGCAGGACGGGACGAGCCGGCTCTACCGGATGGCGAGCGACGGGCTCGAGCCGACGGCCCGCCGCCTGTGGGCGCTCGTCCGCGAGCAGACGGCGCTCACGCCGGCCGCCGTGCAGGACGATCGCCGGCTGGGCGCGATCCTGGCCGAGCGGCGCAGCCGCTCGCAGGCCTTCTTCAGCTCGACCGCGGGCCAGTGGGACCGCCTCCGGCGCGAGCTCTACGGCGACCGCTTCCACCTCCAGGCGCTCGCCGGACTCCTCGACGCGAGCTGGGTGGTCGGCGACCTCGCCTGCGGCACCGGGCAGCTCGCCGAGGCACTGGCGCCATTCGTGGCGCAGGTTGTCGCCATCGACGGCTCGCGCGAGATGTTGAAGGCGGCAGAGAAGCGGCTCGACGCGCTCGACAACGTCGAGCTCCGGCGCGGCGAGCTCGAGGCCCTGCCGCTGGACGACGCCACCCTCGACGCCGCGGTCGTCTGCCTGGCGCTCCACCACGTCGCGGATCCGCTCGCGGTGCTGCACGAGGTGGGACGCGTGCTCCGACCCGGGGGGCGGCTTCTCCTGATCGACATGCTCGCGCACGACCGGCTCGAGTACCGCCAGGAGATGGGTCACGTCTGGCTCGGTTTCGACGCGGCGCAGATCGCCGCGTGGCTCGACGCCGCCGGCTTCGGCGACGCGCGCGTGCGGCCGCTCCCGCCCGCCCCCGCCGCGACCGGGCCCGCGCTCTTCACCGCCGCCGCCCGCCGCGCGGGCCGCACGTCCCCGAACGGCCACACGACTTCTCACGCACGGAGGACCAGATGAGGAGGATTAGTTAGATGAGCAAGGTGACGCCCCTCAAGTCCGCGGCCCCCGACCGCCCACCCTTCAAGGTGAAGGACCTCGCCTGCGCCGAGCTCGGCCGGAAGGAGATCCGCCTCGCCGAGCAGGAGATGCCGGGCCTGATGGCGCTCCGCGCCCGGTACGCGGCCAGCCGCCCGCTCGCCGGCGCGAAGATCGTCGGCTCGCTGCACATGACGGTCCAGACCGCGGTCCTGATCGAGACGCTCGTGGACCTCGGCGCCGACGTGCGCTGGGTCTCGTGCAACATCTTCAGCACGCAGGACACCGCGGCCGCCGCGGTGGCGGTCGCACGCGACGGCACGGTCGACGCGCCGCGCGGC
>VBLD01000048.1:0-15606 GCA_005879205.1 Deltaproteobacteria bacterium
AACAGGTCCGGTTGGCACCGTTCTCGCCGACACCTACGTCCAGTCGGATCTGCCGACCACCAACTTCGGCACCAAGACTCTCCTCTTCGTGGATAACGGCGTCGCCTCGAATCCCGGGACCACCGGCGTGCAGCACACCTTCCTCAGAGTCAGCGTCAGCGGCGTCGGCACCCAGCACGTCACCGGCGCACACCTCACACTGCAGGTGTCCAACGCCACGAACGCGAACAGCGTCACGGGCGGCACCATCCATGCCATCTCGAACTGCAGCTGGAGTGAGACGGCGATGACGTGGAACACGGCGCCGGCGATCGACGGGCCCGCGCTCGCGACGCTCGGCCCGGTGGCCATCGGTCAGGTCGCGGACTTCGACGTGACCTCGGCCATCCCGGGCGACGGCACGTACTGCTTCGCCATCGACACCTCCAGCACCGACAGCGCGATCTACAACACCCGCGAGGGCAGCCTGCAGCATCCGGCACTCGTGGTCCAAGCCGCGCCTTGAGCGAGGCGCAGTGATCGGCCGGGGCCGCTCTCCCGAAGTCAGCAAGACCTGCCGCACCTGTGACGCCGCAGAAGCCCGGCTGTTGCGGCGCCCGAACCGACGGGTGCGGGGCGACTGGCGCTCCGTCGCGCTCGTCATCCTGATGCTCGTGTCGATCGCGCTGGCGGCGCTCGCCGGATAGCCCGCTTCGGCGAGAGGTCCAGCCCGCCACCTGCGACGGCAAGGCCTTCGGGCAACGGCGGGAAAACAGACCTTCGCCGGTGGAAGTTCGCCCATCGACTCTCTCGATTTGGCGAGCTAAGTCGCAGCGATGCGGGTGAAGTCCGCGTCCGCCCCGACTCGGTCAACCGATCGAGGCCGTCCTTCGTCAACCCTCGGGGTGAACACGGCCGCCAGCGTCACGCCATCGCTCGATGCCCTCTACCGGGCCCACCGGGAGCGGGTCTTCCGGCTCTGCCGGCTGCTCCTCGCGGACGCCGACGAGGCGGCCGACGCGGTCCACGACGTATTCCTCCGTGTGGAGCGGGCGTTCCGCGTGGCACCGCCCGACGACTGGCCCGCCTGGATCACCCGGGTCACGGTGAACACCTGCCGCGACCGGCGGCGGTCGGGATGGTGGCGGTGGTGGCGCCGCAAGGGTGTCGAGCTCGACGCGGACGAGACGCCGGGCCCCACCGCCACCCCTGAGCACGAGGCTGTCCGGCGCCAAGAGCACCGGCGCGTCTGGGCCGCCCTCCGGCGGCTTCCCGCCCGCCAGCGCGACGTCTTCGTACTCCGCCACCTGGAGGGCTTCGCCACCGACGACGTCGCCGCCACCCTCGGCATCGCGCCCGGGAGCGTGAAGCGCCATCTGTTCCGCGCGGTGCACGCGTTGCGCCGCGCGCTGGGAGAACCATGATGACGACCATGTGTCTGCAGGACGATGCACTCCTCGCCATCCACCTGGGCGAGGCCCCGGCCGCCGACGAGCGGCATGCCGCGACCTGCCCCCTCTGTGCGCGGCGGCTCGGGACACTCCGCGCGGACCTTGCGCGGATCGACGCCCACCTCGCCCTCCCACCCCCCCGCACGCGCCGCGAGCGCCCGCTGCGCGCGCTCGCCTGGGTGCCGCTCGCACTCGCGGCGGCTGCAGGGCTGGCGGTCGTGCTGCTGCGCCCGCACGCGGAGGTACCCACGCCTGCGGCCGCCTACGACCCCGATGTCGTCGTCTTCCTCGGCGACGTCGCAAACGCGCTCGACCCCCTCGACGGCTACGGCGGGGCCGAGGACGCGCTCGAGCCCCTCGACGCCCTCGACGCCGACGAGCAGAGCCGTGCCGACCCCCCGCTGGCGCCCGTCGACCTCGCGCTCGGCGGCCGGTCAACCGGCGGGCTCGATGAATCGTTCATCGGGGTGGGATGCGACGACGGCATGCAGCGGGGCTGAGCGCACGCGAACGGAGGACCAGCATCATGCGACGCACATTGCTCGCGACGATGGCCACCGGCGCGCTACTCGCGGCCGGCCTTCATGGCGCGCACGCCTTCGGGCACGGCGGGCCCGGGTCCTGCGGGGGACGACACGGGATGGGAATGGCCGAGGGCCCCGGCATGCTGCCGCTTCCCCTGCTCCTCTCCGTCATGAGGCCCGACCAGCGGGCGCAGCTCGCTGACGTCATGAAGGCCGACAAGCCTGCGATGCGGAGCCTCGTGGACAAGATGCGCACGGCGCACGAAGAGCTCGCCGACCGGGTCTTCGCACCGGGCAAGCTCACGGCCGCCGACCTCCAGCCGCAGGTGAAGAAAATGGCCGCGCTCCGGGACCAGCTGGTCGAGCAAGCGCTCGCGACGACGCTGAAGGTCCGCGAGATGCTCACACCCGAGCAGCTCGCCGAGGCCGCGAAGAAGAAGAACCGACTGCGCGAGCTCGGCCAGGAGATGCGCAGCCTCCTGCCCGAACCGGACGACGACTCTGGCGAGTGACAGGCCTCGCGCGGCGGGCGTACGGGCTCTCCTTCCCCGAGCCCTACCTGGCGCCCGCCGCGCGACCCCAACCTCCGCGGTCGAAAGCCGATGAGCCGATCTATCGGCACGATGGCCCGTTCGCGTACGGCGTAGAGCCGACGCAGGCGGTCCATTCTCGAGGCCCGTTCCGCGAGGTCGCCGAGCGCGGCGCCTGCCCGATCCGCGAGCGCTCCCGACCGTGCGCGCCGAGACGGGCCTCCAGGGAGCGTCGGTCTCGGCGACCGTTTCGTGGTGGCTGTAGACGTAGCGGGTGATGCCGAGACCGGGCACGAAGTAGACGCGCTCGCGCACCAGGCCCGTGGAGGGGCACCGCAGCGACGGCCGCCGGATCCCCGCGTCGATTCGGGGGTATCCGCGAATTTACAGCCTCATCACGAATTGAATAAAACCCAAACGCCACAGGGGCCCGTATGCTATTCGCCATGAACTCGAGCACGACATCGCGCAGCGCGGCCTCGCCGTCTGCACCGAGACGTTCTAGCAGGACCGCCAAGCATACTGCCGATGATTCGTCGACGCGGGGCGCGTCACAGGGCGCTCCCTTCCGCGCCAGCAGTCTCCGACACGGAGTTGTCCCATGCAGATCACATATGCAGTGACCGCCGGCCGCGGGGAACCGTACATGGGACGTCAGGGGTGTCGCCGCTGCGAGGCCGCAGAAGCCAGACTTTTGCGGCGCCGGAACCGCCAGATGCTGGTCGACTGGCGCTCCGCGGCGCTCCTCGTCCTGATGCTCGTCTCGATCGCGCTGGCGGTGCTCGTCAAATAGCCTCGCGACGTTCCTGCTCGGTGAAGGATTCTCCCGGCTCTCGCACGGGAATTTCCCAATTAACGGCGGCCTCTCCCGTCTGGCATCGTCCGGACCAGCAGGGAAAGGACGGCCTCGATCATGGCAGGAACGACGGAGCACACTCCTGGAGGCACGGACTGGGGAACGGCCATCGTGGTCGATCCGAAGGAGCTGCGACGTTTGCAGGAGGACAGCCGCCGGCTGCACTCGAGGCAGCGTCGACGCGCGGTGGTGGCTATGCTCCTGCTCGGCATCAGCGCCCTGTCCGCGTCCCTGGCGTACCGGCAGCACTCGTCCGTCAGCAGATTGCGCGTGAAGGTTCGCGAATGCCGTCAGAACGCGACGCGCACGAATACTCCGTACCGCGCAGCTTCGAGCCTCGAGAGCGCGCCGCAGGCCGCCGCCCCTGACTCCCTCCCGCTCATCCGGGGCGGGCGAGGTGCGAAGGAACTCGCCGGGTTGGACTGGCGTCAGCCGCCGGTGGTACCGCAGGTGCAGTCGCTCTGGCAGGCCCCCGGGCAAGCGGAGTCGTCAAGCCCGTCGCACACCTCGCTCGACTGATTCACGACGTTGTCGCCGCAGCTGGGAGGCGGGGCGCACGTGCAGTCCGATCGGCAGAGCCCCGGGCAGGCCGAGTCATCCGTCCCGTCACACGATTCGCTCGCCTCGTTCACGACGTTGTCGCCGCATGTCGGAGCCGGTGCGCACGTGCAATCGGCCAGGCAGCGCCCGGGACATGTTGAATCGTCGGCGCCATCACACGTCTCGCTCGTCTGATTCACCGCATTGTCGCCGCAGACCGGTGGCGGAGCGCAGGTGCAGTCTGGACGGCAGCGGCCGGGGCAGGTCGCGTCGTCGGTTCCATCGCACGACTCGGTCGGCTGATTGACCGCATTGTCGCCACAGGTCGGCGGCGGGGTGCACGTGCAGTCGGGCAGGCAGCGGCCGGGGCAGGCCGAATCGTCGGCCCCATCGCACGACTCGCTCGGCTGATTCACCGCATTGTCGCCACAGGTCGGCGGCGGGGCGCACGTGCAGTCCGGCAGGCAGCGGCCGGGGCAGGCCGAATCGTCCGTCCCATCGCACGACTCGGTCGCCTGGTTGACTGCATTGTCGCCACAGGCCGGCGGCGGGGCGCACGTGCAGTCCGGCAGGCAGCGGCCGGGACAGGCCGAATCGTCCGTCCCATCGCACGACTCACTCGGCTGATTCACCGCATCGTCACCGCACACCGGGGCGGGAGCACACGTGCAGTCCGATCGGCATCGGCAGCGCCCGGGGCAGGCACCGTCCGCCGTCCCGTCGCACTGCTCGCTCGCCTGGTTCACCGCATTGTCGCCGCAAACCGGCGCCGGGGCGCACGTGCAGTCCGACCGGCAGCGCCCCGGACACGCGCTGTCCGCGGTCCCGTCGCACGCCTCGCTCGCCTGGTTCACCGCGTTGTCGCCGCAGACGGGGGGCGGGGCGCAGGTGCAGTTCGCACGGCAGCGGCCGGGGCAAAAGTGGTCGTCCGTCCCGTCACACTGCTCGTTCGCGAGATTGACGACGTTGTCCCCGCAGGTCGGCAGAGGCGCGCAGGTGCAGTCGGCCCGGCAGCGCCCCGGACAGGCGTTGTCCACCGTCCCGTCGCATTGTTCGCTCACCTGGTTGACCAGGTTATCGCCACAGACCGGCGGCGAAGCGCACGTGCAGTCCACGCGGCAGCGCCCCGGGCAGGTGCTGTCCGCCGTCCCGTCGCACTGCTCGCCCGTGCAGTCCACGCGGCCGTCGCCGCAGAAGGGCACGACAGGCGGCAGCACCGTGAGCAGCGCCTGAGGCTTGCCGGTGGCCGCTTCCTTCGAGTTGTACTCGAGGTTGTTTTTCGATGCGGTATCGAGCGCGAAGCAGTAGACGCCATCGCCGCCGATTGCCGACGTCACGTCGAAGTCCACCACCTGTCCCTGCCGAACGGCGGCGCCCGCCTGGCCGAGGAGCGGGCCGTCGATCACTGGCTGGGTCTTCCAGGTGATCGAGAGCTCGTTCCAGCTGCAGTTCGTGATGGCGCGGAGTCGTCCGCCCGAGTCGCTGCTCGCGGTCGAGCCCTTGGCCACCTGGAGGCGGAGGTGCGCGGAGCTCACGCGGCGGCTTCCGACACCGTCGACGCGCACGCGGAGGAAGGCACGATTGAGAGGACTCGCGTCGACTTCCAGCACCGCACTCTTGCCGTACTTGGTGGTGGGACTGGCCGCATTCACCGAAGCGTCGGCCTCCACCACGGCCAGAGGTGGCGCGCAGGTGCAGTCCGCCAGGCAGCGGCCGGGACACGTGCTGCTGTCCGAGCCGTCGCACTGCTCGCTCGCCTGGTTGACGACGCCGTCACCGCAGCGAGGCGGCGGCGCGCACGTGCAATCGCCGAGGCACCGCCCGGGACATGCCGAGCTGGCGGCACCGTCGCACTGCTCGCCTGGCTGGTTCACCAGGTTGTCGCCGCAGTATGGCGACGGCGGGCAGCTACAATCCACCCGACACCGCCCGGGACATGCGGCGCTGGCGGCGCCGTCGCACTGCTCGCCCGCCGGGTCCAGCAGGTTGTCGCCGCACCGGGGCGGCGCGCACGTGCAATCGGACCGGCAAGACCCGAGGCAGGCGCCGCGCGCCGTTCCGTCGCATGCCTCGCCCGGCTGGTCGATCAGGTTGTCGCCGCAGCGCGCGGGCGCGCAGCTGCAGTCCGCGCGGCAACGGCCCGGGCAGGCGGAGTCGGCCGCACCGTCGCAGCTTTCGCTCGCCTGGTTCACCACCCCGTCGCCGCAGCGCGGGAGCGGATTGCACGTGCAGTCGGCGCGGCACCGGCCGGGGCACGCGGCGCTGGAGTTCCCGTCGCACTGCTCGCCGGCTCGGTTCATCTGGTTGTCGCCGCACCGCGGGAGCGGCGCGATCACCAGATGCAGCACCGGACCCTGTCCCGGCACCCCTTCGCGCGAGGCGTAGGAGGCGGGGGTCGATGCGAGACCACTGATGGCCAGCGAATAGACGCCCGCTCCGGCATTCAACGCACCGGTCACCTCGACCGAGTAGCTTCGGCCGGCCGTAAGCGGTCCGAACGACGACAGCGGCCGTGTGAGGTTCGGCACGTACGGCGAAGTGTCGCCCGAATCGATCTTGCCGCTGCGGTTGGTGTCGACGTCCTTCCACTTGAGGCCCGTGCCGGTCGCGCTCGTGCTGTCCGTTCCGGTGCGATTGCCCTCGACCCAGCCCGAGTTCGGGACCGGATACACCGAGCCGCCGTCGCTCGCAGCGCGGACACACGTCAGGGTCAGCGTTGCCTTCAAGATCCTCGTCTGCACGTTCGAGAGATCGAACTTCAGATATGCGAGGGCGGGAAGCGGCGTCAGGCCGACGTCCAGAGGTGCTCTGGGTGCCGCCCACGATGGTCGTGTCCGCGATCGGCCTCAGATCGAGCGTCACCGATGGATCGGCGCAGCCGCAATTCGGCAGGCAGCGCCCCGGACACGCCGCGTCGGCGCGTCCGTCGCACTGCTCGGTCGGCTGGTTGACGATCCCGTCGCCGCAGCGGGGCGCGCACGTGCAGTCGACGCGGCACGCTCCCGGGCAGGCCGCCGAGTCGACGCCGTCACACTGCTCGCTCGCCTGGTTCACGACGCCATCGCCGCATCGGGGTGGCCCGGGGCAGCGGCAGTTGGCTCCGCACCGGCCGGGGCAGGCCGCGGCGTCGGTCCCGTCGCACTGCTCGGTCGGCTGATCGATCATCCCGTCGCCGCAGAAGGTCGTGGCGCAGGTGCAGTCGGGCGTACAGCCGCCGGGGCAGGCACCGCGAGCGGCGCCGTCGCACCGCTCCGTCGGCTGGTTGACGACGCCGTCGCCGCAGATCGGCGGCGGGGTCTTCGTGAGCGTCAGGCTGTCGCGCACGACGCCGTCGGAGCGGATCATCTTGAGGTCGAGCCGGCCCCGATCGATCGCGACGTGAGCGACCTCGAAGGTGGATTCGTCGTAGGCCGTGAAGCTGCTCGTTTTGATCGGATAGAGATCGTGGCCCCCGCCGCCACTCGTGACGTAGACGGTTCCCGCACCGGGCGCGACCACCTGGTTGGCGCGCAGCGGGAAGGTGCGCTCGTAGTTGTGCTCGTGCCCCATGAAGACGACGTCGACGCCGCGGCTGTCGAAGAGCGGCACCAGATTGGTGCGAATGGGCAGGTTGCTCCCGTGGACCGTGCCGCTCGAGTAGATCGAGTGGTGGAAGGCGACGAACTTCCAGAGCGCGGTGCTGGCCGCGAGGTCGTGGTCGAGGAACGTGTACTGCGGGCTTCCGGGGCTGGTGCTCTGGTTGCTGTCGATCACCGCGATGTGCGCGTTGCCGGCGTCGAAGGAATAGTAGTGCGGCACGCCAGCCGGGTTGTTCGCCGGCGTGAGGAACAGCCCGTTCCAGGGCACGCCGCCGGGCGTAACCACGTCGTGGTTGCCGACGGTCATCCATATGGGGATGCGCGCGAGGAGATCCCGGTACGGCACGAAGAACTCGGTGTCCCAGCCGTAGTCGTACATGACGTCGCCGACGTGCAGGAAGAAGTCGGCGGGCGTGGCGAGCATCAGGTCGCGCACGGCGTACTGCGTCGGGCTCCCGCTCCCCGTATCCCCCACCACCAGGAAGCTGAACGGCGCTCGCGGGTCGTCGGTCCGTAGGACCGACTCGGGATGGAGCGGCAGGCCGTCGGCGAGGGTGGCGTAGACGTAAGACGTCCCCGGCGACAGCCCGTCGACGGGGGCCGCCGTGTTTCCGGCGAGCACGGTGGTGGTTCCGTCGGGAGCGGTGAGCGCCAGACCGCAGCGCGCGGGTCCGCTCGTGTACCAGACCACCGTGACCGAATGGGTCGTCAGCAGCTGGAGGTAGGGTCCACGCGTGAGCGTCGCGGCCGGGGCGCCTCGGGTCGTCAGCAGGATCGCGAAAGCGAGCAGCCACGTCGCCCAGCGGCCTCGCGGCGCGCCCGCGCACGACACACGCTCCGCTCCGGTCCTCGAGTCAGGCATCAGACCTCTGGGAGAGCGGTATATCTAGCACTGCACATGACAAGACCTTCAGCATGGCGCCCGCCGCGTCGCAGCCGCGCCAGGAGATTCGGCGTCGCCATCGCGCAATGGACCAAACAAGACGTGTGCCATCCGGCGTCGGGACCGTGCCGCAGCCGCAGTGGGGAAAACCCTCGCTCGACGGCGGCGACGTGCACGACCGCGCGTCGCTGCAACACGTTCGCGCTCCCGCGGAGCCGCAAGCAGAAGAGCCGTGCGGCACTCGCCGGTTGACGAACGGCGCCCCCGCGCATAGAGACTGGAAGCCGGCGGAGGGGTCGTGCGGGTGGTGCTGCAGAGGATCGTGCTCGGTGTCGGCGTGCTTTGCGGCCTGGCACCGGCGATCGCCATCGCCGCCGACGAGGCGGCGACACCGCCTGCCGCCGCGGAGCGGTTCACGGAAGCTACGCGGCTCATGCAGCGCGGGCGCTACGTCGAGGCTTCGGAGGCGTATCGAAGCGTCGCAGACTGGTCCGACGGCGGCGCCTTCCCCCAGCGGGCGCAGGCGCTGTTCCTCGCCGCGTCGATGCTGGAGAGCGCGCGCGACTACGAGAAGGCGCTCGCGCTCTACGCCGAGGCCGCAGGTCGCTTCGCGGGCACCGACTTCGGGCGCAGGGCCGAGGAAGCAGCGGCGGGCCTCCAGGAAGGCGGGGCGACGCGCGGCATCGCCTTCCGGCGGCGGCTCGACGCCGCGTGGGACGAGCTGTTCCCGGCCACCGCCCTGTTCCAGGAGAAGGGACCCGCCGCGGCTCGCCCGGGGCTCGAGCGGGCGGCCCTCCTGCTCGCTGGAGTCTTCCACGATTACCCCGAGCAGAGAAAGGCAAAGGACGTCGCCGACGCCCTCGGGGACGCCGACATGATGCTCCGCCGCTACGCGCAGGCGCGCACGGACTACGAACACGCCATCGATCTCTATCGCCGGGACGCACGCGACGCGGACCTCGGGCTGGCCAGCGCGCTCGAGAAGCTCGCCGAGGCGCAGCGCGCCATGCGCAGGGAGTGGATCGATCGAATCGCCAAGACGCTGGTCGGCGCGATCGTGCTGGGTCTGGTCGCCGTCAAACCCTGGCGGCAGCCCGACGGCTTCATGATGCGCGTCGCCGCCGTCGCCGTCCTCGGGACCGTGGTGCTGGCGGGCCTGGCGGGGGGGGTCGCCGAATACCTCCGCGTCCACGTCGACGAGGCGTCCCCCGTCAAGATGACGGCCGCCGCGCTGCTCGTCCTCGTTCCCGGCGTGACCGGCGAGCTCGTGGCGGTCGGCTTCGCGTCCGGCCTGCGCGGCGCGCCGAGGGCATCCGCGCCACGATGGAACGTCGGCATCGCGGCCACCCTCGGCGCGCTGGCGGCGCTGGCCGTCGCGACTTGTCTCGTCCACGCGTTTGCGCTCTTTCCCTTCCTCGACTCGAAGCTCTGAGGGACACCATGGCAGAGAGTCTCGCCACGACACCCGAACGTGGGGCCGAGCCGCCCGTCCTCGATCCCGGGAAGCTGCGCGCGCTGCTTCCGGGTGTCGGGACCGCCGGCCTCGCCTCGGCCGAGGCATCCGCCAGCCCCCTCCGGGGCAGGGTCCTCAAGCTGAAGCTCGGCTTCAACCCGAACTCGTCGAGCGTGGGGACGACCGTCGTCGTCTTCCTGTGGAGCCTGGTCGCGTCCGGCGCCGTGCTGTCGTTCACCGCCGCCGTCCTCGCCCACCGCTTCGGGAAGCGAGCGAAGGGCGCGACGTGAGCTCCCCGGGCATCCCGCGCTGGCGGCACGAGCGATTCGGCGCCATCGTGGCGCTCGACGACCCGCCCATCCTCGCACACGTCGACCAGGAGCTGGCGCGCGAGCTCGGCATTCCGCCGTCGCCGCTGTGGGGAGCGCCGCCGCGCGAGGCGCTCGAGGCGCCGGTCGAGGCCCATCTCACGGTCACCCGACGCTGCAATCTCACCTGCTCCCATTGCTATCAAGAGAGCTCTCCTGAGGCGAGCGGGAGCAACCTGACGCTCCAGGAATGGCTGCCGCGCCTCGACGCGCTCGCCCGCGCGAGCGTCTTCCACGTGGCGATCGGCGGCGGCGAGGCGCTCACCCGCCCGGATCTGCTCGAGATCGCCGGGGCGGCGCGGGCGCGCGGGATCACGCCGAACCTCACCACGAACGGCGCCCTCGTCACCGAGGCGTTCGCCGCCCGCGCCGCGACGCTCTTCGGACAGATCAACGTCTCGATCGACGCGCTCCCTCCCGTCCGCGTCTTCGGCGCGGACAAGGCGACGTCCGGCATGCGCGCGGCCGCAATCCTGGTCCGGGCGGGCGCGCGCGTGGGCGTCAACGTGGTCGTCGCCCGTCAGAACTTCGAGCTGATCGATCCGATCGTCGCCTGGGCGGCGGCGTCCGGCCTCGTCGAGGTCGAGCTCCTCCGCCTGAAGCCGACGGGACGGGCGCGCGTCCGTTACCTCGAGGAACGGCTCACGCGCGAGCAGCGCGAGCGCCTGTTCCCGCTCGCCCTCGAGCTCGCCACGCGGCACGGCATCCCGGTGAAGCTCGACTGCTCCGCCGCGCCCTTCGTCGCGTGGCATGCTCCCGACGCGGAGCGGCTGGAGCAGTTCGAGGTGGCGGGCTGCATCGGATCGCTGTCGCTGCTCGGCGTCGACGAGCGGGGGAAGACCTCGGCGTGCTCCTTCTATCCCGGAGGCGGGGACGACGTCGTCGACCTGAAGCGCGGCTGGGAGGCATCGGCGGCCTACGCTCCTTTCCGCAACTACGTGGACACGGCTGAGGAGCCGTGCCGCTCCTGTCCGTACCTGCGTACCTGCCGCGGCGGGTGTCGCGCCGTGGCCCTCTTTCTCACCCGACGCGACGACGCGCCCGACCCGGAGTGTCCGCGCGTCGAGGACCACCAGCGCGCGCGCCTCTGAGGAGTCATGAGCCGTGGTCGGCTGCTGACGGCCAGCCTCGTGCTGCTCCTCGCGCCATCGTCGCGCAGTGCCGAGGTGGATGCGTCCGGTGTCCGGCGGCTGCTCGCCGTGCTGGGCGGCGTCGTTCAGGAGTACGGCGAGGCCTTCACGGACGACGGCGCGCTCTCGAGGCCGATCGAGCTCGAGGAGGCAGGCCTGCTGCTGGCGGACGCACGGAATCAGGCCGAACGCCTCGGCCAGACGCCCCCCGATCTCGAGCGCCAGCTCGCAGCCCTGGGGAAGGCGATCGAGGACCGCGCCCCGGCCGCTGCGATTGCGGCACAGGTTCGCGCGATCCGCGTCGCACTGGAGGACTCGACCGGGATTGGCGAGGACATCTTTCCTCCCGCGCGACCCTCGCCCGGGCGGGGCGAGGCGATCTTCCGGGAGAACTGCACCCGCTGCCACGGCGAGCGCGGAGCGGGCGACGGTCCCGACGTGGCCACTCTCGAGCGGAAGCCCCGCGACTTCAGCGACCCCGCCTTCATGCAACAGGAGACCCCCGCCGACTTCTTCCGGGTCATCTCACTGGGGCGGCGCCAGGCCGCCATGCCCGCCTGGGAGGACGTGCTCTCGGTGCAGGATCGGTGGGATGTCGTCAGCTACCTCTGGTCCCTGCCCGCCGACGTTCGCCAGACGCTCGCGGAGGTAGAGCGGCAGGTGGATGCCGCCCTCACCGCCCATCTCTTGGGCGAACGGAATGCGGGAGAGCTGGCCACGGACGCCTACCTCACGTTCGAGCCGCTCGAGGCGCGCCTCGCGCTCGACGATTCCTCAGCCGTGCGTGGGGTGGAAGGTGCGTTCCTCCGCTTCCGCACCGCACTCGGGCAGCCGGCGACCGAGAGGGAGGTCGACGAGGCCGCTCGGGCGGTGCGGAGCGCCCTCCGGACGGCGGAGTCATCGGCGTCCGCAGCTGCACCTCGTCCCATCTCTCACCTCGGCGCTGGATGGATATGGGGAGCCGTCCTGGCGGGGACGGCTCTGCTCCTCTACACCAGGTTCAGGGGTTTCGGGCTCCGCCTGCCCGCTCGCTTCTTTCGGAACGATCCGAGATAGCGAGCCTGACGGCAGGCGGGCCTCCGCTCGTAGATAGATTAGAGATTCGGGCACTGCACGATGCAGGTACCGAAGGCGGTGCGGCACAGGAGTGTGCCCGCAAGGGCCTGTTGCGCGCAGCTCTTCTTGCACGCGGCGAAGGCCGTCTGCGCCGTTGCCCCTTCGGAGCGCATCTGATGCATCGTCAGCCGGTTCGGGAGCCTCAGCAGTTGCGACCTCCAATGCGGTGCGTGTGCTCCGCAGACGCTGCGACGGATGGCGCTGTGAGCAACCGCATGCCGGATGATTCCCGAGCGCCGGGGTGGTGTCGCGCTTTGCCTCACCTCCGTGACATGTTGGCCAGCTAGCAAGGGATTGGGCTGTCGTGCTCGCCATGCCGGCAGGCACTCTCGCCGTGGCACCCGTCTTGCTCGCCATTCGGCGCCGGGGGACACGAAGGAGACATGCAGACATGAAGAACATGACAAGAGTGAGACTGATCTACGGATGCGCGCTCGCCACAGCCGCGCTCGTGCTGGCCAGCGGGGCGGCGGGAGCCACGTCCGGCACGTTGCCGACCACGACGACGACCACGCCCACCTCGCCGCCGGCAACCACGACGACGCTCAAGCCCCCGAAGACTTCGGCCTTCAGCCCGGCCACCACCGCCTGCATCAAGCAGGCCACGGCGATGAAGAAGACCTGCAAGGTCTCGGCTGCCGTCGTGGACTGCAAGGCGGAGTTCGAGACCGCTTTTGCCAACTGCTTCGCCGCCGGCAACGGCGTCGCGTGCGCGACCAGCTGCGAAACGGCCAAGACGTCCTGTGAGACACCGGCCCTCGCTGCGGAAAAGACGTGCCTCAAGACGTGCAAGAGCAGCGAAAAGGCCGCCGTCGCGAGCTGCCAGCTGACGTTTCCCAATTGCGTTAGCAACGCCGTCGCGACCTTCCTGACCTGCAGGAAGGCGTGCGCGCAGTCGCCCGCCCTGGTGGCGTGCCACACGAACTTCGCCGCCTGCCTGACGAAGTGCCCGAACCTCTAGCCGCGTTGCCCACCTGAGCCCCCGAAGGGACGAACAATGTCAGACAACGATGGTCATGCGGGCAAGCGGCTGCCTTTCCCGCTGGGAGCACCACTACTCGTAGCGGCGCTCTTCGCGGCCGCTCCCGCGGCGGCAGCGACGCTCACGCGGGGACCGTACCTCCAGCTCCTCACGACGCACTCCGTGACCGTCGCCTGGAACACCGACGTCGCCGCCGCGTGCTCGCTCACCATTCGCCCGCTCGACGGCTCCCCGACCACCATCGGCGGCGACACCGGCACGGTGTGTGCCATCGCCGTCGATGGCCTCGTCCCGGGGGCCCGGTACGGCTACGTCCCCAATGCCGACGGTGTCCCGCTGCGCACCGAGTCGGTCTTCCACGCCGACGATCCGACCGCACCCTTCACCATGCTCGTGTTCGGCGACTCGGGCGAGCCGGGCCCGAGCCAGATCGCCGTCCGCGACCGCCTGCTCGCTACGCCCGCCGACGTGATCGTCCACACCGGCGACATGGTCTACCCGGCGGGCCTGGCCACCGACTTCGACCCCGCCTTCTTCACGCCCTACGCGGACCTGATCCGGCAGCTCGTGCTGTGGCCATGCCTCGGCAACCACGACTACGTCACCGCCGCCGGCCAGCCCTGGCGGGATGCGTTCTACACGCCCGCCAACAACCCCGCGGCGAACGAGAACTACTATTCGTTCGACGTCGGCAATGCACATGTCGTGGTGCTCAACTCGAACCAGAGCACCGCGCCCGGGAGCGCGCAGTACACTTTCCTCGACCACGACCTCGCCTCGACGTCGGCGCCGTGGAAGTTCGTCGTCTTCCACCACACCATCTACTCGAGCGGCATCACCCACGGCAGCAACCTCGTCATTCGCGCCGAACTCGTGCCGCTCTTCGACGCGCACGCGGTGGACATGGTGTTCATGGGGCATGAGCACAACTACGAGCGCACGCTGCCGCTGCAGGCCAATCAGGTCGTGCCGCAGGGAACGGGCACGGTCTACGTCACGACGGGTGGCGGAGCAAAGAACCTCTACCCCCTCGGCCCTCCCGGCTTCTTCACGGCGTACGCCGAGTCGGTGCACCACTTCGTTCGCGTGGCGGTCGACGGCGAGACGCTGACCGAGGAGATGATCGCCGTCGACGGCACGGTGCGGGACTCGATGACGCTGGTCAAGAACGCCGGCGGCACCGTCCCGACGACGACGACAACGAGCACCACAACCAGCACGACGACGACTCCCACGAGCAGCACGACCACTACCAGTACGACGATCGTCGGCGCCACGACTTCGACCACGCTCCCGGCGGCTCCCGTCGCGGCGTGCGGCGTCATCGACTGCGACGACGGCAACCCCTGCACCATCGATATCTGCACGCCGGGCCTGGGGTGTCGTCACGACCCCGTCGACTTCGCCGCGCTCCGCCACGGCATCGAGAGCGACGTCGTGGTCCGCGCCTGCATCGGCCAGCGCGTACCGCCCGTCGTCACGGGGTTGATCCGACGGGCGCGCGCGCAGGTCGATCAGGCCGCGCACGCGACGAACCCCCGGCGGGCACGACGCCTGGTCGGGCGCGCGCTCCAGCACCTGCGGCAGAGCAGGCGTCTGGTGGCAGCGGCCGGCGCGCGGGGGCACCTCTCGGCTCCGTGCGCCGCCGATCTCGGGACCCGGATTCAGACGGCGGAGGAACGCGGCGCCTGCCTATAGAGCACATCGTCGAAAGGGTCCCATGAATCAGCCAACCGTAACATGCTGCGAGGTGCGCACGGCGCGCCGCTGCTTTGCGTCCGCGGTCGTTTGGCTTGCCGCTCTGCTCGTGGCGGCGCCGGCGGGAGCAGCGACGCTCACCCGCGGCCCCTACCTCCAGCTCCTCACTCCCAACTCGGTCACCATCGTCTGGAACACCGATACCCCCGCCGCCTGCTCCCTCGCCATCCGGCCGGTGGCCGGCAGCAGCAGCGTGATCCAGGGCGGGACCGACACGGTCTGCGCGATTCCAGTCGACGGTCTCACCAGCGGAACGGACTACGCGTATGCGCCACTTGCCGACGGCGTGCCCCTCGGCGACGAGTCCGTCTTCCGCACCGACGATCCGGGCCGCTCCGCATACACCTTCCTGCTGATCGGCGACTCGGGGAGCGGCGGCCACAACCAGCTGGAGCTGCGCGACGCCATGCTGAAGACCCCGGTCGACTTCATGCTCCACACCGGGGACATGATCTACG
>VBLD01000048.1:15698-15957 GCA_005879205.1 Deltaproteobacteria bacterium
ACACCGGAGACGGGGCGCCGTGGCGGGATGCCTTCTACACGCCCGCGAACAATCCCACCCAGAACGAGGACTACTACTCGTTCGACTTCGGCACCGCGCACGTGGCGGTGCTGAACAGCAACAACCTGACCACCCCGGGCTCGCCACAGTACACGTTTCTCGACCACGACCTGGCGGCGAGCACGGCCCTCTGGAAGTTCGTCGCTTTCCACTATCCCCTCTACTCGAGCGGGTTTCACGGGAGCTTTCCCGACCTCCA
>VBLD01000478.1:0-2512 GCA_005879205.1 Deltaproteobacteria bacterium
CGAGCACGCGCTGGGCGATGATGTTGCGCTGCACCTCCGAGGTGCCGGCGTAGATGCTCGCCGCGCGCGACCAGAGGTATTCGTACTGCCAGCGCCCGCCGTCGATCGCCCGCGGCGCGCCGCGCTCGAGCGCGCCGTAGGGTCCCTGGAGGTCGAGCGCGAGGTCCTTCATGCGCTGGTCGAGCTCGCTCCACACCAGCTTGAGGCACGAGCCTTCCGGGCCGGGCTGGCCGTTGCGCATGATCTCGGTCACGTTCTTGTAGGCCAGCCCGCGCAGGATCTCCGTCTCGATGAAGCTCTGCGCCAGGCGCTGGCGCCAGCGGGGGTCCGCGGCCGCCGGCCGCCCGTCGCGGCCGACGCGACGGGCCAGGTCCAGGACGTCGCGCATCTCGCCCTGGAGGCGGGCGTGCGGCGCCGAGCCGCTCCGCTCGTGGGCGAGCGTCGTGATGACGATCGTCCACCCGCCGTTCACCTCGCCGACCACGTTCTCGCGCGGGACGCGAACGTCGTCGAAGAAGACCTCGTTGAACCAGGCGACGCCCGTCATCTCGACCAGCGGCCGGATGGTGATGCCCGGGCTCTTGGTGTCGACCAGGAGGAACGTGATGCCCTTGTGCTTGGGCGCCTGGAAGTCCGTGCGCGTCACCAGGATGCACCACTCCGCGAACCGCGCGTAGCTCGTCCAGATCTTCTGCCCGCTCACGTGGAAGGCGTCGCCGCGCAGCTCGGCGCGCGTCCGCACGGCGGCGAGGTCGGAGCCGGCGTTCGGCTCCGAGAATCCCTGACACCACATCTCGTCGCCGGTGAGGATCTTCCGGAGAAAACGCTGCTTCTGCTGCTCGGTGCCGTGGTGGATGAGGGTGGGGCCGACGAGCGCGGGGCCCACCCCGATGTCGATCATGCTGGGCGCGCCGACGCGCGTGTACTCCTCGGCGAAGAGGAACTGCTCGATCGGCGACGCGCCGCGGCCGCCATACTCGCGCGGCCAGTGCAGGCCGGCCCAGCCGCCCTCGTGGAGACGCCGTTGCCACCAGCGCGCGAAGCGAACCTTCTCCGCCGGCTCTTCGGGCTTCTGGAAGCCCGGCGTCCCCCAGCCCGCAGGCAGATTGGCGACCAGCCAGGCGTGCACCTCGCGCCGGAAGCTCTCCTCGGCAGCGCTCAGACGGAAGTCCATCGCCCCGCGATCACTTCCCGAACCGGTTGAGCGCCTGGTAGTCGAAGAACAGCGGGTCGAGCGGCAGCCGCCGGTCGTTGGGCGGGTTCTCGCCGGGCGCGTTCAGACCGGCGACCGTCGCCCGGTCGCCCTTGACGTTCTCGGAGACCTGCACGCTGAACGTCGAGCCCCACCAGCTCTCGTGCTCGTTGAAGGGCGCGGTGGCGAAGCCCATCACCTGGTAGACGTTCAGTAGCTCCCCCTGCCACGAGAACTTCCGGTTCCACGCCCCTTGCCAGGTGTAGTCGTCGACCCACAGCTCGAGCCTCCCGTAGAGGTAGTACTTGTCCTTGGGGATGCCTTCCAGGACCCAGAAGCGGCGCTTGGCGAGGGCGGCCGCGACGGGAGCCCAGGCGACGCCGGGCCAGCCCTTCACCTGGAAGCCGGCGGCGCGGTCGTTGTTGATCGAGACCGTGCGCCACCCGCCGGCCGGGAGCGGGTGCCGCACCACCTTGCCCGCGATGCTGTCCGGGTCGACGAAGCGGAGTCCCTCCTTGTGGCCGGTGATCTTCCAGGCGAAGTCCTCGGGCTTGCCGTCGAAGAAGAAGCCGTCGTCCTGGCTCGTGTCGGAGCCGAGGAAGCCGTCGGAGCGATTGGCGGGCGACACCGCCCGCACGCCCAGTTCATGTCGCGCTTGGTCGGGTCCTTGTACCGATAGCCGAGCGCGGCCGTCCCCTGCAGGTCGGCCGGGCTCGTGCTCAGCGCGAGAAACTGGAAGAGGAAGTTGTCGGGGTTCGCGGCCGGCGCGTACTTCCTCGGCTGCCCGTCGTAGTAGAGGAAGCGGACGTCCTGGACCGCCGACCGGTCGAGGCCCGAGCGGCTCACCCAGCTGAGGAGGACCAGGTTCCGGCTGTTGCCGCCCGTGTAGTAGGCGTAGTCGACGTTCCAGAGGACCTTGTACCCGGCGTCCGGGTCGTCCTCCCGGATGTCGGGGAACGGCACGCCGCTGATGTAGTCGGGCCGCTTGCCCGTCGTCTTGTCGACCGGCGCCTTGTGCTCGTCGAGCACGAGGTGCTCGCCGTTCCACCGGGTCGCCTCCTCGAAGCCGTCGTCCCATCGCCAGCGCGTGATCGGGAACTCGACCACCTTGTTCCGGTAGTCCCCGTTCCGGTAGTGACGCAAGATCTCCGGCGGCAGGAGGTCCTTGGCCTGCTCCGCGGTGGTCGAGTCGAGCATCGTCCCGGCGGTGAGGTCCGCGCCGGCGCGGGCCGCCGCAAGGCCGACCAACGCGCCGAGCGCCAGCCGCGTCAGCGCTGACCGCATGCGTGCGGCCCCGGCCCCCTACAGGCCGGCGGCGGT
>VBLD01000478.1:2562-4309 GCA_005879205.1 Deltaproteobacteria bacterium
GCTGGCGCTGGCGCTCCTCCGCGTACTTGATCGCGAAGCGCGGCTTCAGGAGCGACACCATGGGCGGGATGAACATCAGCGCGCCCATCAGGTGGAAGCCGAGCAGCAGCACGAGCAGCAGCGCCATCTGGGCCTGGAACTTCATCGGGAAGAAGACCCAGAAGATGATGCTGGCGGTCAGCGAGACGCCCGTGAAGAGGACGGTCTTCCCCGTCGTCTCGAACATGCGCCGGACCGCCACGTCGAACCCCTCGCCCGCCACAAGCTCCTCCACGATGCGCGAGAGCACGTAGTAGCCGTAGTCGATGCCGATGCCGATCCCGACCGCGGCGACCGGGAGCGAGTTGATGTTCATGTCGATGCCGAGGAGGTACATCACCGCCTCGGACAGCGGCTGCGCGACGAGCGAAGGGAGCATCACGATCAGCGCGCCGGTCACCGACACGTAGGTGGCGTAGCTCAGCAGGAAGACCACGACGAGGATCAGGATCAGGTTCACGCGATACGACCACTCCACCTCCTCGTTCACCGCGGCGAGGATGCCGATCAGCCCGCCCGCCAGCCGGTAGCGCACGGACGACACCTCACCCTCGTGCTCGTGGATGTACTGCTTGCGCGCGCGATCGAGTTCTCGATCGTCTCGTGCGTGTAGTCGCGGTAGAAGACCGTGATGGTCGCGTTCGTGTAGTTCATGTCGAAGAAGCGGTCCATCTCGCCCCGCCGCGTGCCGGAGGTGAGCAGGAAGAAGAGCTGGCTCACGTGGTCGTTGCGCGTCGGCAGCATCTCCCACTTGGGATCGGCCTCGTGGAAGGTACGGAAGATCTTCTTGAGCAGCGTGGCGGCCGTGACCGTGCCGCCCACCTCGGACCGCTCGGCCATGTAACGGCCGAAGAGGTCGAGGTGGTTCAAGGTGTCGGCGTCCTTGATGGCCCCCTCGCGCTGCTGGCAGGACTCCGCGCCGCACGCGCCCGTCTCCTCGGGAAAGCACACCCTGCAGTGGTCGCCGGTGCAGGGCTTCCCGCCCTGGGTGCAGTAGGCCTTCCCCTCGGCGATCATGATCAGCTGGCTCGCGCCGAGGAACTTCTCGTTCACCTTCGCGAAGGCCACGTTGTAGGGATGGTCGGGATAGAGGAGCGCCGCGCCCGGCGTCGTGTCGCCGACCTTGAGCAGGTGCTGGAAGTAGAGGCCGACCGCGAGCAGCGACAGCAGGCAGACCGCCATCGCCCCGCGCCGCCAGCCGCCCGCGAGCCAGATGAGGCCGCGCTCGATCGCCTCGTAGAGCGCGCCGAAGAAGCGCCCGAAGGCGTCGGTCGCGTGGCTCATCGCCGTCCCGATCGACGCGTAGCCGGGCAGGCGCCGGTCGAGCAGGAGATCGACGCCGAGACCGGCGACCGCCACCGCGAGGAGCGCCTCTACCGGCCAGGCCGGCATGACGGCGTACAGGTAGAACAGCCAGGCGACCGCGACGAGGATCATCCACGCCATGAAGCGCTCGAGGATCCCCTGGCCGGCCGCCTCCTCGCTCGGCGGGGGCGTGAAGGAGAGGATGATCGGGTGCAGCGTCACGACGCTCACGAAGATCGAGATGATCCAGAACGAGCAGAGGATCGCGAGCTTCTGGATGATGGGGATGCGGGCCACGAGCAGCGTCAGGATGGCCAGGCCGTCGGCGAGCAGGGAGACCATCGCCGGCGCGTAGATCTCGGAGTACGACTTGACGATCGCCTGGTTCTTGTCGCCGAGCCGG
>VBLD01000479.1:0-493 GCA_005879205.1 Deltaproteobacteria bacterium
GTGAAGGCGCTGAGCGCGGCCGCCAGCCGCTCGACGTCGTCGCCGAGCGGCCGATCCTCGACGAGCGGCGGCACGAGACGGCGGATCGCATCGTGGGCCGCGAGCGTGCCCGCCGCAAGCGACTCGCGGCCTACCAGGTCGATCGCCTCGGCGGCGGCGACGAGCTCGATCGCGACCACGCGCCGCCCATTCTCGAGCAGGCGACGCGCCTGCCGGACGGCGACCGTCCCCATGCCGACGACGTCCTGGTTGTTGGCGTTGGTGGGCACCGAGCCGAGGCTCGCGGGATGCGCCAGGACGGCGTTCTCGGCGACCGTCGAGCTCGCGCAGTACTGCAGCCCCATGAGCCCGCTGCGTACACCGGCGTCGTCGCGGATGAGGAACGGCGGCAGACCGCCGTTCAGCGCCGGATCGAGGAGGCGTGCAAGCCGTCGCTCCGAGAAGAGCGCGACCTCCGCGAGCGCGACCTTCAGGTGGTCCATGGCGAGCGCGA
>VBLD01000479.1:558-4051 GCA_005879205.1 Deltaproteobacteria bacterium
CCGAGTTCAGCTCGATCGCCACCGTCCGCCGCGCGTGCGCGAGCGCGTCGCGTACCGCACCGAGCACCTGGGGCACGCAGCGCACGGTGTACGCATCCTGCACGGGACGGCCGGCACGCGCGGTCGCGTCACGGAGACGGCGGCTGCCGGCGAGGAGAGCGCGCAGGCGGGACGCGGACGCCCCCTGCCCCGGGTGGGGGCGCACCGCGTGCACGCGCGCGTCGAGCGCCTCCGGATTGGCGCCGAGCGCCTCGAGCACGAGGGCCGCCGCGGTCTCGGCCGCCACGACCAGCTCCTCGCCGCCAAGGACGACCAACGCCGCCTGCGCGGTCTCGCAGGCAGTCCCGTTCATGAGCGCCAGCGCCTCTCGGCCCTCGAAGACGACGGGCGGGATACCGGCCGCGGCCAGCGCCTGGCTCGCGCCACATCCCGTCGCCCGCCATTCGACCTTGCCTTCCCCCATGAGCGCCGACGCGACGTGTGCCAGCTCGACGAGGTCCCCGCTCGCTCCGACCGAGCCGATCTCCGGGATGACCGGATGCACGCCGGCGTTGAGCATCGCGACCAGCGTGTCGACGACGAGCGGGCGCACGGCCGAGCGTCCCTGCGACAGCGAGAAGGCGCGCACGGCCACCGTCGCCCGCACCACCTCGGTGGGGTGCCGTGGGCCGAGCCCGGTCGCATGGCTCCGGACGAGGTTTCGCTGGAAGCGAGGGACCGCGTCGGGCGAGACGGGCTGCTCGCAGAGCGGGCCGCATCCCGTGTTGAGCCCGTAGACGGGGCGGCCCGAGCGGCCGAGCGCCACCAGCTGCGCGTGGCTCGCCTCGAGCCGACCTCGAACCCCATCGCCCAGCGCGACCGGCGCTCCCGCGGCGATGCGGCCGAGCGCCTCGAGGGTCAGTGGCTCGGGAGGCGCGAGGAGGACCGCGTCGTCGGCGCGCTCTCCAGCCGCATACACGCGCGCGACGCTAGCGGAACACCCTGGACCGCGCAAACCCGTGCGTGCCGCGGCGACAATTGAACGCCCGGCGGCGACTTGGTAGGGATCGCCGTCCAGGTGCTGGTGGCGGCGGCCAAGCGCCGGCGCATCGAGCGCCGGCCTGCTCTGCTCCTCGCCGCGCTCGCGACCGGCGCGCTCGTCGCCTGCCGCGTCCCGGGCTTTCTGCTGCCGGAGGGCGAGCTGCTGCGCGACGTCTACCTGCGCGGCTCCTCCGCCGTCCCCACCGTGGCGCTCACCTTCGACGACGGCCCCAACGGCCGCTGCACGGAGGCCGTCCTCGACGCCCTCGCCGCGCAGCGAGTGCAGGCGACGTTCTTCGTGCTCGGTGCCAACCTCGCCGCGGGACACAACGACGCTCTCCTCGCCCGCATGGTGCGGGAGGGACACACGATCGGCATCCACGGGCACACCCACCGGGTGCGTCCGCTCTTCCACGCGCACCTGATCGCCGGCGAAATCCACGCCGCGCTCGAGGCCGTCGATCGGTCGCTCCGCCGCGCCGGCGTTCCCGACCCGCCGCGCGTCACCTTCTTCAGACCTCCGTTCGGGCTCGTGACCGGCATCACGGCGCGCGCCGCCGCGGCGGCCGGCCTCGCCCTCGTCGAGTGGACGGTGTCCGTCGGCGACTGGCAAGCGGGCCGGCGCGCGGACGAGGTAACCGCGGCGATCCTCGCGCGCGTGCGGCCGGGCGACGTGATCGTCCTCCACGACGGGGACGAGACCCACCAGCGCTCGGAGGAGCGCTGCGTCGATCGCGGCGTCGCGGCCGAGACCGTGGGGCTCCTCGTGCCCGCCCTCGCCGCGCGCGGCCTCGCCGTCGTGCCGCTCGGGGAGCTGCTCGGCCTGGTCGCGCGGTGACTATGAAGCCGCAGGGTCCCTCCGGCCGGACGGCACGCCCAAGGAGGCGATCATTGCGAGCGCGGGTCGCGGCCCGCGGGTTGTCGCGGAGGAAGCGGCTGGTGAAACCCACCTCCACCAGGCGGTAGACGACGTTCGCGGCGGCGAGTGCGGCCGTCGCGCCGAGTACGCCGAACAAGGTCATGGCGATGGCGTCGCTCTGCAACCGTGGCGACAGCTGGCGTACCATCCCACGCACCGCGTACAGCACGAACGGGTGAACCAGATACAGACTGTAGCTGACCGCGCCCAGGTGCAGAAGCGGGCGCGTTCGCAGGAACCGCGCGAACCAGCCGGCCTGATTCACCACGGTGAAGAAGAGCGGCGCGCTCAGGACGAGTGAGGCGAGACGCCAGCCTTGCGCATGCGTCAGGAACGCGAGCGCGAGGAACAGCAACCCCGCGCAGTCGGGAACGCGCCGCGCGGCGGGATGGCGCCCCAGCGCGTCGCCGATCAGGAACAGACCGACGCCGACCAGGAAGTACGCGGCGGCAGGATGGCAGCACAGGAAGCCGACGCTCGCCGCCAGGGCCGCCAGCAGCGAGAGCAGGCGCAGACCACCATGCGCGCGGCCGGCGGCGGCGAAGAAGAACAGGCAGGAGATCAGGTAGAACGCGAACTCGTAGCTCAGCGACCACGCGTTCTTCTGGGCCAGCGGCAGCGGCAAGACCCCCGGGAGCAGGAGAAGGTTCGAGAAGAACTGCAACGCGTACTCCGCCGGCGAGGATCTGAGCCTCCCCATCCACGCGCGTAGTCGCTCCAGGGACCGAGCGAGAATGTGGTCAGGTGCAGCACGATGAAGACGGGATAAATTCGCCAGACGCGATGCTTGAGAAACTGCGGAATGCTGTCCGATCTGACCAGGCTCTGCACGATCAGGTAGCCGCTGATCATGAAGAACATCAGGACGCCGAACCGCCCCAGCCCGCTGATCAACGAGGTGGCGACCGGACCATAGCGCGGATGCAAGTAACCGCCCGTGATTGCCATGTTGTGGATGTGATAGCAAACGACGACGACCGAGAAGCCGCGCAGGCCCTCGATCGTCAGATTGCGGCCGCGTGAGGCCGGCGGCTTTGCCGACTTCTCTCCATCTGCGCGACGTGGCTCGCCGCCGTCCAGCTCCGGCCCGTGCCCGGGGGTTCCCCCCTCGGGCGCGACCTTTTGCCAGGAGGTATGGATGCCGCACTCGCTTTTTCCCGTCCCCGCCCAGCGCCCGGCGCGCTCGTTCTCCGGGTTGCTGCAGGGGCGCGTGCACGGCCGGCAGCCGATGCTCGCGTACCCCTGAGCGAAGAGCGGATGGAGGGGGATCGCGTGATCCCGGATGTAGGCTTCGACGTCGGGCCGCGTCCAGCGCGCCAGCGGCTGTACCTTCAGCTTTTCGCCTTCCAAGAGCTCGAGGGTCTCGGCCCCCTTGCGGGTCTCGGCCTGATCACGCCGCACACCCGTGATCCAGCCCTGATACCGCTCGAGCAGCTCGCGCTGGGGCTCGACCTTGTTCAGATGGCAGCAGCGATCGGAATCCCGTTCGTAGAGCGCTCCGTGCTCGGCCCGGAACGCCTCGCCGAACAGCTTCGGGCGCTGGAGGATCAGGTT
>VBLD01000480.1 GCA_005879205.1 Deltaproteobacteria bacterium
AGTGTCACGACGCCGGCACCTGCGACCCGGCCACCGGAACCTGCTCGAACCCGCCCAGCGCCGACGGCCGGGCCTGCAACGACGCCAACCCGTGCACCACCGGCGATCGCTGCCTCGCCGGGAGCTGCGCCGGAACCCCGATGGACTGCGACGACGGCCTCGCCTGCACCGATGACTCGTGCGCCCAGGGCGCCTGCCAGCACGTGCCCGTCGACGCGCGCTGCGACACCGGAGCGTGCGCGTTGGGCGCGTGCCGGCCGGCTGACCCGGGCGCGGACCGCAAGGGATGCGTCGAGGCGCCCGTCAACGAGGGAGAGGCCTGCACCGACGACGGCTTCTCGTGCACCGACGACGTCTGTACCGCGGGTCGCTGCCTGCACGTTCCGATGGACGCTCGCTGCGTCCCGCCCGACGACTGCACGGCGGCGGTCTGCGCTCCGGCGCGCGCCGGGCACGACACGGCGGGCTGCAGCCCCGGGCCGAGCCGCGTCGACGGCGAGGAGTGCGCCGAGGACGGCGAGCCGTGCACCGACGACCTGTGCTTCGGCGGCCGCTGCACGCACGAGCCGGATTCCGAGCCAGACCACCTGCGAGCCGGTGACCGAGGCGTTCCGCTGGGCGCTCGCGCTGCAGGGCCTCGTCCGCGGCATCTCCGCCGACGTCGCCCAGTACCCCGGCGGGACGGGCATCACGGACCGGACCCGGGAGCTTCTCCTGGCCCGCATCGGCACCGTGGAAGCGGACTTCGACACGGCCGCGCGCGCGCTCGCGGGGAAGGGCGACGCGCCGAACGGCGGGTCGAACGCGGCGAGCCCCACCGAGACGCCCGCACAGGAGCGGGCACGGGTCGTCTCCGGAATGCTGCTGCGGATGGATCGCGACCTCCGCCTCCTTCTCCGGACGGTTCCGGGAAACAACCGCGCGCCGCTCGCGCGCATCTTCTACTCCGATCTGCGCCGGCGGGTCCGCCTCCTGATGCGCGGCACGAAGACGCTCCGGAGCGAGCTGAAGCGGCTCCAGCAGGAGACGCACTCCTTCGCGCGCTGAGCGCGGCCGGCTCGCCACGATCGGCGAGCCGGCCGGTTTGATTCGTCCCCGGCGACGGGCTACGCACGAGCGGTGCTCCGCGCGCTCCGCTCCCACAGCTACCGGCTCTTCTGGTGGGGCTCGTTCGTGTCGAACGTCGGCTTCTGGATGCAGACCGTCGCGCTCGGGTGGCTGGTCTACGATCTCACGCGGCGCGCCTCGATGCTCGGCACGATCAGCTTCTGCGGCAACGTGCCGATGCTCGCGCTCGGGCTCCTGGGCGGCGCCGTCGCCGACCGGGCGAGCCGCCGCACGGTGATGCTCGGAGCGCAGGTGGTGCTCGCGTCGGCCGCCCTCACGCTCGCGCTCCTCACCGCCAGCGGACGCATCGCCGTGTGGCACGTGATCACCGTCGCCATGGTCGCCGGCACGGCGAGCGCGCTCTACGCGCCGGTCATGCAGGCGGTGATCCCGAGCCTGGTCGAGCCCGGAGATCTCCTGGACGCGATCTCGCTCAACTCGGTCCAATTCAACCTGGCGCGCGTCGTCGGACCCGCCGTCGCCGGGACGGTCTACGGCGTGGTCGGACCGGCGGGCTGCTTCGCGCTGAACGCCTGCGGGTTCATCGTCCTCGCCCTCGCGCTGGCGCGCATCCGGCTGCCGCATCGGCCGGTCGCCACCGGCCCACCCATGACCCACGCGCTGCGCGAGGGTCTCGGCTACGCCCGCACCCATCCCGTCATCTGGCCCGCCCTCGTCCTGGCGACGGCAGTCAGCGTCTTCGGCTTTCCCTACATCGTGCTCATGCCGGCGCTCGCGCGCGACGCGCTCGGCCTGGACGCGACGGGGCTCGGCTATCTGATGGCGGCGGTCGGCGCGGGCGCGGTGCTCGGCGGGCTCGGGCTCTCGTCGTTTGGCGACCTGCCGCGCAAGGGTCTCGTCGGCGCCGCCAGCGCCATCGGCTTCGGCGCCGTCCTCGCGACCCTGACGTTCGTGCGAACCGTCCACGGCGTCGCGCTCCTCTTCTTCGTGATGGGCGTGCTCCAGGTGACGTGCGTCGCCTCGCTCAACACGACGATCCAGATCGCCGTCGACGACCGCATGCGCGGGCGCGTCATGAGCATGATGATGGTGATCCTCTTCGGCTTCATCACGGTCGGCGGCCTGCTGCTCGGCGCCCTCGGCGATTGGATCGGCGTTCCGGCGGCGCTCGCTGCGGGCGGCGTGGTGGTCATGGTGGCGGGCGCCACGGCGCTCGTGCGGGCGCCGGGGCTGGTCGGCGTCGTGCCGCAGGCAGTGGAAGCGTAGCCGCGAGGAAACGGTTCGCTCAGGCGGTGCCGGAGAATGCCGCGGCGGCCCGCTTCTTCATCTCCTTCGGCGAGACGTCCTTCCTCCACGCGGCCGAAGCGGTCGCCCCAGAACATGTCCTGGACCGGCATGAGGACCTTGGCGCCCGCCTTGACGGCCTTGGCGAACGTCTTGTCGACGTCGGGGACGTAGAGGAACAGCAGCGCCGGCTGCGGCGGCTCCTGGAACGCATCGTTCAACATGACAATCGAGTCGCCGATCTGGAGCTCGGCGTGCATGATCTTTCCGCCCGGCCCCGCCATGCGCATCCGTTCCTTCGCGCCGAAAGCCTTCTTGCAGAAGTCGATGGTCTTGACCGCGTCGGCCTGATTCAGGGCGGGCGTGACGGCGTGGTAGCCCTTCGGGATCGGCCTCACCTTCTTCGGCATGCGTCCTCCTGGTTCTGGCGCCGCGGACGGTAGCTCACTGCGCAGCCCATCACGCGGCCGGATGGTCGTAGACGCGGATCTCGAGGATCTTCCGGCACTCG
>VBLD01000052.1 GCA_005879205.1 Deltaproteobacteria bacterium
CCGGAAACCACTCGATCCAGTTCTCGCCGATGAAGCGGTAGCTTTCGACGAGGAGCTCGGCAGCCGAGTGCCGCCCGAGGTAGATGAGCTCGGGGACGGCGTTGAAGAAGACGAGCACGGCGAGGCCGAAGACGATGGCGAGAAAGCGGAACGGTGCGAGCACCACCGACGCCACCATCCCGAGCAGCGAGGTGAGGAAGCCGACCGCCAGCAGCTCCCCGAGATAGGCGGCGAAGCTCGATGGCACGTCGCCCAGCCGCACGCGGCCCGACCGGATGACCTGCTCGACGAGCGAAAGCCACGAGCTCAGGCACGCCATCATGACGAGCCAGAGCAGCAGCCCACCGACGATGCCGAGCGGCGCGGTGAGCTGCGCGACGACCCCGAGCAGGACCCCGTATGCCACCACCATCAGGCCGACGGGCCAGTTGGTGAGCGCGAGCCTCGCGCCGCGACGGAAGACGCGCCCGTAGAGCGCCGCCGTGTCCGTGACCCAGCCCCGAGGCAGCACGCTACACCCGGACCGCAACGCCGCGCGCGGCGAGGTACGCCTTCGCGTCGTGCACGCGGTGCTCGCCGTAGTGGAAGATCGACGCGACCAGCGCCGCGCTCGCACCGCCCGCGACCAGTCCGTCGTGGAGATGCTCGAGCGAGCCCGCGCCCCCCGACGCGATCACCGGGATGCCGACCCGGTCGACGATGGCCCGGGTGAGCTCGAGGTCGTAGCCGGCGCGCGTCCCGTCCCGGTCCATGCTGGTCAGCAGGATCTCCCCCGCCCCGGCCGCCTCCATGGCCGCCGCCCAGTCGACCGCGTCGAGGCCGGTGGGCGTCCGGCCGCCGTGGGTGTACACCTCCCAGCCCCGGGCCGCCGCGTCCGCCACCCGGCGGCGCGCGTCGATCGCGACCACCACGCACTGCGTCCCGAACCGCTCGGCCGCCTCGCGGACGAGCTCGGGCCGCGCGACCGCCGCAGTATTGATCGACACCTTGTCGGCGCCGGCCTTGAGCAGCGCACGGACGTCGTCGACCGTCCGCACGCCGCCTCCGACGGTGAGCGGCATGAAGACGCGCTCTGCCGTGCGGGCGACGACGTCGAGGATGATCGGGCGGCCCTCGTGGGACGCCGTGATGTCGAGAAAGCAGAGCTCGTCGGCGCCCTCGGCGTCGTAGCGGGCGGCGACCTCGACCGGGTCGCCGGCGTCGACGAGGTCGACGAAGCGAACGCCCTTGACCACGCGGCCGCCCTTCACGTCGAGACAGGGGATGATGCGGCACGCGAGCATCAGGCGGCCTCGGCGACGGCGAGCGCCTCGGCGAGCCGGACCGCGCCGGTGTAGAGCGCGCGCCCGATGATGACGCCCGCGACGCCGTCGCCGGCGAGCGCCGCGACCGCCCGCACGTGCTCGAGCGAGCCGACGCCGCCCGAGGCGATGACCGGCAGGCCGGCGGCACGGGCCACCGCCCGGGTGCCGGCGAGGTCGGGTCCCCGCTCGGTCCCGTCGCGCTCCACGTCGGTGTAGACGACCGCCGCGGCACCCATGCCGAGCGCGCGGCCGGCCGCCGTGACCGCGTCGAGGTCCTCCGCCTCGGTCCAGCCGGCGACGCGGATGCGACCGGCTCGCGCATCGAGACCGATCACGACGCGGCCCGGATGCGCGGCGCAGATCGCCCGGCATGCCGCCGGATCGCGCACCGCGACCGTCCCGACGACGACGCGCGCGGCGCCCGCGTCGAGCACTGCCCGCACCGCGCCCGCGTCGCGCAGTCCGCCGCCCACCTGCACCGGGATCGCCGCCGCGCGGCAGACGTCGCGCACGAGCGCCGTCTGCATGGGGCGGCCGGCGCGGGCGCCGTCGAGGTCGACGACGTGGAGCCATTGCGCGCCGGCGGCGGCCCAGGCGCGGGCGACGGCGACCGGGTCGTCGCCGTAGACGGTCTCCCGGTCGAACTCGCCCTGCAGGAGCCTGACGCAGCGGCCGCCGCGCAGGTCGATCGCGGGATAGACGATCATGACCGGCCGCGTGCGACCTGCACGAAGTTCTCGAGCAGGCGGAGCCCCACGGCCTGGCTCTTCTCGGGGTGGAACTGGCAGGCGAAGACGTTGTCCCGCACCACGCTCGAGGCGAACTCGGCGCCGTATGGCGTCGTGGTGGCGACGAGCGCCGGGTCGGCCGGGACCGGGTAATAGGAGTGCACGAAGTACACGTAGGCTCCGTCCGCGATGCCGGCCATGTGCGGGACCGGGCGCGCCAGGCGGAGCGTGTTCCACCCCATGTGCGGGACCTTTCGCCCGGGTTCAGGCGCGAAGCGGACGACGCGGCCCGGCAGGATGTGCAGGCCCTCGATCGGCCCGAACTCCTCGCTCTCGTCGAAGAGGAGCTGCATGCCGAGACAGATGCCGAGAAAGGGGCGTCCGGCAGTGATCGCCTCGCGCACCGGCTCGCGGAGCCCGAGCGCGCCGAGGTTCGCCATGCACGCGCCGAAGGCCCCGACGCCCGGGAGCACGACGCCCGGCGCCCCGAGGATGCGCTCGGGGTCGCGCGTCACCTCCGCCGCCTGGCCGACGCGCTCGAACGCCTTCGCGACGCTGCGCAGGTTTCCCATTCCGTAGTCGACGACGGCGAGCGGGCGCATCGGAACTCTACAGCGACCCCTTGGTCGAGAGCACGCCCGAAAGGCGCGGGTCGCGCTGCGTCGCGAGGTCCATGGCGCGGGCCAGCGACTTGAAGATCGCCTCGACGATGTGGTGGGGGTTGCGGCCCGAGGCCATGCGGACGTGGAGATTCATCGCCGCCTGGTTGGTCAGCGCGAGGAGAAAGTCGTTCACCAGCTCGACGTCGAAGCTCCCGATCTTCGCCTGCTCGATCGCGACGTCGTAGACGAAGAACGGCCGCCCGGAGAGGTCGACGACGGTCGTCACCAGCGCCTCGTCGAGCGGTACCGCGGCCTCGCCGAAGCGGCGGATGCCGGCCTTGTCGCCGAGCGCTTCGCGGAACCCCTGCCCGAGCGTCAGGCCGACGTCCTCGACCGTGTGGTGGTAGTCCACCTCGAGGTCACCGGTCGCCCGCACGGTGAGGTCGAAGAAGCCGTGGCGGGTGAAGATCTCGAGCATGTGGTTCAGGAACGGGATGCCGGTCTCGACCTGGTAGCGGCCGCTACCGTCGAGGTTCAGCTGCAGGTGGATGTCGGTCTCCTTGGTGCGCCGCGCTATCGTGGCGGTTCGCTCGTGGGGCCGCGACGGGGCGCGGCGGGCGCGCAGTGTCATTTCTCTCCTCCCATGGCGGCGAGCCGCCGCTCCACGGCCCGGCCGTGGGCGTCCAGGCCCTCGAGCCGGGCGAGACGCACGATCGGCGGTCCGAGGGTGGCGAGCGTGCGCGGGCCGGCCGCGATCACGCTCGTGCGCTTGACGAAGTCGTAGACCCCGAGCGGCGAGGCGAAGCGCGCCGTCCCACCCGTCGGCAGCACGTGATTCGGGCCGGCGAGATAGTCGCCGAGCGCCTCCGGCGCGTCCTGCCCGAGGAAGACGGCCCCCGCGTGGCGAACCGCGGCCGCCGCCGGCCCCGGGCGGCGCACCGCGAGCTCCAGGTGCTCGGGCGCGAGCCGGTTCACGATCTCGACCGCCTCCGCGAGCGAGCGCGTGACCACGATCGCCCCGAAGGCGGCGAGCGACTGCTCGGCGATCGCCCGCCGGGGAAGCGTCGCGAGCTGGGCGGCGAGCGCCGCCGCCACCCGGGCGGCCAGCCGGCGGTCGGTCGTCAGGCAGACCGCCGCGGCGAGCGGGTCGTGCTCGGCCTGGGCGAGCATGTCGGCCGCCACCAGCTCGGCATCGGCCGAGCGGTCGGCCACGATCACCACCTCGCTCGGGCCGGCGATCGCGTCGATGTCGACGTGCCCGTAGCAGAGGCGCTTGGCGGTCGCGACGTAGATGTTGCCGGGACCGACGATCTTGTCGACGCGCGGCACCGTCTCCGTGCCGAAGGCGAGCGCCGCGATCGCCTGTGCCCCGCCCAGGCGATAAAGGCGGTCGACCCCCGCCACGTGGCAGGCGGCCAGAATCAGCGGATGGTCGCCGGCCTTCCCGGGAGGGCTGACCGCGACCACCTCCTTGACCCCCGCGACGCGCGCGGTGACCACGGTCATCAGGACCGTCGACGGGTAGACCGCGCGCCCGCCCGGAATGTACACGCCGACGCGCTCGAGCGGCTCGATGCGCTGGCCGAGCCGCGCGCCGGTCGCGTCGCGGAAGGACCAGGAGCGCTCGCGCTGGCGCACGTGGAAGGCGCGGATGCGGCGCGCGGCGAGCGCGAGATCGCGGCGCACGCCCGGCGGCTGCCGCCGATGGGCCGCGGCGAGCGCCGAGGCGGGCACGCGCAGCCCGGCCCGCCGGAGCGACACCCCATCGAACCGCCGTGTGAAGGCGAGGAGCGCGCGGTCCCCGCGCCGCCGGACGGCCTCGATGATGCGCCGAACCTCGCCCTCCACCCTCGCGCCGGCCGTCTCCCCCCGCCGTTCCAGACGCGCGAGTCGCCGGCGCGCGGCGGCGCTGCCCGCGGTGCAGACGAGCCCGGTCACGCCGTCGCCGCCTCCCGCCGGATGTCGGCGCCGAGCGCCCGCAGCTTCTCCTCGACGCGCTCGTAGCCGCGGTCGAGGTGGTAGACGCGCGCCACCCGCGTCGTGCCCCGCGCTGCGAGCCCGGCGAGGACGAGGCAGACGCTCGCCCGGAGGTCCGTCGCCATGACCGGAGCACCCGACAGCGCCGACGCGCCGCGGACGATCGCCCGGTTCCCGTCGGCGCGGATCTCCGCGCCCATGCGGACGAGCTCCTGGGCGTGGAGAAAGCGGTTCTCGAAGATGGTCTCGGTGATCGTGCTGGTGCCCGTCGCCTGCGTCATGAGGGCCATGAACTGGGCCTGAAGGTCGGTCGGGAAGCCGGGGTGCGGCATCGTCTTCACGTCGGCCGCGCCGAGCGCGCGGCCCGCCGCAACGCGGATGCCGCCCTCGCCCTCGCGCACCGCCACCCCCGCCTCGCGGAGCTTGGCGGTGAACGCGTCGAGGTGGTCGGCGCGCGCCCCCGCCACCAGGATCGAGCCGCCGGTGATCGCCGCCGCCACCATGTACGTGCCCGCCTCGATGCGGTCCGGGATGACGGTCACGTCGGCGCCGTCGAGCTCGGGCCGGCCGTCGACGGTCACCTCGGACGTTCCGGCGCCGCGGACGCGCGCACCCATGCTCTCGAGAGCCGCCGCCAGGCAGACGTTCTCCGGCTCGCGCGCCGCGTTCTCGATGACCGTCGTGCCCTCCGCGAGCGACGCCGCCATCATGAGCTGCTGCGTCGCGCCCACCGACGGCATGTCGAGGACGATCTTGGCGCCCCGCAGCCGCTCGGCCTCGGCCTCGACGTACCCCTCGGCGAGGCGGATGCGAGCCCCCATCTTCTGCAGGCGGGTGAGATGGAGATCGACGGGCCGGGCACCGATCGCACAGCCGCCCGGCGTCGACACGCGCGCCCGACCGAAGCGAGCGAGGAGCGGACCGAGCACGAGGAAGGAGGCGCGCATGGTCTTCACGAGCTCGTACGGAGCCTCGCTGCGCGAGATGTCCCGCGCCTCGACCGTGATCTCGTGCCCGTCACGACTGGGCGAGACCAGCGCGCCGAGATGGCGGAGCACGGCCACCGCGGTGCGGATGTCGCGCAGCACCGGGACGTTTCGGATCACGCAGCGCCGCGAGGTGAGCAGGGTCGAGAAGAGGAGCGGCAGGGCGGCGTTCTTCGAGCCGCTCACCGTGACCTCCCCGCCGAGGACCGCGCCGCCCCGGATCACGATCGTGTCCACTCGCCCCCCCTCCGCTCGACCGCGACCACGCGCTCGACGGCGGCGTGGTCGCGCCACAGCCGCGGCCCGAGCCAGCGCCCGTCGGCGGCCACGAGCTCGTGCACCGCGGCGGCCTGTCCCGCGCCGATCTCCATCACCAGCCACCCGCCGGCCGCCAGCGCGCGCGGCACCTCGGCGAGGAGCCGCCGGATGACCGCCAGGCCGTCGGGCCCACCGCCGAGGGCGGCACGCGGCTCGTGGTCGCGCACCTCGGGCGCCAGCCTCGAGAGCTCGACGTCCGACACGTAGGGCGGGTTCGACACGATCAGATCGAACGTGCCGCTCCGGAAGGGCGCGACGAGGTCCGCAGCGACGCCGCGCACGGCGGGCGCATGCCGCGCGAAGTTCGCCCGCGCCACGGCGAGCGCGTCCGGGCAGAGGTCGCTCGCCCAGATGCGCGCCGCGGGCCAGGCGCGTGCCAGCGCCGCCGCGATCGCGCCACTCCCCGTGCCGAGGTCGAGCACGCGCCGCGCCGCGGGTGCCACGCCGAGCGCGGTCTCGACCAGCAGCTCCGTCTCGGGTCTCGGGATCAGCACCCGGCGGTCGACCGCGAGGGGCAGCGACCAGAACTCGCGCTCGCCGAGGAGGTAGTGGACCGGCTCGCGCGCCGCCCGGCGCGCGAGCAGCCGTTCGAGACGCGCCGCCGCCTCGGGCGACAGCGGCTCGCGGGCCCGCGTGATGACGCCCGCCCGGCTCGTGCCGAGCGCGCGCGCCAGGAGCACCTCCGCGTCGGGCCGCGGCTCGGGGACCCCGGCCGTCCCGAGCCGCTCGATGGCGGCGGCGAGCGCCGCTCCGACGCCCGTCATCCGGCGGCCTCGAGCGCCTCGGCCTGCTGGCGAGTGGTGAGCGCGTCGATGATGGCGTCGAGCTCGCCGTCGAGCACGCGCTCGAGCGTGTGCAGCGTCAGGTTGGCCCGGTGGTCGGTGACGCGGCTCTGGGGGAAGTTGTAGGTACGGATCTTCTCCGAGCGGTCGCCCGAGCCCACCATCGCGCGGCGGCTGGCGGCGATCTCCGACTGCTGCTCGTGCCGCGCCCGCTCGAGCAGGCGGGCGCGCAGAATCTTCAGCGCCTTCGCCTTGTTCTTGTGCTGCGACTTCTCGTCCTGGCAGGTGACGACGAGCCCGGTCGGCAGGTGCGTGACGCGCACCGCCGAGTCGGTGGTGTTGACGCTCTGACCGCCTGGCCCCGACGAGCGGAAGACGTCGATGCGGAGCTCCTTGTCGGCGAGCTCCACCTCGACGTCCTCCGCCTCGGGCAGCACGGCCACGGTCACCGCCGAGGTGTGGATGCGGCCCTGCGTCTCGGTCACGGGGACGCGCTGGACGCGGTGCACGCCGCCCTCGAACTTGAGGCGGCTGTAAGCGCCCTTGCCCTGCACGAGCGCGATGACCTCCTTGAACCCGCCGAGCCCCGTCGGGCTCGAGGACAGCACCTCCACCCGCCAGCCCTGCCGCTCCGCGTAGCGGCTGTACATGCGGAAGAGCTCGGCGCCGAAGAGGCTCGCCTCCTCGCCCCCGGTGCCGGCGCGGATCTCGACGACGACGTTGCGATCGTCGTTCGGATCGCGCGGCACGAGCAGGCGCTTGAGGGTCGCCTCGAGCTCCTCGAGACGCCTCTCCAGCGCGGGCAGCTCGCCGCGCGCCAGCTCGCGCAGCTCCTCGTCCTTGCCGTGCGCCAGCTCGCGGTGCTCGGCCACCTCGCGCACCACGCGCTGCCGC
>VBLD01000053.1:0-7591 GCA_005879205.1 Deltaproteobacteria bacterium
TGAACGTGTCGGGCGGCAACTGTCTGCTGCCGTACCCGTCCTCGGTGTTCGAAGCGGACGACGGCGCGACCGCGACCGGCAAGCGCATCGCGTACCTGCGGCGGGGTACCCCCGTCAACAACATGGGCGTCCACATCGACCCGGTCCCCTGGAACACGCTCGACGGCTTCAGCCCGGGCTCGATGATGATGGTGGCCTTCCCGCACGGCGTCGACCTGACGGCGTCCAACGTGCCGCCGCTCACCAACTTCGCCGCTTCGCTGGACCCGGGAAGCCCCGTCGTGCTGATCGACGCCGACACGCTCGACCGGATCGAGCTCTTCGGCGAGAACGACGTGAGCCTCGGCCCGGGCAACATCCCGGTGAGCCCGCCGACCCAGGCCTTCATCATCCGGCCCGGCCGGCGCCTGAAGAACGACCACCGCTACATCGTGGCGCTGCGGGGTCTGATCGACCAGACCGCCGCGCCGATCGTCGCCGAGCCAGCCTTCCAGGCGCTGCGCGACGGGACGCCGTCGGGAAGCGCGGCGCTCGAGGCGCGGCGCGCCCACTTCGACAACGACGTCTTCCCCCTGCTCGTCGCCGCCGGCATCCCGCGCGGGAACCTGATCGTCGCCTGGGACTTCACCACCGCGAGCGACAGCGTGCTCGAGAGCTGGCTGCTCCAAATGCGCGACGAGACCTTCGCGGGGCTCGGGGCGAACGCCCCGACCTTCACGATCACCGAGTCCGTCGACGACCCGCTCGGCGATCCGCGCATCTGCCGTCGCGTGCGTGGCACCTACGACGTTCCGCTCTACACCACCTTCGACGGCCCGGGCTCGCGTCTGAACATCGGCCCGTTGAACCTGCCGGTCCAGAACGGCGTGACGCATGCGCCGATGACCATCATCATCCCGTGCAGCGTGCTGAACCCGACGCCGCACGCCGGCCGGGCGATGTTCTACGGCCACGGGCTCTTCGGCACGGGCGACAGCGAGGTGATCTCCGAGCACCTCCGCAAGCTCATGGACACCTATCAGTACGTGATCGCCGCCACCGACTGGCAGGGGATGTCGACGCCTGACCTGCCCTTGATC
Organism: Deltaproteobacteria bacterium; assembly: GCA_005879205.1. Lineage (GTDB taxonomy): Bacteria > Desulfobacterota > Binatia > DP-6 > DP-6 > DP-3. Next base: position 1,080 of record VBLD01000053.1, read on the forward strand.
CTGAACCCCAGCTTCATCGGCGACCTGAGCGGCTTCCCGATCCTTCCCGAGCGGCTGCACCAGGGCGTGCTGAACCAGCTCGTGCTCGGCCATTTGCTGGGCGCGCCCAACGGCCTCTCGGCTGCCCCGCAGTTCCAATACCCCGACGGACCGAACATGGTCTCGGTGATCGACCCGAGCGAGGTCTTCTATTACGGCAACAGCCAGGGCGGGATCATGGGCGGCACGGTCATGGCGCTCGAGCAGGAGACGACGCGGGGCGTGCTCGGCGTGCCGGCGGCGAACTTCTCGACGCTCCTCCAGCGGGCGCAGCCCTTCGGCCCGTACTTCGCGTTCCTCCGGGCCGCCTATCCAAACGCGATCGACCGCTCGCTCACCTATCCCTTCCTGCAGCAGCTCTGGGATCGCTCGGAGCCGAACGGCTGGCACCATCACACGCTCGCGAATCCGCTGCCGAACACGCCGGTGCACAAGATCCTCGTCCACATGTCCTTCGGCGACGAGCAGGTGGCCAACATCGGGACGGAGATCATGGTCCGCTCGATGGGCCTGCCGCAGCTCACCCCGGCGGCCCGGAGCTTCTTCGACATCCCGGACCTGGCCGGACCGCTCGACTCGGCGATGGTCGAGTCGCACCTCAACATCCCGAGCACGACGAATCCGATCCCGCCGCCGCCGCAGACCAACATCCCGCCCACCAACTACGGCGCGCACGGCGGCATGCGCTTGTTGAACGCCATCCAGGCCCAGATCGACCAGTTCCTGCGCACGGGGGGCGACATCCAGAACTTCTGCACCGGCCCCTGCGATCCCGAGTAGACGCGGCCGTGGAGGAGCCCCGGAGGGGCGAGGGAGGCGGCCTGCGGGCCGCGCTCTCGCCCTTCCTCTTCCGCGGCATGCTGGTCGGGATGGGGGCCGTCGCCGTCGTCCTGCACCGCGTCACCGGGGACCGCGAGCTCACCTGGCGCTTCGCCAAGGCCCGCGCCCGGACGCTCACCCGGATGCTCGGCGTGCGCGTGCGCGTCCAGGGCCGCGAGCACCTCGCCGCCGGCGGGCCCTTCGTCTTCACCCCGAACCACCAGAGCCACCTCGACATCCTCGTGCTCCTCGGCTACCTGCCGGGCCGCACGCGCTTCGCGGCCAAGCGGGAGCTGTGGCGTCATCCGGTGGTCGCCGCCGTGCTCGACACGCTCGGCATGATCCCGATCGAGCGCGACCAGCCCGAGCGAGCGGTGGAGGCGCTCAATCAGGCGGGTCGTGACGAGTCGGTGGTCATCTTTCCCGAAGGCCGGCGCAGCCCGGACGGCCGGCTCGGGGAGTTCAAGAAGGGGGCCTTCGTGCTCGCCATCCAGGCGGGACTGCCTGTCGTCCCCGTCGTCTGCCGGGGGACGCGCCGCCTGATGCCCCGCGGCAGCCGCCTCGCGGTCAGGCCGGGTGAGGTCGAGATCGTGATCGAACCGCCGATCCCCACGGCCGGTCTCGATTACGCGGATCGCGATGCGCTGGCGGCACGGGTCCGGGCCGCCATTGAAGAACATCACCTGGGGTGGTAGCGGGGGAGGCCCCCGGATGAGCGTGGACCACCAGCCGGCGCAGAGCTGCCTGCACTGCGCGCTCGCGCGCGCCATCCGGCGCGAGTCGGGCGGGCTCGCGGCGCGCGGCCTCTCGGTCAACCTCGGACGGGCCGAAGCCGTGTGGCTGCCGTCTCCCGGCGCGCGGCTCTATCGTGCTCTCCGACGCTTGCTGCGCGAGGCCGGAAGCCAGGCGGAAGGATCGTCGCTCAAGCTGACGGTCATCGACCTCACCGGAAAGAGCCACGTGGAGGTCACCGCCACCATCGCCGTCGGTCGCGGCTCGCGCGTGCTCTCCTGTGCCTTTCCGCGTCACGCGCCCGGCAGCCTCGGCGCGGGCTTCGCGGAGGCGCTGCCCGTCTCGTGAGCCGCGAGCTCCGGCTTCCGCACCGATGATGCGCGCCGCCTTCTGCCGGACGCCGGGCGCGCTCGGCGTCGACGACGTTCCTGCCCCGACGCCCGGCGCCGGCGAGGTCGTCGTGCGCGTGCGTCAGTGCGGCATCTGTGGCTCGGACCTGCACTGGTACCACGGACACATGGTGCTGCCGGTCGACTGTCCGGGCCACGAGATCGCGGGCGAGGTGGCCGAGGTCGGCGCGGGCGTGACGAGTCTCAAGGCCGGCGATCGGGTGGCGGTCGAGGGCATCGCCGCGTGCGGCAACTGCCGCTACTGCCTGGCCGGCGACTACCAGCGCTGCCCCGCCGTCGGCGTCGTCGGGATGACGATCCCCGGCGGCTTCGCCGAGTACGTCCGGATGCCTGCGCGTCACTGCTTCCGCGTCCCCGTGGGCATCGACTTCCCGACCGCGGCACTGAGCGAGCCGCTCGGCGTCGCGGTGCACGCGGTCCGCCTCGCCGGCCTCGCGATCGGCGAGCGCGTGCTCGTGCTCGGCGCGGGCACGATCGGCCTCATGGCGGTCATCGCAGCCCGCGCGGGCGGGGCCGGCGAGATCCTCGTCGTCGCCCGGCGTCCGCAGCAGCGCGAGGCGGCGCTCGCGCTCGGCGCCGACCGCGTGGTGGGCGAGGACGCGGCGTCGGGTCTCCTCGGCGACGCGCTCGAGGCGCCGATCGACCTCGTCATCGAGACCGTCGGCGGCGAGTCCGACACGCTCGACACCGCGGTCGCGGCGGCGCGTCCGGGCGGGACCATCTGCATGCTCGGCGCCTTCACGCGCTCGCCCGTCTTCCCGGCGCTCTTCGTCCTCGCCAAGGAGCTGCGCGTGATCGGCTCCTTCGTCTACGGCCGCAGCGGCGCACGAGCCGATTTCGACGTCGTGCTCGAGCTGCTTCGCCGGCAAGGGGCGGAGATCGCGCGGCGGCTCGTCACGCATCGCTTTCCGCTCGAGTCGATCGGCGACGCGTTCCGGACGGCGAGCGACAAGACGACGGGCTCGATCAAGGTGATGATCGCCGTGTAGCGCGATGGTCCCGCTCGAGCGGCTCACGCACGTCGGCCTCGGCGTGTCGCACCTGGAGCGTTCGCTGCGCTTCTACCGCGACCTGCTCGGGTTCCGCCCGGTGCACGAGCTCGAGGTCGAGGGCGAGCCCGCCGACACGCTCCTCCGACTGCGCGCCGTGAAGCTGCGGGCGGTGTACCTGGCGCGCGACGGGGTGACCCTCGAGCTGCTGCATTTCGCGAGCCCGCCCGCGCCGCCGCCGCACTCGCGCACCATGCGCGAGCCCGGCCTCACGCACCTCTCGTTCCGCGTCGCCGATCTCGACGCCACGCTGGCCGCGCTGCGCGCCGCCGGCGAGCGCGTCCTCGACGAGACCCTCATCCGGGTGGCCGCCTCCGGCGCCGCAGCGTGCTTCGTGACGGATCCGGACGGTCAGCTGATCGAGCTGGTCCAGTCGCGCCCGGGGGCGTCCCCACCCCGCTGACGCGCCGCTCAGCGCACGAGAGGTCGCACGGTGCGCGACCGGCCGGCCGGGGCGCACGCCTCGGCCTCGTCGGCCAGACGCAGGAGCCAGGAGCCGAGCAGGCGCGCGCGGGACGCATTGAGGATGACGCCGCCCGCATTACCGCCGCCCGGCCCGAACAGCGTGAGCGCCACCCGCGGCGTCTCGCGGAAGGGTGTGGCGTGAAGCGCCGCGCCGCCGGCGAGGGGCAACGTCAAGGCGTCCGACTGATGCAGGGTGAAGATCTTGGCCATGATCTCCCCGAAAAGAGGGGGCTCAGATTTGCCCCAGCGCTCCTCGCCGTGTCAAGGGAAAAGTACATGTGGGGGATGAGCCGCTACCAGGGGCTCGTTTTCTTCGCCGCCTGGCTCGGTTGGGGCTTCGACGTTCATCGTCGAGACGCAGCCGCCGCGGGCCGCGCCGGTCAGCGCGGCAGCCCGAGCAGGCGCTGCGCGATGATGTTCGCCTGAACCTCCGACGTGCCGCCCGCGATCGACGCGACGCGCGACCAGAGCCACGTCTGCTGCCAGCGACCCTCCGCGAGCTGCCCGCGCGGGCCCTCGAGGGCGAGACCGAGCTCGTGCAGGCGCTGCGTCAGCTCGGCCCAGAAGAGCTTCACGAGCGACGACTCGGGTCCCGGCTCCTCGCCGCGCTCGAGCCGCGTCAGCGTGCGACAGTTCATGAGCCGCATGATCTCGACGTCGATCCAGCGCCGTGCGATCTCCTGGCGGACGGCCGGGTCGCGGGCGCGGCCGATGCTCCGCGCGAGCGCGACGGCGTCCTCGAGCGCGATGCGCTGCAGCACCTGCTCCTTGAAGGCGAACCCGGTGCCGCGCTCGTGCGCGAGCGTCGTCATGGCGATCTCCCAGCCCCGGTTCACGGCGCCGACCACCTGCTCGCCCGGCACCCGCACGCCGTCGAGGAAGACCTCGCTGAACTCCGTCGAGCCGGTCGCCTGCCGAAGCGGACGGATCGTGATGCCCCGGCTCCGCATGTCGAGAAGGAAGTAGGTGATGCCCCGGTGCTTCGGGAGCGACGGATCGGTGCGCGCCAGGAGGATGGCCCAGCCCGACAGCTCGGCGTAGCTCGTCCACACCTTCTGCCCGGTGACGACGAAGCCGTCGCCCTCCGCCTGCGCGCGCGTCCGCAGCGCCGCGAGATCGCTGCCGGCGCCCGGCTCGCTGAAGAGCTGGCACCAGATCTCGTCGGCGGAGAGGATCTTCGGCAGGTAGCGGCGCTTCTGCGCCTCGGTGCCGTGCGCGATGAGCGTCGGACCGGTGTTGTTGATGCCGACGCGGTTCAGGAGCTGCGGGGCGCGGGCCCGGGCGAGCTCCTCGTTGAGGATCGCCTGCGCCGTCGGCCGGGCGCCGCGACCGCCGTACTCGCGCGGCCAGAGGAGGCCGACGTAGCCGGCGGCGTGGAGCCGCCGCTGCCAGTCGCGCAGGAAGCCGAACTCCTCCGCGAGCGACGCCTCGTCGTGCGGGATGCGCTCGGCACGCGCCGGCCGGTTGGCGGCGAGCCAGGCGCGTACCTCGTGCCGGAACCCGTCGTCGGCGGGCGCGTGGGAGAAGTCCATCGCCGCCCGCCCGTGTACCAGGATTCCAACCCCGCCCGAAAGGACGGCCGCGTCACTCTGGCGGCAAGCATTCCCCCGACGGGCCGAGCGATGATAGGACCCCGCCCAGTGCCGACCGAGGAGGCCTCCCCATGACACCGCGTCCCGCTCGCCCGCGTCTCGCGCCGCTCGCAATCACCGAATGGTCCGACGAGGTGCGGACGATGATCGAGCGCACGCCCGGGGGGGCGACGGAGCCTCTCAACATCTTCACCACGCTCGCGCGCCATCCCGCGCTCGTCCGTCGCTGGCTTCCGTTCGGCACCGTGATGCTCACCGGCGAGCTGCCACCGCGTGACCGCGAGCTGCTCATCCTGCGCACCGGGTGGCACTGTCGCTCGGCGTACGAGTGGGGCCAGCACGCGCGTATCGGCCTTGCCGCCGGATTGACGCAGGACGAGATCGACCGGGTACCTGCCGGGCCGACCGCACCGGGATGGGCGCCGTTCGACGCCGCGCTGCTCCGTGCAGCGGACGAGCTGCATGCCGACGGCTGCGTGTCGGACCAGACCTGGACCGTGCTCGCCGGGCGCTACGACGAGCGACAGCTGATCGAGGTACCGATGCTCGTCGGCCAGTACCACATGATGGCCTTCACGCTGAACTCGCTCGGGATTCAGCGGGAGCCTGGCGTGCCGGATCTGCCGTCCCGAGATTCTTGAGCTCCGGCATCACCTCGGTCGCGAAGAGTCGCATGCTCCGCTCGGCCTCGTCGACGGGCATGCCGGCATAGCGGAAGCAGCCGACGAAGGTGTCGCAGCCGACGCGCTCGCGGATGTCGGCGACCCGCGCGTAGCACTGCTCGGGCGTGCCCCAGACCTGGAGGCTCAGGAAGAACTCGCTGAGGGCATCGGTGCCGTGCTCGGCGGCGATCTCGGACATCCGTCCGTAGTACTCGTAGCCCTTGGTGTGCTTCAGGTGGTCCTTGGCGAGCTCGTAGTGCCGCAGCACGGAGTCCCAGTAGCCGCCGATGTAGCGCACCGCCATCTCGCGCGCGCGCCCGGCATCGGGGTCGCAGAAGGTCCAGCCCGCGCACACCGTGGGGAGCGGGTCGGCGCCGTTCACCTCGCGATAGGCCGCGCGGTACTGCGCCAGCTCGTCGCGCACGACGTCCCACGGCTTCTGGGGGATGATCAGGATGCCGACGCCGAGCTCGGCCATGATGCGCATCGACTCCGGAGAGACGGCCGCCGCATAGGTGCGGCCCTTGAAGCTCCGGCTGGGCCGCGGCCGGATGGCCTTCCGCGGTTGCTTCACGAACGTGCCGTCGTATTCGCAGTATCCCTGCTCCAGTCCGCGCAGGATCATCTCGGCGCTCTCGATGAAGCGCCCGCGCGACTCGTCCATCGGCACGCGGAAGCCCTCGAACTCCACGCGCCCGAGGCCGCGCCCGATGCCGAAGACCAGGCGGCCGTCGCTCATGGTGT
>VBLD01000053.1:7685-11134 GCA_005879205.1 Deltaproteobacteria bacterium
GGTCCGCCCCGCCATGAAGGTGAGGAACTCGAGGACGTCGGGGCACATCGTGTAGTCGGTGAAGTGATGCTCGACGCCCCAGATCGAGTCGAAGCCGAGCGGCTCGGCGAGGTCGGCGAGCCGCAGCTCGTCGGCGTAGACCGCGTGGTCGGACTGCCCGTCGTGCGGGTTCTGGAAGACCACCGTCATTCCCACTCGCATGCTCGTCGCCTCCTAGTGCCGTTGCTGGCTTGCCAGCTCGTACATCGCGCCGAAGAGCGCCGTCACGTCGACCGGCGCGTCGAAGGGCTCGCTGCGAAGCTCGCGGTAGGCGCGGTCCACTTGGAACACGACCCGCTCGGGCTCGGTCCACCCCGCATAGGGCCCGAGGTCGATGCGTTTCGCCGCCTCTAGTGTGGAGAGTCCTTTCTCGAAGAAGCGCTTCGCCTCGCCCCGCACGTATTGGAGGTAGGCTTTCATCTCCCGGGGCCCCTCGACGCCGCAGAGCGGCCCGTGCCCCGGTACGACGACGTCGGGCTCGAGCGCGACGATGCGGTCGAGCGCTGCGATCCAGCGGTCGTAGGTTCCTTCCCACCCGATCGGCGTGCAGAGGCGGAAGAGGATGTCGCCGGTGAAGACGACGCGCTCGGCGGGCAGGTGAACGATCAGGTCGCCCGACGTATGCGCGGGGCCGACGTAGATGAGGCGGGCCTCGATGCCGTCGACGTCGAGCGTCAGGCGCTCGTCGACGAGCGTCGTCGGCGGGCGGAGCTCGATGCCCGTGAAGTCCCAGTCGGCGAGACGCCGGGCAAAAGCGGCGAGCACGGGGTCGCTGCTGGTGCCGCCGTTCCGGAGCGTCTGCATGAACTCCGGCCGCTCCTTGCCGAACTCGGCGGCGCAGAGCCGGTGGCCGATGATCTCGGCGTCGGGGAAGAGCTGGTTGCCCCAGCAGTGGTCGCCGTTGCGGTGCGTGTTGACGACGCGTCGCGCCGGCGCCTTCCAGACGCGGGCGTAGGTTTTGATCATCTGCCGGGTGTGCGGCAGGTCCCAGAAGGTGTCGACGACGAGGCCGCCGTCGCGGTTCAGGAGGCCCGAGTTGCTCGTCCCGAGCCCGCGGTCGGGCTGGAGGCACGCGTAGATGTCGCGGGCGAGCTCCTGCAGCTCCATGTTCCGATGGGCGTAACATCCTGCCGGCCAGGCGGGCAACTACCCTCTGCTGCTGTCTCGGGGCCCGCGGGTCGAGGCGGCGACGCGCCTTGACCGGTCGTAGTGTGCGAGACCACAACGCGTTGTGGATCCTCGAATTAGCGTATATACAAACGCGTGTTTACTTGGGATGCCAACAAGGCGATCCTCAACTCCGAGAAACACGGCGTCCCTTTCGAGGAGGCAGCCACCGTCTTCGGTGATCCCGATGGCCTCGAATGGGAAGACATCGGGCACTCCCAACGCGAAGCACGACGCAAGCGGTTAGGCAGGTCCGGAAGCGGAAGAGTCTTGCTCGTGGTCTACACCATCAGGAGGTCGAGGCATGGCAACGAAGCGATCCGGATCATCAGCGCCCGTCAAGCGAGCCGCAAGGAGCGCACGGCATATGCCCGACAGCCAGATTGACTTTTCTGACTTGCCCGAGTCCACAGAGGAGGAACTGAGGCGCGCGAGACGCGTCGGGCGCCCGAAGACAGGGCGCACGAAGCAGCTCATCGCAATTCGGCTCGATCCGGGGCTCCTCGCGAAACTGCGGAGGCTGGCCCGCAAACGAGGGAAGCCGTATCAGACGTTCATTCATGAGCTCCTCGACAAGGCGACGACGCGGGTGGCATAGCCGGACGCTCAGTTGGACTGGCGAAGGGCGGGGCGCCTCGAGCTTGCCGAGGCTCGTCCGACCTCGGTAAGGTGCGGCATCCTCGAGAAGGAGAGCGCGATGGCCAAGCGAGACGTGTGCGTGATCGGTGTCGGCATGACGAAGTTCGAGCGCTGCGCGCGGGACTTCACCGACCTCGTGCGCGAGGCGGTGAGCGGCGCGCTCGAGATGTCAGGGGTCGCGCCCGACAAGCTCGAGCAGGCCTTCGCCGGCTACGTGAACGGCATGAGCACGCAGGGCCAGCGCGCGCTCTACTCGATGGGGATCGGCGGCCTCCCCGTCTACAACGTCCACAACTACTGCTCGACCGGCTCGACCGCGCTCCACCTCGGCTACCAGGCGATCGCGTCCGGCATGAACGAATGCGTGCTCGCCTTCGGCTTCGAGAAGATGGAGAAGGGTCCGCTCGAGAAGCAGCTCGCGGGTCTCAAGGAGACGATCGGCGCCGCGCCCGACGTCGACAAGAAGCCGCCGATCGCGGCGGTGATGTTCGGCGACGGCGGCCGCCAGCACATGGAGAAGTACGGGACGACGAAGGAGCAGTTCGCCAAGGTGAGCGTCAAGAACCACCGCCACTCCGTCAACAACCCCCGCTCGCAGTATCAGGAAGCCTGCTCGCTCGAGGAGGTGCTCGCCGCGCGCATGGTCTACGACCCGCTGACGATCCTCCAGTGCTGCCCGACGTCCGACGGCGCCGGCGCCGCGATCCTCTGCTCGGAGGAGTTCGCCAAGAAGCGGGGCGTCTCGCGGCCGGTCAAGATCGTCGCGCAGGCGATGGCGACGGACAAGATGGAGGACTTCGCCATGGGACCGCTCGGCATGATCGGCGTCGGCATGTCGCGCCGGGCGGCCAAGGCGGTCTACGAGCAGGCGGGGCTCGGTCCGGAGGACGTGCAGGTGATCGAGCTGCACGACTGCTTCAGCACCAACGAGCTGGTCACGTACGAGTCGCTCGGCCTCTGCGAGGAGGGGCAGGGTGGCCGGCTGATCGACGAGGATCAGGTGACGTACGGCGGGAAATGGGTCGTGAATCCCTCCGGGGGGCTGCTCTCGAAGGGGCATCCGCTCGGCGCGACGGGGCTCGCGCAGTGCGCGGAGATGGTGTGGCAGCTCACGGGGAAGGCGGAGAAGCGACAGGTCCAGGGTGCGCGGGTCGGGCTGCAGCACAACGTCGGGCTCGGCGGAGCGTGCGTCGTGACGATGTACCGGCGGGACTGAACCTCCCGTTCGAGAATCGCCATTCTCTCGAGTGCGCTTGTCCTCCCTCAAAGACAAGGCAAAGCGCGCGGGCTTTGCATTCGAGCGGAAGCAGGGCTCACCTCCGTCTGCGGGCTTTGCATTCGAGCGCAAGCAGGGCTCGCTTCTGTCGTATCTCGCCCGCTTCCGCCCGGCGTAGGTGCGGGCGGTTCTTCGGGGTGTTCCTCCTCAAACGCCCGAGCGAGACCGAAATCTCCCGTTTCATTCATCAGCAGGAGAGATCGACGCTGTCGTACGGGCCCGTCGGTCTATCGCGGGGATCGCCCTCCGGCTACGACATCGACGAACAGCGCCTGATGATCGGCCAGGGTGAACATACGTTCGAACGCGCGAAAGCCGCGCTCGACAC
>VBLD01000481.1 GCA_005879205.1 Deltaproteobacteria bacterium
CGCCGCTTCACGCTGGCGGATCAGGACGGGCGGCTCGTGGCGCGCTCCTCTCGCGTCGTCGAGCCGTTCGTGTGCGAGGCGGTCGATGAGGTCGTGCCGCGCTCGGGCCCGGTTCGGCTCCTCGAGATAGGCTGCGGCTCGGCCGTCTACCTCCGCCACGCGGTGGCGCGGAACCCCGAGCTGACGGCGCTCGGCCTGGAGCTCCAGCCCGAGGTCGCCGCTCTGGCGGCCGAGAACATCTCTGCCTGGGGCCTCGCGGCGCGGGTCGCGATCGAGGCGGGCGACGTCATGGCACGGGCAGCCGAGGCCACCTTCGATCTGGCGACGCTGCACAACAACATCTACTACTTCCCGGTCGAGGACCGGGTGCGCGTCCTGCGTCACGTGCGGGCCTTCCTCGAGCCCGGCGGCCGCCTGCTCGTGACGACGCTCTGCCGGGGCAAAGGTGCCGGTGTCGATATCCTCGACCTCTGGGCGTCGATGACCGAGGGCTGCGGCCGCCTCCCGACGCGCGCCGAGCTGATCACGCAGCTCGAACAGGCGGGGTTCGGGGCCATCCAGGCGACGAGCCTCATCCCAGGCGAGAGCTTCCATGCCTTCGTGGGCCGTCGCGGCGCATGATCTATACTAAAGCGATGGTCGAGCGGATACACGCCTCCGGCCGTCGCATCGTGCTCGCGGTCAGCGGCGGCGGCAGCGGCGTGATCGCCGATCTCCTCCGCGTGCCGGGCGGCTCGCGCAGCCTCGTCGCAGCGATCGTGCCCTACAGCCCCGACGCGCTCATCGACTTCCTCGGCCACGAGCCCGAGCAGGCGTGCAGCGCCGAGACGGCGGTCGCCATGGCGCGCCGCGCCCTCGCCCGCGCAGCGCGCGGTTCGGGACCGGGCGGGCGGCCGGTCGGCGTCGGCGTCACGGCCAGCCTGGTCACCGACCGACCGAAGCGCGGCGAGCACCGCGGCCACATCGCGGCGACCGACGGCGCGCGGGTCGACGTCGTGTCCCTCGTCCTCGACAAGGGCTCGCGCGACCGCGCCGCCGAGGAGGACCTGATGGCGCGCGCGACGCTGTTGACGCTCGCGAGCATCTGCGGCGTCGACACCCCTGGCGTCGAGTCGCTCCTCGCGCCGGGCGACCGGCTCACCGCCGCCACCTCGATGCCCGCGGACGACCCCATCGCCCGGCTGCTGGCGAGCGCCGTCGACCGTGTGACGGTCCTGCCCGACGGCCAGCTCTCGACGAACGCCGCCCTGCCCCGCGGCGTGCTCGCCGGCGCGTTCAACCCGCTGCACAGCGGGCATCTGGAGCTGGCACGCGTCGCGAGCGCAATGCTCGCGGCACCCGTGGCCTTCGAGCTGTCGGCCGTGAACGCGGACAAGCCCGCGCTCGCGGCCGTCGAGCTCCGGCGGCGGCTCGAGCAGTTCGAGGGACGAGGCACCGTGGAGCTCACGCGGGCGCCGACGTTTCGCGACAAGGCCCGCGTCCTCGCCGGGGTCACGTTCGTGGTCGGGGTGGACACGGCCGGGCGCCTGCTCGAACCCCGCTACTACGAGGACGGCATGGTGGCTGCCCTGGAGGAGATCGGCCGGCTCGGCGGTCGCTTCCTGGTCGCCGGGCGGGCCGATGCGCACGGCCGCTTCGTGACGCTCGCCGACCTCGACGTGCCGGCATCCGTCGCCCACCTCTTCGAGCAGATTCCCGAGTCTCGCTTCCGGCTCGACGTCTCGTCCACCGCGCTCCGGGCTATCACGGACGCGCCGAAGCGGCGGTGACCCGTCGCCAGGGACGCGGCTCGAGGGCGAGCGTCTCGCGGAGCGCCTCGCCGGCCGCGAGCTCCGTGCGGGCGCGCGTCGTGTCGTACGACCGGCGAAACGGGAAGGGTACCGGCAGGGCGACCCGCGCCGACCGGCCGCCGGCCGCGCGCCAGGCGGTGAAGAACTGCCAGACGCTCATCTCCTCGCCCGCGACGTTGTAGGCGCGCCCGACCGCCTCCGGCTTCTCGATCGCCAGCGCCACCGCGTCCGCGACGTCTCCCGCATAGACCATCGGCAGCCACGTGCCGGCCGGCATCACGGCAACCGGCAGCCTCGCCAGGGCGGCAAAGATCGGCATGAAGTTGCTGTCGAAGGCGCCGTAGATGAGACAGGGGCGCAAGGTCGTGAGCGCGAGACCGTGCTCGCGCGCGAGCGCCCAGGCGCGTCGCTCGGCGAGCGCCTTCGACAGACCGTAGGCGGGCGTCAGCCGGCCGGCATCCTCGCCGAGCAGAGGATGCTCCTCGGTCACGCGAGCGGGGGCGGGTCGCACGTAGGCCGACACCGAGGAGATGTGCACGACGCGGCGGACGCCCGCGGCCGCGGCTCCGCAGGTGATCGGCGCGCCGCCAGTTCCGGGTCGGCAGCAGGGCGGCGTTCGAGATCACGGCGTCCACGCCGGCAAAGCCGCGCGCGAGCAGCTCCGGCTCGGCGAGGTCGGCGCGCCGGAGCTCGACGCCTTCGGCGACGAGCGCCGGGACCTTGTCCGGGTTCCGCACCACGCCGACGACGCGCGCGCCACGGCCCATCAGCGCACGGACGATGTGACGGCCGAGGAAGCCCGTCGCCCCCGTGAGCGCGATGGTTGCGGCCACGCCTACTTGCAGCCGAGCGTACGTCCGCTGCCGGTGAAGGCGCAGCTGGGCGACGGCGGCGGGCCGGCGAACGAAACCTCGCCGCACTGGCCCGCGGAAGCGTCGACGGCGAAGGTCAACTGCACGGGGAGACCCGTGGGCGCCACCGCGTAGGTCCCGTTCCGGCCCGAGGCGCTGAACTGCAGGAGCCACGGACTCGAGCCGATCTTGAGCGCCACCTTGACGATCCC
>VBLD01000054.1 GCA_005879205.1 Deltaproteobacteria bacterium
TGGATCGCCAAGGCGCTCCAGTCCGGGATGTACCCGCACCCGGTGCAGATCCCGACGACGAGATCCGCGAGCTGCGGGCGGTGCTGAGTCGAGTCAGCCGCGCCGCCGGACAAGCGGCAGCACGACGAGGCTTCCGGTCGCATCATTCGGCCCGACGTAGACCTGCGTCCGGTACGCGGCGCCGAGCGCTTCAGCGGTCAGGACCTGCGAGGGCGTGCCGACGCGCAGCACCCGACCTGCGGCCAGCAGGATCAGGCGGTCACAGTACATCGCCGCGAGGTTCAGGTCGTGCAGGACGGAGAGGACCGCCGTGCCGCGCGACCGCGAGAGCTCGCCGAGGACCTCGTGGATTCCGGCCTGATGGCGCAGGTCGAGGTGCGTGGTCGGCTCGTCGAGGAGCAGCAGGTCCGGCTCCTGCGCGAGCGCCCGCGCGAGCAGCACGCGCTGCCGTTCGCCGCCCGACACGCGGTCGAGGGCCCGATCCTCGAGATGCGCCACCTCGAGGCGCTGCATGGCGGCGCGCGCCACGGCCAGGTCGCGCGCCCTGGGAAAGCCGAGCGGCGGGAGGTGCGCGGCGCGGCCCATCAGCACCACCTCGAGCGCGGTGAACGGGAAGTCGACGTGCGCGTCCTGCGGCACGACGGCGAGCCGGCGCGCCACGTCGCGTCTCCGATACTCCGACAGCGGGCGCTCGGCGAGCCGGATGCTGCCGCTGGCGGGCGCGAGGACGCCGGCGAGCAGGCGGACGAGCGTCGTCTTGCCGGCGCCGTTGGGTCCGATGACGCCCACGAGCTCCCCCGGACCGATGGCGAAGCTCACGTCGTCGAGCACCGGACGCGGGCCGTACGCGAAGCGGAGGCGCTCGGCTTCGAGCAGCGCGCTCACGAGGCGGCCCGCGCGAGCTCGCGGCGGAGGAGGAAGAGGAAGAACGGCCCGCCGAGGAGCGCCGTGACGACGCCGACGGGCAGCTCGGCGGGCGCGAGCGCCGTGCGGGCGAGCGCGTCGGCCCAGACCAGGAACGCGGCGCCGCCGAGGAAGGACGCCGGGAGCAGCAGTCTGTGGTCCGCGCCGAGGACGAGCCGGATCAGGTGCGGGACGATCAGTCCGACGAAGCTGATCATGCCGCTCACCGACACCGCGGCGCCGACGAGGAGCGACGCGGCGACGAAGATGGCGCGTCGTGCCCGCTCCACGTCGACGCCCAGCTGGGCTGCACCTTCCTCACCTGTGGCCAGCAGGTTCAGGTCCTGAGCGTGAGCGGCGAGCCAGGCGAGCCCGGCGAGCGCGTACGCCGCGGCCGCCGCGATGAGCTGCCAGCTCTGTCCCGAGAGCGAGCCCATCAGCCAGAAGAGCACGCCGTGCGCCTGCGAATAGCTCGCGATCACATTGATCAGCATGATGGCGGCCGAGGCGAGGACGTTGAACACGACGCCGACCAGCAGGAGCGCGTAAGGTGTGGAGCGCCCGCCGGCGCGCGCGCAGAGGTAGACGACGCCGATCGCGAAGAGCGCACCGGCAAAGGCCGCGAGCGGCACGACGAACGAGATCGCCTCGGCCCCCGCGATGAGCGCCACGACACCCCCCACCGCAGCCCCGCCCGAGATGCCGAGGAGGTGGGGGCAGGCGAGCGGGTTCGCGAGCAGCGCCTGAAGCGCGGCCCCCGACGCGCCGAGGCTGCCGCCCACGACGGCGCCGAGGAGCACGCGCGGCAGCCGCGTGCGGAAGAGGATCACGTGATCCGTGCTCTCCGCGTCCGTCAGGGCGCGCCAGACACTGGCCCGGACCGGGCCGACCAGCATCGCGCCCGCGATCGAGAGCAACAGGAGCGCGGCGAGGACGGCCGTCGTCGCCGCGAGCCGGCGCGCGGTCAGGTAGGGTGGACGGAGGGTCAACCGGCTCCGAACGCCTCGGGGTGGATCGCGGCGGCGAGATCGCGGGCCGCCTCCGGCACGCGCGGGCCGGCACGGAAGATCGCTTCGCCCGCGAACGCGACGATGCGCCCGTCGCGCACCGCCGGCACCGTGTCGAGACCGGCGAAGAGGTCGTGTCGCCCTTTCTCCGTTCCCATCGCCGCATCGACGATCACCTCTGGTGCGCGCGCCACCACGAGCTCGAGGGATATCTGCGGCCAGACGCCCCCCGCGTCGGCCGCGACGTTGACTCCGCCCGCCGCCGCCACGAGCTCGTCCTGCAGCGTGCCGTGCCCGGCCACGACGAGAGGCGTGTGCCCGACGACGAGCAGCACGCGCCGCGGCGGGAGTCCCGCCACCCGGCCGCGCACCGCCTCGAGCCGCCGCTGCACGTCGGTCACCAGATGCTCGCCGGCCTCGGGGCGCCCGAGCGCCGCCGCCACCGCCCGCATCGACGCCCAGAGATCGGCGAGCGTGCGATCCTGGACGACCACCACGCGCACGCCCGCCTGCTCCACGGCATGCACGGCGTCGCGGTTTCCCGGCGACGGCACGACGAGGACGACGTCGGGCCGGGCGGCGACGACCGCCTCGACGCTCGGCACGAGGTAGCCTCCGACGCGCGGCAGCCGTGTCGCGGCCGGAGGGTAGTCGCACTGCGCACACACGCCCACCAGACGGTCCCCGGCGCCGAGCGCGTACACGATCTCGGTGATCGAGGGGGCCAGCGACACGACGCGCGCCGCCGGCGTCGTCGCGGCCGGCGGAGGCCGACCGCCGCACGCGGCGAGCAGCGGAAGCGCCAGCAGGAGGATCGGGCGGCGCATGCGCGAGGCTTTCACAAATACACCGGCGCCGCTATCCGCACTTCACCTTCCCGCGGGTGGCGTCGTAGGCGCAGTGCGGCGCGGGGCCGGGCCCCGGGAACGTCGCCAGGCCGCACTGGCCGGCCGCACTCGCCAGTGCCACGTAGGCTCTGAGCGGCAGATGCGCGGGGTCGGCGACGTAGCTGCCTGCCTTGCCGGCGACGGCAAGCGTGACGAGCCCGGGCGTCCCGCTCGACGGCTTCAGCGTGACGGACCGGATGCCGAGCAGGCCGGCGGCGCTCTGGTAGGTGAAGGTGCCGCGCTTGCCGACCTTCCAGCCCGCCTGATGGAGCTCGTCGAAGGCCCCGGCGGGGATGGTCGCGTTCAGCACCGTGCAGGAGCCGTCGCGGACCAGGATGCGCATGCCGCTCGCCACGGGGTCGATGGCGGGCGACGCGGGGACGGTCATCTGCCCCTTGATGGCGAGCGTGTCGTCGCCCGGCGGCGTCACGAGGTTCCCGATCGTCACCCGGGCCTTCTCGATCGCGCTTCCCGCGCAGGCGCAGGCGTCGCCCACGCCGTCCATGTCGGTGTCGGCCTGGGCCGGATCGCCGACCGTCGGGCAGTCATCGTCGACGTCGCACACGCCGTCGCCGTCCCGGTCGCGGCAGACGGCGTCGATCGCGCTGGCGCCCGAATCGAGGACGAGGAGCTCGTCGCGGGCCCGGTCGAAGAACATCGCGGTCGAGAAGGCAAAGCCGCTCGCCCGGTCGGGCAGGGCCGAGCCGTCGGGAGCGAGCGCCACCACCTTGCCCGAGCCGCTCACCAGGAGGTCGCCATCCGTGTCGAGCACGTGGTCGAAGGCGCCGGAGAGGCCGCTCGCGAAGGTGCCGCGCGCCGCGCCGCGCGGCATGTAGCGGAGGATCGTGCCGACCGTGTAGGTGTCGTCGAGCGCGCTCACCAGCAGCGTGCCCTTCGCCCCCAGGCCGATCCCCTGGATGTTGAGACCGCCGATCAGATTGGCGGCCGCGCCCTTGCGCACCCGGACGACGCGACCGGCGCCCGGCCCCGCGGCGTCGGTGACGAGCACCGAGCCGTCGGGCCCGACCAGCACGTCCATCGCGAACGGGATCGTCCCCTCCGGCAGCACCTCCTGGCCCACCGCGGAGACGGCCGCCGTCCGCGTGAGCGCGTCGGGGATGGCGAACAGCGTGTCGCCGGTCGCGGCGCCCGTCTGGTCGCCGCCGTTGTCGGCGACGTAGAGCGTACCGGCGGCGTCGAGGTCGAAGCCGCCGAGCGAGTTGAAGCCGGTGGCCACCGTCGTGGCGCTGCCGTCCAGCCGGACGATCCGCTCGCCGCCGGCGCCGAAGGTGCCCTGCCCGACCAGCACGGCGCGGCCGCGGCGCACGACGCCGCCGGCGACCGGATCCGCGGTCGGGATCGTATGCGCGGCGTAGCCGGTCGCGGCGACGACCGCGCCCACCGCGGGACGTGCGGCGAGGAGCACCGCTAAAACGAACAGCTCTCGGCGTGCCTTCATGGAAGTCTCCTTTCGAAGGTGAAGCGGTCGACGTCCGCCGCGCGCCGACCGCTCGGGAGTCGGCCCGCGGCGCGCAGCGATACGGTCGTCCGGCGGTGAGTGAGCGGAATCGAGACGATCTTCGTCGAGCCCGGGACGACGCCGCCCACGGCCGCGGCGAGGTCGTGTCCGCTGGCGCGGAGTCGGAAGCTCGACGGGTCCACGCTGGGCCCGACCTCGATCACGACGACGGCGATCGTCGCGCTCCGGGGCAGCGCGGTGACGGAAGCGATCGGGTCGGCGTAGGTGAGGAGCGCGTCGGCCGCGCCCCGGTTGCCGCCCCCGCCAAAGCGCGGCGGGGCGAGCGGGAGGCAGCTCGCGTCCGCGGGACACGGATCGCAGGCGTCCCCGACGCCGTCGTGATCTGCGTCCGCCTGGGTCGGGTTCGCGACGGTGCGGCAGTTGTCGCAGGCGTCGCCGACGCCGTCGCCATCCGCGTCGGCCTGGTCGGGGTCGGGGGTGGCGGGACAGTCGTCGCACGCATCGCCCCTGCCGTCGCCGTCCGTGTCGAGCTGGTCGGGGTTCGGCGTCCGCGGGCAGTCGTCGGCTGCGTCCGGCACGCCGTCGCCGTCCGCGTCGGCGCCGGTCTCGCACGCGTCGCCCACGCCGTCGTGATCGCCGTCCCGCTGGTCGGGGTTCGCGACGGTCGGACAGTTGTCGGCGACGTCCGGGAAGCCGTCGCCGTCCGTGTCGGGGAGGCCGGCGGTGTCGATCGAATGCACGGCGGCGACCGCGTCCAGGTCGAAGCCCGAGAGGCCGCCGCCGAGGTCGGCCTTGATGGGGCCGGCGTCGATGCGCACGAATCGCACTGCGGAGAGGCCGACTTCCGCGAGGTCGAAGGAGTCGCCGCCCGAGCCCGGCGGGGGCGTGAAGCCGTCGATGGGCAGGCCGACGAGATCCGCGATCGGCACCGTCGTCGGCACGAGCGGCGACGGCGCGTTCGGATCGCGCGCGTTCGCGAACACCGGGTACACCCCGGCGCAGCCGGGATAGTACGGCGCCTCGTCGGTCCGACAGGGGAAGGCGACGAAGTGCACGCCGTCGGCGCTGACCGACACCGTGCCGGGCTCCGCGAAGGGCGTTCCGGTCACGAGCACGCCGGCCGCAGCGCTCCGGGGCAAGAAGGCGTTCTCGAAGACGGTGAAGTCGGCGCCCGGGCCGTCGACGATGACGTTGTCGGTGAAGCCGAGGACGATCCAGCCGCCGAGCCCGAGCGAGAGCGTGTCCATCGAGCCCTGGAAGGCGCCGCCGCCACGCGGCGGCCCGAGCACGATTCCGGGAAGCGCGGCCTGCCCTGCCCCGCCTCCCGGGACGATGAAGTAGTCGACCACGGTATCGGCGAAGGGATCCGCAGCCGCGCGCCCGGCGACGGCCCCGACGAACGCGATCAGGAGCGCGAGCCTCATGGCACGAACGCCATCGCGAACGGCGGGAGCCCGACGTCGATCGCGCCCCTGGTGAGCGGCCGGTCGCTCGCCACGTCGAAGATGCGGATGCCGGGCGCGGGCAGGCCGCGGTCGGCCAGCCAGAGGGTGCCGTCGGGGGCGAGGTCGATCTCGGGCAGGAACTCGCGGCGCACGAGGAGGCGGCGGGTGACCGCGTGCCGGCTCGGGTCGAAGGCGAGGAGAACGTTGTGGAGCGCGTCGTCGATGACGACGGCGTAGCCCTTGGTGGGCGAGACCAGCACGAAGTCGGTCACGTTGCCGCCGAGGTCGTCCTCGGTGACGAAGAAGCCCTCGGCGCGCAGCGCAAACGGATCGATGCGCTCGAGGCCGCCGTCGCCCGTCCGGAAGATGCTGCCCGCCTCGGCGACCACGAGCTTGCCCGTGCGCGGCTCGTGCACCAGGCCCGCCGACTCCCCGAACGCGTTGCCGCCGCTCAGCTCGACCGTGCCGACGACGGCGTCCGTCGCGGTGTCGATCGCAACCAGCAGGCTCTTCCCCGCCGGTGCGAAGTCGCGTCGGCGGTCGAGGCGCTCGAGGCTGACGAAGAGCCGATCGGCGACGAGCGTCATCTGATCCATCTCGGGAAGTCCGTCCGCGTCGGCGAAGGCGCCGAGGTCGATCTGCCCGAGGAAGAAGCCCGCGCACGAAGGGGGGTCCGGGTCGACGATCCACAGCTCGGGCCGGTCGAAGCGCGTGACGTAGGCCTTGTGCGGACCGACAACCGCCACGTCGTGCGGGTTCGACCCGGGGCCGGTTGAGCATTGGACGACGGTCGCGAGGCCGCGTGCCGGGTCGAGGACCTGGAGGTTGTCGCCGAGAAATCGGTTCACGACGTAGACGCGGTCCCCGAACGTGCGCACCACCGCATCGGCATGAATCGGCGAGGTGGGGCGCCCGACGCTGTGCGGCCGCGCCACGCCGACGGTCGCGAGGAGGCCGGTCTCGAAGTCGGTGGTGACGACGATCGCGCGCGCCGGCTCGGCGCCGAGCGCCGCACCGCGCGCGCACGTCAGATGGAGGGCGGCGCGTGCGGCCCGGCCAGACGCGAGGTCGCGAGCCCGCGCGCGCAGTACGACCGTGCGTCGCGAGCGCCGCCCGAGCCGGACGCGCACGGGCGCTTCGGCCGTACACACGTCGGCGGCGGAGACCGGGAAATGAATCGCGGCGGCAGCGGCTGCGATCGCGATCGCCGACGCGCCGCGGCCCCCCGCGTGCACGGGGCCGAGGGTCGCCGGCTCACACTCCGGGATGGCCGGGTCCCGCACGTTCAGGCAGAGCGACGCGGCGAACGTGCACACGCCGTCCGCCGCAGCGTCGGCGTCGCAGGCCACGTCGCCGTCGCGACAGCTCGCGGCCCAGCCGTCGCGCATTGGTTCGCCGCCCGCAACGCGCCATTCGACGAGGCACCCGCGATCGTCTGCCCACGCCACCGGCGCGGCGAGACACACCACCAAGGCGACGTACACGCGCGCGGACCGGACCTGGCTCGTCGCTGGCCTCCATCCCGCCTGCCGCAAAGACGGAGAGGAGCGCGGACGGGCGACCCGCGCGCGACCCCAGCCCCTTCCCCGCGGAAGGCCTATCTGCTGGCGTCAGCCGGGCAGGTCTTCTGGCTCGGGGATCATCCTCGCCCGGTCCCTTCCCACCCCGAAGGGCAGTGGTTGTGACCGGGGTCGTCCCCC
>VBLD01000055.1 GCA_005879205.1 Deltaproteobacteria bacterium
CGCTTCGCGGCCCATCTCGGCAAGCGGCGCGACCACACCGTGACCGCGCTCAGCTACGACACGTCGCGTCTGATCGCCGAGGGACTGGCGCGCGCGCCGCTCCTCACGCCCGCCGGCGTGAAAGAGGGGCTCGAGCGGGTGCGCATGCTGCCCGCCGTCAACGGCGGCCCGCGCACGCACATGAGCCTCGGGCCGTACGATCACAAGGCGTACAAGGGCGACTGGCTGGTGATCCGCCGCATCGAGGGCGGCAGGACGGTGTTCGTCGGGCTCCACGAGCCGGCGGACTGATGCTCCTCCCCAGCTCTCCCGCGTTCCTCCGGTTGCAGGCGATACGCCGCGGCGAGGCGGGTGGACTCGGCTGGGCCGGCCGGCGGATCGCGTACGGTGAGCTCGCGGCGACGGTCGACGAGCTCGCGGCGTGGCTCACGAGGCGGGGGCTCGGGGCCGGGCACCCGATCGGCGTCCTGGCCGCGAACGAGCCCGCGATGGTGGCGATGCTCTTCGCCGTCTGGGGGATCGGCGCGGTCGTGGTGCCGATCGCCGTCCGCTCGACGGCGGCGGAGACGGCGCATCTCCTCCAGCACTCGCGTGCCCGCGTCCTCCTCTGCGATCGTGGCCGGGAAGCCGTGGCGCGCGAGGCCGCCGCGGCGGCGGGCGTGCCCGCCTTCGTCTCGGCCGCCGACCTGCCGCTGGCGCCGCGGCTTCTCCGGCGCGGCCGCCGGCTCGCGCCGCGCGCGCCCGGCCCCCCGGCCGCCGACGGGCTTGCGGTGATCGCCTACACGTCGGGCACGACGGGAACCCCGAAGGGCGTCATGCTGACGCACGGGAACCTCCTCTGGGCGATGCTCGCCTGCGCCCAGGCGCGCGGCGACCGGGCCGAGACCGTGGGCGCGTGTCTCAGCCCGCTGAGCCACGTGCCCGTGCTGGTCTCGCACCTCCTCTGCCGCCTGCTCACCGGCGCCACCGCGGTGCTGGTCGAGAAGTTCGACGTCGGCGCGGCGCTCGACGCCGTCGAGCGCTTCGGGGTGACCGATCTCACGCTGATCGGCGGCATGGTCTTCGACGTGCTCGCGCTCGGTCAGATTCCGGCCGCGGCGCGCCGGACGGTCGAGAAGGTGTCGGTGGGCGGGGCGCCGACGCCCATGGCCGCGAAGCACGGGCTCGCCCGTCTCTTCGAGGGCGCCGAGCTGATCGAGGCTTACGGGCAGACGGAGTCGACCGACGGGGTCACGATGGCGCGTGGGACGAGCGTGTTCGACCGCGAGGGTACCGTCGGGCGGGTGAACCCGCATGTCGTCGTCGCGGTGCGTCGTCCGGACGGGGCGCTGGCGGCGCCGGGCGAGGAAGGGGAGATCGTCGTCGGCGGGCCGACCGTCATGGCCGGCTACCATCGCGACCGCGCCGCCACCGCCGACGCGGTGCGCGACGGCTGGCTGCACACCGGCGACCTCGGGCGGCGGGACGCGGACGGCTACTTCTTCCTCACCGGCCGCGTGAAGGACATCATCATCACCGGCGGCGAGAACGTCTCGCCGGCCGAGGTGGAAGCCGTGCTGCGCGGCCATCCGGGCGTCGCCGACGTCGCCGTCATCGGCACGCCGCACCCCAAGTGGGGCGAGCAGGTGACGGCGGTGATCGTCCGGCAGCCGGGCGCCGAGCTCGACGGGGCGGCGCTCGGCGACTTCGCGGCGGCACGGCTCGCCGGCTTCAAGCGGCCGCGGCGCGTCGAGTTCATCGACGCGCTGCCGCGCAACGCCGCCAACAAGGTGCAGGCGCACCTCTTGCGGGAGCGCTTCGGGGGCTGATGCAGACGCTCGGTGCGTTCCTCGACGCCGCCGTCGCGCGTGCTCCCGCGCACGAGGCGCTTGCCGCCGCGCCCCGCGCCGAGGTGACGGCACGGCTCGACTGGGCGGCGCTCCGCGCGGCGAGCCGGCAGGCGGCGAAGAAGCTGCTGCTTGCCGGCGCCGGGAAGGGCACGCACGTCGGGTTCCTCTGCTCGAACCGGCTCGAGTGGCTGCCGATCGCCTTCGGCGCGCTCCGGCTGGGTGCCGTCCTGGTGCCGCTCTCGACGCTCTGGAAGCGGGACGAGCTGGCGCACGCACTCGCGCACGCCGACGTGCAGCTCCTCGTGATGCTCGACCGCTTCCTTCGACACGACTACGTCGGGACTCTGTCGAGCATCGTCCCGGAGCTCGCCGACGCCGCGCCCGGCGCGCTGCGCGCAAACCGTCTGCCGGCACTACGCGGCGTCGTCCTGATCGAGGGAGAGGCGCCGGGATGCGCGCGCTGGAGCGACCTGCCCGCGGCCGTCGACGACGCGTTTCTCGACGCGGTCGAGGGCGCCGTGTCGCCGACCGACGTGGCGACCGTGTTCTTCACCTCGGGCACCACCGCCGAGCCGAAGGCCGTGGTGCACGCCCACGGCGCGCTCGCGACGGCGGCGGGGGGTATTGCCGGGCGGCTCGGTATCGGTCCCGACGACGCGTGGTGGGGGCATCTGCCGCTCTTCTGGAGCGGCGGCTTCGTGCTCGGCGCCCTCGCCACCATCGCCGGCGGGGGGCGGCTCGTCCTCCAGGAGGTGGTCGACGGTCCGAGCGCGCTCGCGCTGCTCGAGCGGGAAGGATGCACCATCATGGCCGGCTGGCACCAGGCCGGACCGCTCCTCGAGCAGCCCGACCTCGCGCGCCACCGGCTCCGGCTCTGCAAGGGGACGCGGGCGGATCCCGAGCTGACCGCCCGGCTCCTCGGGCCGGGTCACCAGGCCGTCGGATGCTATGGCATGAGCGAGACGGCCACCTTCGTCAGCGCCGCGCGCTGGGACGATCCCGAGCCGGTCCGACTCGGCACCTTTGGCCGGCCGCTCGAGAACATGGAGATCCGCATCGTGGGGCCGGCGACCGGCGAGCCGGCGGCACCGGGCCAGGAGGGCGAGATCGTGGTGCGCGGCGCGACGCTCATGGAGGGCTACTACCGCTTGCCACGGGCGACGACGTTCGATGCGGAGGGCTTCTTCCGGACGGGCGACCTGGGCTTCATCGACGCGGACGGGTGCCTGCATTTCACCGGGCGACTGAAGGACGTCATCAAGACGGCGGGGGTCAACGTGGCGGCAAGCGAGGTGGAGGCGGCGCTGCTGCGCCATCCCGCGGTGCAGGCCGCACACGTCGTCGGGGTGCGTCATCCGACGCGGGGCGAGAACGTCGCGGCGTTCGTCGTCCTGCGGGCTCCAGACGGAGCCACATCCGAGGACATCCAGAATTTCTGTCGAGAATCCCTGGCCAGCTACAAGGTGCCCCGGCACGTCTTCGTGGTCGCCGATGCCGACCTGCCCCGGACCGGCAGCGGCAAGGTGGAGAAGACGTCTCTGCGGCGGTTGGCCGAGGCCAGACAAGCGACCGGAACCCCATTTTAAGTCCGGTTTGTCCTGTATTTCCTCAGCGTTTTTCACCCCTTCGGATGGTGCGTTTGGTTGCCGCCCGGGACTAGGCCTGCCACACCGAGGCGGCCAAGAGCCTCGCATCACAGAAGGGAGACCCTCAGATGAAGCGCTTGCTCGGGATCGCACTCGGAGCCGTGTGCTTGGTCGTTCTCGTCGCCCGCATCCAGGCGGGGCCTGGCCAGCCGTTCGGCGGCGACGACGGGGGATGTACTCCCGACACCGCGAGCCATCTGCGGTGCGCCAACGCGATCGCCCGCTCCTTCGGCAACCTGGTCACGGGCGTCATCCGATGTCACCGCCGCCAGGCGCTCGCCCGGCTGAATCATACCTTCTTCGACGAGGAGTCCTGCGAGGAGGCCACGCCGTCGTCCGGCGGGCACTCGGCCGAGGAGAAGTTCAACGCGAAGCTCTCCAAGATCGCGCCGCTGTGCAGCGCGGCGCAGCTGGCGGCAGCAGGGTCGCTGCGCGACACGCTGCTCGCATCGCGCACCAATCCCGATTCGCTCGACGCGCTCAACGGCTCCGTCTATTGCGACTCGTCGTCGGGCTCGATGGTCGACGACTCCACCGGTGGCGCCATGGTGGACGACGCCGGCTGGGTGCCCGCCAACAGCACCATCGCGCGCTGCGAGAACATAGTGGGCATGAACCTCTCCTCGCTGGTCATGCGCGTGATCCGTTGCCACATGAGGCTCGCGAGCAGCAGCTTCGCCGGTCGGGCCTTCGACGAGGAGGCCTGCGAGACGACGGCAGTGAGTCGTTACAACACCTCCGCCGACCGTTTGACCTCCAGCGGCAACTGCCCGGCATGCCAGAGTAACGCGAACCAGAAGGCGACCGGCACTGCCACGGTGAGCCGCTTCGAGAATGCCAACGCATCCATGTACCCGTGCGCGGGCACGACGACCACGACCACGACGACCGTAACCACCACTACCGTCATCCTCGGGACCACGACAACCGTCCCCACGACGTCCACGACGTCGACGACGGTTTCCACGACCACCACGCTCCCGCTGCCGACGACGACCACGACCAGCAGCACCACGACCACGCTCTGCTCGTGCGGGGGTGGCGATCCGCACCAGATCACCTCCACGACCGGCATCGGATCGGGCAGCTGCGGTCACCTGGACGCGGACGGGAACCCGAACTTCTTCGCCCTCGCCTGCGGCGGGCTCTACGTGGGCGGCTCGGCGGTCAGCGTGCCGCTCCCCTTCGCGGTTCTCGACATGGGCGCCTCGGTCTCCAACGTGTCGTGCGTCGGCACGTCGCTCACGCTGAGCGGCACGACCCCGGCCCAGGCCGGCGGCAACCGCTGCTCCGGCGGCTCGAACCACAACAACTCGTGCACGACGGGCTCCGACTGCCCGGGCGGGACGTGCAACTTCCTCCGCTGCACGAACGCGGGCTGCCTCTTCGGCCCGCCGTTGCCGCTGCCGAACGGCGCGCACCTGAACGCCGCCACGAGCACCTGTGTCATCAACACCGTCAGCGCGAACGGGTCGGGGACCGGTAACTGCGCCACCGGGACGTTCACGGCCTACAACCTGCCGCTCGGCTCGAACATCTTCCTGGCGGGCGACACACTGGCGAACCGCTGCGTCGGCGGCTCGACGCCGGGGGCGAGCTGCGGCGGGGTCAACTGCAGCACCGGCACGAGCAGCTGCCCCGGCGGCGGCACGTGCGTGAACGACACGGGCCGGTGCACGGACAACGGCGCGGTCTGCTGCTCGGACGCCGACTGCAGCATCACGGCGACCTGCGAGACCGGCGCGTGCTCGGGCGGGACCAACAACGGCAAGGGCTGCATCACCAGTGCCGACTGCCCGGGCGGCGGGACGTGCAAGACGTTCATCCAGCCCTGCCCGATCTGCAACGCCACCTCGCACAAGTGCAACGGCGGCTCGAACGACGGGCTCGCCTGCACCCCGGGTGCGTCGCCCACCGACGGTGACTTCCCGACCAGCCACGAGTGTCCGCCGGCGACCTCGCTCAGCATCGGGACCCTGGCGATCGGCTTCGTACTCGACACGGGCACGATCACGAGGACGGCGGTCGACAATCCGACGGGGGATCAGGTGAACGTCTTCTGCGGGTTCTGTCGCAACAAGACGTCCACCCAGTTCGCGCGCAAGTGCAACGGCTCGCCGACGGGTGCCACCTGCACGGCCGACAACACGTGCGCGCCGAACAAGTGCCTCCCCGTGCCCTGCAATCCGGCCAACGGGAATGCCGACTGCGCGGCGGCGACTCCTTTCAACAGCTGCGGGCAGGGCAACTCGGGTGCCTTCACGGCGAGCGACATCGCACGGACCATCGTCGAGACGGGACACGGGGAGGGTCCGATCGTCACCGGCGGCCCGGCTCTGCCGCAGACCCTGGTGAGCATCTTCTGCATCCCGCCGAGCTTCAGCCCGGCGGTGGATTCGGCCGCCAACCTGCCGGGTCCGGGCGCGGTTGCCCTCCAGGGCACGGTGGTGGCGACGCCTTGACCGTTGCGCGGGGGCCCGCGCCCGCTCAGGCGGGCGCGGGCCCCAGCGCGCGCACGACCGCGTCCGCGGTGGTCACCGTCGCGAGGAGTGGCATGATGTTCTCGACCGAGAAGCGGTGCCACTCGTCGGGATAGCTCGCGCAGCAGTCCTCGATCAGGACCAGGTCGAAGCCGCGGTTCACGGACGCGCGCACGATGCCCTCGACGGCGAGGTTGGTCGACACGCCGCTCATCAGCATCGTCGTCCGCCCGAGCATGCGGAGCACGGGGTAGAGCTGCGTCCCGTAGGAGCCGTCGACGCCGACGGTGCGCTCGAGGACGAAGTCCTCGGGCTGCGGCGCGATCGCCGCGTGCGTCTCGACGCCCCAGGTGCCCTCGAGCAGCATCGGCTGGCGCTGCGAGCGGCGGTGGATGAGGGTGTTCGGGCGCGGGAAGCCGGGCTTGCCGCAGAAGTTGACGTAGAGGATCGGCACGCCGCGGGCGCGCGCCGCCGTGATGACGTTCTGCAGCCTGGCGATGACGCC
>VBLD01000482.1 GCA_005879205.1 Deltaproteobacteria bacterium
CCGCGTGCGCTACGACTCGGCCTTCCTCTTCAAGTACTCGCCGCGCGAGGGCACGCGCGCGTTCCGCTGGGGCGATCCGGTTCCCGACGACGAGAAGGCGCGGCGCCTCGGTCGCCTGGTCGACATGCAGGAGACCAT
Source organism: Deltaproteobacteria bacterium (assembly GCA_005879205.1). GTDB lineage: Bacteria > Desulfobacterota > Binatia > DP-6 > DP-6 > DP-3. Next base: position 139 of record VBLD01000482.1, read on the forward strand.
CTCGGCCGAGATCAACCGTGGTCTCGTCGGCACCGAGGTCGAGGTGCTGGTCGAGGGGCCGGCCCGGCGCCCCGAGGGGTGGATGGCGGGAAAGAGCCGCGAGATGAAGACGGTCGTCTTCCCCGGCCCTGCGAGCGCCGGCGACCTGGTCCGCGTGCGAGTGGAATCGGCGACCTCCCACACGCTCTCGGGCGCGGTCGCGGCGGGCTAGCCTGGTGGCCGACGGGATCCTCCTCGCCGTCCTGGCCGCCGCTCTCACCGCGTCACCGGCCGCAGCCGTCGCCGGTCCTCCCGGTCAGCTGCCGAGCGGCCGCGTCGTGTACGTCGTCGACGGCGACACGGTCGACGTCCGGCACGGCGCGCGGGTCGAGCGCGTGCGCCTGATCGGCATCGACGCGCCGGAGGCACACGACTCGGCGAAGCTCGACCGCGACGCACGCCGTAGCCATCGCTCCAAGGCCGCGATCGAGGCGATGGGCAGGCGTGCGACCGAGTTCACCGCCCGTCGGCTCGGTGAGCGAACGGTCGGCCTCGAGCTCGACGTCGAGCAGCGTGACCCCTACGGGCGGCTGCTCGCCTATCTCTGGCTTCCCGACGGCACCCTCTTCAACGCCGAGATCCTGCGCGCGGGCTATGCGCACGTGCTGACGATCCCGCCGAACGTCAGGTACGCGTCGCACTTCAAAAGGCTGCAGCAGGAGGCGCGCGCGGCGGGCCGCGGGCTCTGGGGTGCAGGCGTCGCCCGGCGCGGGCGGCGGCGTCAGCCGCGCGTCACGCGTTGCTCTGGGTGAGCGACAGCACGTCGCCGTCCGGGTCCTTGAACCAGGCGACCTGTGCCCCGCCGGGCGAACGCCAGACTCCCGTCTCGTCCTGAGCGAGCCCGGCGTAGCCAGCCGAGGACGGTGTGCGCCGCCGGGTCGAGCCGCAGCACCTTCGCCACGCGCAGCATGACCCCGTTCGCGTCGAACACGAGTGCAGCCGGCTCGTCCGCCAGCAGCGCGAGACCCAGCACGTTTTCATAGAAGATGCGCGCGCGCTCCGGGTTCGTCGTCGCGACGAACGCGATGATGTCCGAGGTGTTCAGCGGGACGCAGATTCGCAGACGGTAGAACGGCTCGTCAAGGCGGCGCACGGGGAACCCGCAGTGTCCGTTGCCCCCGACCCGTGACCTCGAGGCGCTGAAGCGATATCGTACGCGGATCGTGGATCGGGTGGGCCCGCTGCGCCGGCCATGAAACCGCTTCTCCAGACGCCGCTGGCGCTCTTCATCGTCCAGGCGCTGCTCATCGTCAGCGCCTCGCGCCTGATCGGGCTCCTCGCCCGCCGCATGCGCCAGCCCATGGTGATCGCCGAGATCGTGGCCGGCATCTTGCTCGGTCCGTCGCTGCTCGGCTGGGCCGCGCCGCACACCGCGGCCGCGGTCTTTCCGAAGGACTCGCTCACCCTGCTGAGCATGCTCAGCCAGGTGGGGCTCATCCTGTTCATGTTCCTGGTGGGCCTGGAGTTCGACGGGAGGATGCTGCGCGGGCGGGGCCACACCTCGGTGGTGATCAGCCACACGAGCATCATCGTTCCGTTCGCGCTCGGCGCGGTCCTGGCCCGCTACCTCTACCCGCGTCTCTCGGCGCCGACGGTCCCCTTCGCCTCCTTCACGCTCTTCATGGGCGCGGCGATGAGCATCACGGCATTCCCGGTGCTCGCACGCATCCTGGTCGAGCGCCGTCTGCTGCACTCGAGGCGTGGTGCATCCTCGCCTTCGTGGTCTCGATCGCGCGGGCCGGGAGTGTCGGTGACGCCGCACGGACGACGGGGCTCGCGCTGCTCTACATCGGCGTCATGCTGACCCTGGTCCGGCCGTTCCTGCGGCGACTCGCCGGGCGCAGCGCGAACAAGGAAGGCTTGAGCCAGAACCTCGTGGCGGTCACGCTCGTGCTGCTGCTGCTCTCTAGCCTCGCCACCGAGGCGATCGGCATACACGCGCTGTTCGGGGCGTTCCTCATCGGCTGCATCATCCCGAAGGCGAACGGATTCGCGCAGCTCCTGGCGGACAAGCTCGAGGATCTCGTCGTCGTGTTCCTGTTGCCGCTCTTCTTCGCTTTCAGCGGCCTCCGCACCCACGTCGGCCTCCTCGACTCCGCGAGCACGTGGGGGATGTGCGGCCTCGTCATCGGGGTCGCGTGCCTCGGAAAGTTCGGGGGCAGCACCGTCGCCGCGCGCCTCACCGGGCTCCGCTGGCAGGAGGCGACCGCCCTCGGCGTGCTGATGAACACCCGCGGCCTCATGGAGCTCATCGTGCTCAACATCGGCCTCGACCTCGGCGTGATCTCGCCGACGCTGTTCACGATGATGGTGCTGATGGCGCTGATCACCACGTTCATGACGACGCCGGTCCTCGAGTGGGTGTACCCGCTGGCGGAGCTCGCCAGGGATCAGGTCGAGGAGCCCGACTTCCGCCCCCGCGCGCCCTCGGCCGAGGCTTTCACCGTGCTCATGTGCGTCGCGTACGATCGCTCCGGCCCGGGCATGGTGACGCTGGCGGGCGCCCTCGTGGGTGCGACGAGCGAGACGAAGCGCCTGTACGCGCTGCGCCTCGAGCCTCCCAACGATCGGGCGTCGTTCGTGCTCGGGCAGCGCGCGGCGGCACGTGAGACGACCGCGCTGGAACCGCTGCTCGGGCGCGCCGGAGCGCTCGGCCTCGAGGTTCGGCCGCTCTCCTTCGTGTCACCGCAGCCGGCCTTCGACATCTGCAACGTCGCCGCGGTGAAGGGCGCCGATCTCGTCCTCATGGGCTGGCACAAGCCGATGCTCGGCAAGGCCGTGCTCGGCGGGACGGTACACGAAGTGATGCGACGGGCGCCGGCGAGCATCGGCGTGCTGTTCGACCGCGGTCTCGGCTGGGTCGCGAACGTGATGGTGCCGTACCACGGCAGCATCCACGACCAGGGTGCGCTCCGCCTGGCGCAGCGCCTGGCCCGGCATTCGGGTGCCAACGTGACGGTCCTGCGCGTCACGAGCCCCGGGACGGACGCCGCCGACGTGATCGAGGACGGCCCGCTCAGCGAGGTCCTGGCGGCGGAGGTGCGGCCGGGAGAGGGGAAGCTCACGCTGAAGATCGTCGAGCGTGCGGATCCGGGCCACGCCGTGCTCGAGGAATGTGCGCGTGGCTACGATCTGCTGCTGATCGGCGTCGGACCCGAGTGGGGGCTCGAGCATCGACCGTTCGGTCTGCACCCCGAGGTCATCATCACGGAGTGCCCCAGCTCGCTGCTCGTGGTCCGGCAGTACGAGCCCGCCCTCGCCCAGCAGGCGTTGCAGGCGCCCGAGCATGCGTATCTCCCACCGCCGAGACGCGCGCGGCTCTAG
>VBLD01000056.1 GCA_005879205.1 Deltaproteobacteria bacterium
CGGCGAGCTCGACCCGATCCCCGTCGTGCCGCCCCAGCAGCCGCCGCCGACGGGCGTAGCGGCGCAGCTGCAGGGGTTCAAGCTGAGCTATCTGGTCGAGGACGCAGAGCGCTGGGCGCGCAAGCTCGGGATGCCATGGAAGCTGCCCGAGCCCCGCATGGTCGACAGCACCGACGCCGCGGCCGGCTACTACTTCGCGCGCGCGCGGGGCAAGGAACGTGGCTATCGGAACGCCGTCTTCCGGGCCCGCTGGAGCGAGGGGAAGAACATCGCCGATCGCCAGGTGCTCGCGGCATGCGCCGAGCACGCAGGGCTCCCGCGCACGGAGTTCCTCGCGGCGCTCGACGACGGGCGCTACCGCGACGAGGTGCCAAAGGCGCTCGGACGATGCATGGAGGACCGCATCTTCGGGGTGCCGATCTTCATCGTCGACGGCAAGCGGTTCTGGGGCAACGATCGGCTCGATGTCCTGGTCGAGGAGCTGAGGCGCGGATCCTGAATTCTCAGATGGTGCCCGGTCCTACGCCCGGCTCGTCGAGGCGCTCGTCAGGCTCCGCCGCATCGCGAGCGGGGTCGACCCCGTCCAGCGGTGGAACGCACGCCCAAAGGCGCTCAGCTCCGAGTACCCGACCAGGAAGGCGACGTCGGTGAGGCGCGTCCTGCCGTCCGCCAGGTAGCGGAGCGCGAGCTCGCGGCGGACGTCCTCGACCAGGGTCTTGAAGACCGTCCGTTCCTCCCCGAGCCGGCGCTGGAGGGTACGGACGCTCAGGCCGAGTCGGCGCGCCATGGTCTGGATGCCTGGATACCCGTCGCAGATCGAGCTCGCGATGGCGTTGCGTACCTCGCCGAGCCACGTGTCGCGCGCCTCGGGCTTGGCGAGCAGCTCGTCGAGATGGCGTTCGATGACAGGCAGCAGACGGCGGTCGGCGCCGGGCACCCGGCGCTCCAGGTCGCGGGCGTCGAAGACCAGCCCGACGTGAATCCCCTGGCGGAACCTGAGCGGGGCTCCGAAGACGCGCTCGTGCTCGGAGACGTCGCGCGGGCGGTCGTGTGCGAAGAGCACGCGGCGGGGGCGCCAGTCGTCGCCAATCAGCTGGCGCAGGATGCGCAGCCCGACGACCGCCGCGGCCTCGGCGTGCTGGCGGCGCGGCACGCCGTCGGCCACGTCGAGCACGAGCTCGAGCCGAGCCTCGTCTCCGTCGGTCTCGAGCCGGATCCGGGGGCCCCGGAAGTGCGAGCGGGCATACCGTTCGAAGTTCCGGAGCGCGGTGCCGACCGTCGGGGCGTTCAGCACCGCGTAGGTGAGGACGCCGAGCGTTCCGTAGTCCATGAGGCCGCCGGCGTGCAGGCCGAAATGGTCGTCGCCGACCTCGTGCGCCGCGGCGTCCATCAGGCGAAGGGCGGTCTCCACCTCGATCGGCCGCTCGGGATCCGTGAAGTCGGCAGCGGCGACGCCGGCGGCGGCCCGCACCCGCTCCGGCGACCCGCCGAGCGCCCGGACCAGCTCGAAAAGACGGCCGGGAGCTTCCGCCCGCACCGTGCCCGACATCGCGGGGAGTCAAACCACCGGGTGGCGTGAAATGTCAACCGGATCTCTGCTCGCTGGCGGCGCCGCGCCGCGCGCAGTATTGCACGCCGATGAGCCATAACGCCGATCGACTGTGGCGGCTGTTCGCGGACCTCGAGCGACTCGACTTCGTTGCCGTCGCGAGCCACTGCAGCGATGATTGCTCGTACGAGGACGTCCCGTTTGCCGCTGCAACGGCCGTGGGCCGCAACGCCATCCGCGCCAAGCTCGAGCTCGGGCTGGCCACGCTCGAGCGCCTGCCGACGACCATTCACGAGCTGCTCGAAGAGGGCGACACGATCATGGTCGAGCGCACCGAGGTGTGGCACCATCCGACCGGTGAGCGCGCGACGCTGCGCGTCGCCGCCGTGTTCAAGTTCCGCGACGGCTTGATCACGCTCTGGCGTGACTACTGGGATGCGCCGACGTTGTTCGCCCAGCAACCGGCGAGCTGGTTGCTGGACGTGCCGCGCTAGATCGCCGGCTCCCAAGACGATCCTCGCTGCCAGTCGGTGAACCGTTTTGGTTATTGCCCGCGTTCCCCGAAGGGCAGTACTCTGGCGCCCATCGCAGCCAGCTGACGGAGGTGATCGAATGGACCAGAGGCGGGTGGGAAGCTTCCTGGTTGCGGGGTCGGTCCTGCTGTTCGCCGGGCAGGCCCTCGCGCAGTGCACCACCAGCAAGGACGCCAGTCTCGTGCAGCAGAGCGCCCGAAACGCCGTCGCCTGCAACTACCGGCGCCTGCGCTCGGGACCGACGGCCACCTGCCGCACCGTCCTGCCGCCGCCGTGCGCCGGAAGTCTGGTGAGCGACGCCGTCGCGCTCGCCTACGGGGCCAACAATCCGCCCGCCGCTGCCGTCGACCGGACCGCGTTGCGAACGCAGCTCTCGTGCCAACATGCGGTCGGCAGCGCGGTGGCGACCTTCGTCGGCACGAAGCTCCGCTATCTGGTCCGGGGCCTGTCGTCCGCCGACGCCGAGGCGAAGGCCCGCCGGGCGCTCGACCGACTGCCGCGGAGCTGCACGACCACGGTCCTCCAGGACGCGAGCGGCGTGATCCTGCCCGACGTCGGCAAGCAGTGCGACGCGGCGGTGGGGGCGCCCGGGACGGCCGTCGACGCCGCGAGTCTCGACGGCGCCCTGGTGACGCTGCTCGAGACCTGGGTCGACCGGGTCGGGCCGCACCCGGCGCCGCTCCGGCCGAACATCGTCTTCATCCTGACCGACGATCAACGCTTCGACACGGTCGGGCTGACCCACTCGATCGACGGCGTCACGCCCGTCATGCCGACGGTCGTGAGCGAGCTGGTGCAGAAGGGCGTCACCTTCCAGAACAGCTACGTCACCACCGACCTCTGCGCGCCAAGCCGCTCGAGCCTGCTCGCGGCGAAGTACTCTCACACCACCGGCGTGCACGACAACGGGGGCACGGACGGCGGATTCGCCGCCTTCGACGACTCCTCGACGCTCCCCGTGTGGCTCAAGGCCGCAGGCTACCACACCGGCATCTACGGCAAGTACATCAACGGGTACGGCCCGGCGTCGCCCTACCAGGCGCCGGGATGGGACGAATGGCACGTCTTCAAGCAGGTCAATTACTTCAACTACACGCTGGTCGAGAACGGCGTCGAGAACGCGTTCGGCAGCGCGGATGCCGACTACTCGACCGACGTGCTGCGCGACAAGGCGGTCCAGTTCATCCACGACGCTGCCGGCGGCGCGCCCTTCTTCCTCTACTTCGCGCCGAAGGCGCCGCACGCACCGGCAACACCCGCCCCCCGGCATGCCGGCAGCTTCAACGGCATCCCGCCCTGGCGCCCGCCGAACTACAACGAGGCCGACGTCTCCGACAAGCCGGCGTGGGTACAGGCGATCGCGTCGTGGGGCCCGACCAAGCAGACGAACAACGACACCTTCGATCAGCATCAGCTCGAGACCCTCCAGGCGGTGGACGAGGCCGTCGCCGCGCTCATCCAGGCGCTGCGCGACATCGGCCAGGATGGCAACACGATGATCGTGTTCGCGTCCGACAACGGCTACTCCTGGGGCTCGCACCGCTGGGAGCCGAAGCAGTGCCCGTACGAGGAGTGCATGCGCGTGCCGCTCGTGGTCCGCTATGCACCGCTCGCGCCGCTGCCGCGCACCGAGACCGGCGTCGGGCTCAACATCGATCACGGTGAGACGATCGCCGAGCTGGCGCACCGACTTCCTCGAAGAGCACTGGGACTCCACCCCGGGCGACGAGACCGACGTCGGGTCGATCCCGACCTACGCCGAGGTACGGGGCCCGCAGTGGAAGTACAACGAGTACGTCACCAACGAGAGCGAGCTCTACGACGAGATCGCCGACCCCTTCGAGCTGCTGAACGTGGTGACCGACTCGGGGAATGCGAGCGTCGTGACGAGCATGGCGGCGCGGCTCCGCGAGCTGAGGCCCGGCTGGCCGTCGCCGTAGCGTGCCGTGTCGCGCCGGGCGTCAGCGGCGGTCGCGATCCTGATGGTCGCGTGCATCGGCCTCGCCGTCGCCGTCCGCGCGCGGCGGGCCGCACGTGCGGCGGCGGTCGCGGCGACCCCGCCGGACATGGTCTACGTCGCGGGCGGGCGCACGCGGATCGGCTCCGACGACGGTGAGGCATCCGAGCGGCCGACGTTCTACGCCGACGTCGCGCCCTTCCTGCTCGACGTGCATCCGGTCACGGTCGCCGAGTTCCGCCGCTTCGCCGAGGCGACCGGCTACGTGACGCAGGCCGAGCGCTTCGGCGAATCGGGGGTCTTCGACGTGCAGCGGGGGACGTGGGGGCTCGTCCGGGGCGCGAGCTGGCGCCATCCCTTCGACCCGACCGAGCCGGCCGCCGACGATCATCCCGTGACGCAGGTGTCGTGGAACGACGCGGTCGCCTACTGCGCCTGGAAGCAGCGACGGCTCCCCTCCGAGGTCGAGTGGGAGCACGCGGCCCGGCTCGGACATCGCCCGGGCGACCACTACGCCTGGGGCGACACCCTGGTCGATCGGGGTCGCTACCGCGCGAACACCTGGCAGGGGCACTTCCCGACCGAGAATACGGCCGCGGACGGCTATCGGACGACGTCGCCGGTCGGCGCGTTCGGCACCACGGCGATCGGTCTCACCGACATGGGGGGCAACGTGTGGCAGTGGTGCCGCGATTGGTACCGGCCATACGCCGAACGCGCCGCCGCCTTCACCCCGGACGCGCGGAGCGAGAGGGTGATCCGCGGCGGATCGTTCCTGTGCGATCCGCGCGTCTGCCACGGATTTCGGGTCTCGGCCCGTGGACACGAGGCGCCGGACACGGGGCTCGTGCACGTGGGGTTCCGCTGTGCGATGGACGTTACGGGCGCACCCCGATCAGGACCGACTCGCTGATCGTGTTGCCGTCGGGGTCGGTGCACGTCGCGCTGAAGTTCACGTTGACCCCGCCGCCCGCGGCCGCCACCTGCGCGCCACCGAGAGCACAGCCTCCCGCTCCGTTAAGCGACAGGAACTGCGTGAGCGCATTGCTGATGGCGTGCTCGAACACGGAGAGGTCGCCGATGGGGAACCTGCCGACCCGCTGGCAGGGGATCGTGACCGTGCCTTCGGCGCAGAAGGTCACGTTGTAGTTGCCGGCCGGCAGCGACGGGGCGGGCGGCTGACGCTCGCAGGTCATGCGACCGCCGTTGCAGACGGGGCGACCGAGCGGGCAGAACACGCCGTCCCGGCACCGCTCCGTCGGAGGGGGCGGCATCACCGCACCGCAGCCACCGGCGTGGTGGCAGGCATAGACGATCCGCTTGACGCAGTCGCGATAGAAACGTCCCTTGACGAACGTCTGTCGACACCCCGTGAGCTCGACGGGGCAGTCGGCGTAGCAGCGTGTGACGTGACCGGCACCCGACCACGTCGGCGTCGAGTACGCGAGGCTCGCGAGGAGCCCAAGGATCGCGATGAATGTCCTCATGGGTGGCTTGCGGCCAATTGCTTCGTCCGACGCGCGGCTTCTTGAAGCACGCCGTCGAGCGCGTCGCCGCAGAGCATCGAGAGCTGCCCCTTCGCGGCCGCCGCGCTTGCATGGGCGACGACGCTCTTCAGCACCTTCGAGGCCCGGCGCGCGAGCGTCCTTGCTTTCTTCGCCGTCCTCGCATCCATGCCATGATCGACGAGCGTGGTCGCCGCCGTGATGCGGCGGCGGACGGAACCGGGCATCCGCTCGTGGATGCACGGCGGGACGACGCTTCTCAGGAGGCAGTCGACGCCGTCGAAGCCGTTGTCGGGGCACGGGAGCGTCGTGCTCGTGGTCGTCGAGGTGGTCGTGGTGGTCGTGCAGGCAAGAATGTCGGTGCCGGGCGCGGTGGCCTCGCACGTCGTCGTGCAGCAGGAGGTGCCGTCGCCGTTCGCCGCACCGTCGTCACACTGCTCGGGCGCTTCCACGATGCCGTCGCCGCAGACCTGTCCGAGGTAGCGCGTCAGGGCGAAGTCGTTGTCGCTGCCGTTGTACGCGTAGCCCGCCGCGGCGAGCTTGCCGTCGGGCTCGAGGACGAGCGCATCGGCCTCGCCGTAGGTGCCTGCGATGGGAGTGACGACCGTCCCGCCCGTGCCGAAGCTCCCATCGAGGCTCCCATCGGCTCGGTAGCGGGCGAGGGCGAAGTCCTCGTTGCTGCCGTCGTTGGTGTAGCCCGCCGCGACGAGCTTCCCGTCGGGCTGGAGGACGAGCGCAAAGGCCTCGTCGTCGACGCTGCCGATCGGGGTGGTGACCTTCCCCCCGGTGCCGAAGCTCGTATCGAGGCTGCCGTCGGTGCTGTAGCGCACGAGAGCGAAGGCGATGCTGCTGGCGCCGGAGGTGTAGCCCGCCGCGACGAGCTTTCCGTCCGGCTGCAGGACGAGCGCAAAGGCCTCGTCGTCGAGGCTGCCGATGGCGGTAGTGACCTTCCCCCCGGTGCCGAAGCTCGCATCGAGCGTGCCGTCGGCGTGGTAGCGCACGAGGGCGAAGGCGGTGTTGCCGGCGCTGCGCGACGAGCTTTCCGTCGGGCTGGAGGACGAGCGCAAAGGCCTCGTCGTCGAGGCTGCCGATCGGGGTGGTGACCTTCCCGCCGGTGCCGAAGCTCGCATCGAGCGTGCCGTCGGCGTCGTAGCGCGCGAGCGCGAACGCGGTGCTGCCGCCCCGGTCGCTGTAGCCCGCCGCGACGAGCTTCCCATCGGGCTGGAGGACGAGCGCGGCGACCTCGTCGTCGACGTTGCCGAGTGGAGTGATGACCTTCCCGCCCGTACCGAAGCTCCCATCCAGGCTGCCGTTGGCCCGGTAGCGTGCGAGGGCGAATACGGTTCGGCTTCCGGTGAACGTGCGACCCGCCGCCACGAGCTTCCCGTCGGCCTGCAGGCCGAGCGCGCTGGCGGCGCTGCCGATCCCGATCGCGGTGGTGACCTTTCCGGCCGCGCCGAAGCTCTCGTCGAGGCTGCCGTCGGCGGCGTAGCGCACGAGCGCGAAGGTGGTGTTGTTGGTGTCGTAGGCGTGGCCCGCCGCGACGAGCTTCCCGTCGGGCTGAACCACGAGCGCGCCGGCCCCGTCGTAGCTGCTCAAGATCGGAGTGACGACCTGGCCTCCCGCACCGAACGACGGGTCCAGATCCCCGGTGCTGGCCCGGGCGGCGAGCGGCAGCGCGAGGATGACCGGCCAGAGCCGCATCGGGAGCGTGCGTCGCGTCATGCCGGCCTTCGCGCAGTTCCTGATCACTAGAGGCCGGCCGCCAGCTGGTCGGTGCGACTCCGGGCGTCCTGAAGGATGCTTCCGAGTGCATCCCCGCAGGACCTGGAGAGGCTCCCCTTCGCGGTCGCCATCGTTGCAAGCGTGACGGCCTGCCTCACCGCCTTCGACGCCTTCCGCGCCAGCGTTCTCGCCTTCTTCACGTTGCTCGTGCCCGAGCCGTGCTCGATCAGGCTCGCCGCCTGGGTGATGCGGCGTTGGAGGGCGTGGGACACCGTGTCCGCAGTGCAGTCGGTCGGCTGCAGGGCACTCCTCAGAAGGCAATCGACCCCCGCGAAGCCGCGGTCGGGGCAGGGCATCGTCGTGCTCGTCGTCGAAGCGGCGTCCGTGGTGGTCGTGGTCGTCGTACTGGTGGTGGTCGTGGGCGCCGGCTGAGTCGTCGTCGTGACCGTGGTGCTGGTCGAGGTGGTGCTCGGCGGCTGAGTCGTGGTCGTGGACGTGGTGCTGGTCGTGACGACGCTGGTCGAGGTGGAGCTGGTCGTGGTGGTGGTGCTCGGCGGCTGAGTCGTGGTCGTGGACGTGGTGCTGGTCGCGACGACGCTGGTCGAGGTGGAGCTGGTCGTGGTGGTGCTGTTCGAGGGCTGAGTCGTGGTCGTGGAGCTGGTGGTGGTCGCGACGAGGCTCGTCGACGTGCTGCTCGTCGTGATGGTCGTCGTGGTGGTGGTGCTCGGCGGTTGAGTCGTGGTCGTCGAGGTCGTGCTGGTCGCGACGAGCGTCGTCGACGTGGTGCTCGTCGTGGACGTGCTACTGGTCGACGTCGTGCTGCTCGTGGTCGTCGGCGGCTGGGTCGTCGTCGTGGACGTGGTGGTGGTGCTGGTCGTCGTGGTCGAGCAGGGGAGCGGCGTCACCGTACAGCTCGACGTGCCGTTACAGCTGCGCGTGGCGCACTGGTCGCTGGTGCAGGTGATGCCCGTGCCGATGCAGGCGCCGCCGCCGGTGCACTGGTCGTTGTACGTACAGGCGTTCCCGTCGTTGCATGACGTGCCGCTCGCCTGGAGCTGGCAGGTCGTCGTGCAGCACGAGGCGAGCGTGCCGTTCGCCGCACCGGCATCGCACTGCTCGGGCGCTTGCACGATGCCGTCGCCGCAGACCTGTCCCAGGTAGCGCGTGAGGGTGAAGCTGGTGTTGGTGCCGTTGAACGAGTACCCCGCCGCCACGAGGTTGCCGTTGGGCTGAAGCACGAGCCCGTTGACGGAGCTGTAGCTGCTCATGATCGGCGTGGTGACGTGTCCCGCCGTCCCGAAGCTCCCGTCGAGGGCGCCCTGCGCGGTGTACCGTACGAGGCCGAAGTCCTGGCTGCTGCCGTCGTTCGCGTAGCCCGCCGCCACGAGCTTCCCGTCGGGCTGCAGCGCGAGCGCAAAGGCCTCGTCGTCGACGCCGCCGATGGGAGTGGAGACCTTCCCGCCGGTGCCGAAGCCCGTATCGAGGCTGCCGCTCGCGCTGTAGCGGACGAGCTCGACCGTGATGCTGGCGCCGTTGTCCGAGTAGCCCGCCGCGACGAGCTTTCCATCGGGCTGCAGGACGAGCGCAATGGCCTCGTCGTCGAGGGTGCCGATCGCGGTGGTGACCTTCCCTCCGGTGCCGAAGCTCGTGTCCAGACTGCCGCTGCTGTTGTAGCGGACGAGGGCGAAGGCATAGGTGGTGGCGCTGGCCGCATAGCCCGCTGCCACGAGCTTTCCATCCGGCTGGAGGACGAGCGCGAAGGCCTCGTCGTCGACGCCGCCGATCGAGGTCGTGACCTTTCCCCCCGTGCCGAAGGTCGTGTCCAGGCTGCCGTTGGCGTTGTAGCGAACGAGGGCGAAGGTGATGGTGCTGCCGTTGTCGGAGTAGCCCGCCGCCACGAGCTTCCCGTTGGACTGCAGGATCAATGCGAAGGGCTCGTCGTCGAGGCTGCCGATCGCGGTGGTGACCTTCCCGCCGGAGCCGAAGCTCGTATCGAGACCGCCGTTCGTGTTGTAGCGCACGAGCGCGAAGGCGGTGCTGTTGCCGTTGTACGTGTAGCCCGCCGCCACGAGCTTTCCGTCGGGCTGGAGGACCAATGCGGTTCCTCGGCTGGCGGTCCCGATGACCGTGGTGACCTTCCCGCCGCTGCCGAAGGTCCCATCGAGGGTTCCGTCGGGGTTGTAGCGTACGAGAGCGAAGACGGTGTTGCCGGCGTTGTACGCGTGACCCGCCGCGACGAGCTTCCCGTCGGGCTGAACGACGAGCGCGTTGGCCGCGTCGTAGCCGCTCGAGATGGGCGTGATCACCTGCCCGCCCGTGCCGAACGACGGGTCCAGATCGCCCGGGTTGGCCCAGGCGGCCAGTGGCAGCACCTGTAGGGCCGCCCACATCAACACCGAGAGAGTGCGCATCATGCCCGCCTACCCATCATCGCGACCGTTGGGGGGGCGATTGGCAAGAAACGTTCCCGCATTGCGGCTGCCGTACCGCGCCGGTGGACGAGCGCCTTCGTCCTGATGCGTGCTGGGGAACCGCCGTCCGCGGCGTCACGCGCGGACCCGGCAGCGCCGAGAGTACCGCCGCGCCGTGGCACACGTGTGCCATCGCGGGTGACACTTTGGAGACGGACAGTCGGACGTCTGCCAGCCCGCTCGACAATGCTCTCCGCATGGCGGCGGCAATCGCGTTCGACGCCCGGCCGGCGGCGCGTGCCGGCTCTCCGGGCGCCATGCCGGACATCATGCGCCGCCTCGTCGCGCGCTCGTTCGTCGCTCTCGTGCTGGTACTGGTGTGAGCATCGCCCGGGGATCGGGCTTGGAGCCGCCGCGCGACTCCGTGCTACTTTCGCCCGCCGAATGCCGGCTCGCCGATCGTACCTGCTCGCGATCTGTCTCCTCGCCGCATCCTGGGCCCGCGCCGAAGACGCCGCCCGCCCCGGCTCCGACCGCCTGGTCTTCCTGCTCGAGTACGTCGGCACCGACTATGCCCGCGCCGTCGCCGAAGGGAACGTCGTCAACCCGGCCGAGTACGGCGAGGTGCTGCGCTTCACGAAGCAGGTGATCGCCGCGTATGGTGCGGGCCGGCGCCCGGATGCGGTCGCGGCCGGTCTCCGCGACCTGGAGGCCATGATCGTCCGCCGCGCCCCGGCCGACGAGGTCTGGTCGGCGACGCGGCGGCTCCTGCCCGCGCTCACGCGCGCGCTCGGCGGCGGTGCCCGCCCGGCGACGCTACCGAACGTCGCGCGCGGGCGCCGCCTGTGGGCGAACGACTGTGCCGGCTGTCACGGGCCGACCGGCGCCGGCGACGGCGAGGTGGCCGGTAGCCTCGAGCCGCCGCCCACGGCGTTCCGCGGCGCCTACCTCGAGCGCATCTCGCCGCGTCAGATCTACAGCGCCGTGTCGCTCGGGGTCGAAGGGACGGCGATGCCCTCGTTCGCCGCCGCCTACAGCGAGCAGCAGCGCTGGGACGTCGCCTTCTTCGCGATGACGCTGCGGGTGGACTTCGCGCCGAAGCGCCTGCCGGAGGATCTTTCCGTCACGCTCGACGAGATCGCGACCTCGTCGAACGAGGAGCTCCTCGAACGGCTGCGGAAGAAGTGGCCGCAGGCGTCGCCCGCCGAGGTCGACTACCTGCGGGTGAACCTCGTCTCCCCGACGGGCGGCGCCGCTCCGCTCGCCGGTCCGGACGCCGCCGCGGCGGGCCTGTTGCCGGTCGCCCTGCAGCTCCAGGACGTCTTTGCCCGCGTCGCCGACCGTGTCTTTCCGTTCGTCATGGGGGTGTCGAGCTACGTACGCGATCCCGACTGGACCCCCGAGAAGCTCCGGCTCACCCGCGACGACCGCTGGATGGCGGCCAACCAGGAGGCGCTCCGCTATCCGGGCTTCCGGCCGTCGCGCGCCGGCAGCGGCCTCCTCGTCGATCAGGAGGGCTACGTGCTGTCGTGCGATCATCTTCTCCGCGACGAGCACGACGCGCTCGCCCCGCTCGTCGACGTCGAGCTCGCAGACCAGTCGCACGTGACCGCGAGCATCGTCGGGGCGGAACCCACGATCGACCTCGCCGTCCTCCGCATCGGCGACACGACGAAGCTCCCGCCGCTGCCGTCCGGGCTCGAGCTGGGCGACAGCGACCGCATCGACGCGGGCCACTGGGCGATCGCGCTCGGGGACCCGCCGGGCCCGGAGCGCGTCTTCCGGGTGGGCATGGTGTCGTCGTCGCCGCAGCGACAGTGCTACCAGGAGCAGCTCTCGGCGACGGGCCTCCAGACGTCGCTCGACGTGCCGCCGGGCGGCCTCGGCGGACCCGTGGTCGACATCCTCGGCCACGTCATCGGCCTGAGCGTCCAGCCGCCGCGTGCCGCCGGGACCGCGATACAGGCGCCCGCCGCGGGGTCGTTCACGCTGCCGATCAACCTGGTCGCGAATCTGCTGGAGGCGCTCAAGGTCTCGCAGAGCCGCAGCTCGCCCTGGCTCGGCATCTCGGTCCTCGAGACGGCGTCCTTCCGGCGCCGGCCGGAGGCGGTGTCCGTCACCATCCCGCCGAGCGGCGTCTACGTCGACGACGTCTTCGACCCGAGCCCCGCGTCGCGCGCCGGCGTGCGTCCCGGGGATTTCCTGCTCGCGCTGGGCGGTCACGAGCTGCGGTCGGTGGGGGACTTTCAGACCTGGCTCTACGAGCTCGGCATCGGGACGGACGTCAAGCTCCGGCTCCTGCGGAACGGCGCGCCGCTCGAGGTGGTGGCGCCGATCGAGGTGAGGCCCGAGTCCGCCCGCCCGCGCTGACGCGCGAGGCCGCGCGACCCGTCCCTACTTCCCCGGGATCGGCAGCACGCCGCGCGTGGCGACGTCGCTCATCGTGAGCACGATCAGGATGCCGAGCCAGAAGAAGCCCCCGATCGCCGCCAGCCACACGATCCCCGGGGAATCCTTCAGATGCATGAAGAAGAGCATCACGAGCAGCGCCTTCGTCGCGGCGATGGTGAACGCGACGGGTGCGCCGAATGGCCCTAAAGTCGGCGGACGAGGCGAGGATGGTGAGCGCCGTGAGACCGACGACGCGATCGCCGAGTTCACGCCCGCGCTCGACCTGAACCGACATCATGCCGACGCGCACC
>VBLD01000483.1:0-1614 GCA_005879205.1 Deltaproteobacteria bacterium
CAATCAACCATGAGCAACCGGGCGCGCGTCGCGTGATTGACAAGCAGCTCGAGGCGCGTCCGGTTCTCACCGCCTTCGGCGGGAAGATTCGCATTTGCTCGGCCAATCCATCCGCGGGCTACTGGAGCTGGGTGGTTCCCTGGAGGGCGACGGCTCCGGGCCCGGGCAGGTTGGCCGCCGAGTCGACCGCCGGGCTGAAGCTCGGCGGGATGCAGAAGATGCTTACCAGCGTCTGCGGCTGGGCCGGGCCGCCGGTGACGATTGGACCCACCGCAACGCCCGTCTCGACGATGGTCCGCGCTATGTCGTTGGCCGTGAACGCGCCCGACGTTGACTGCCCGCAGCTGTTGAAAGGAGTCGCGGCCGTGCAGTCCGCATTCCCGTTGGCCGGGTTGCAGGGCACGGGGAGGCACTTGTTCGGCGCGCACGTGGTATCGGTCGAGCAGGTGGCGCCCGACGGCGAGCCGTTGCACTTGCGCGCGAAGGCGTTGGACGTCGCGTTGCGGCAGAACCCGCAGAAGATGTTCACCTGATCGGCGTTGTCGATCGCCGTCTTCGTAACCGTGGCCGTGTTGAGCACGAAGGCGATCGCCAGCGTGCCGATGTTGAGCGAGGTGGGGGGCGGGCACTGGTGGCTGGTCGGGAAGTCGCCGTCGGTGGGGGTAGAAACCGGCGTGCACGCGAGGCCGTCGTTCGGGCCGCCGCTGCACGTGTTCGTGGTCGGCTCGCAGATCGGGCATGGCTGGATGAACGTCCGGCACTTGGCGCCGGTGCCCGGGCAGTCGGCGGTGGTGATGCAGCCCTTGCCGTCGTTCGTCCCGCCCACACACGCGCCGGTCTCGCAGCTTCCCGTCACGCCGCAGTCCCCGTCGGAGCAGCAGGGCGCGCCGTTGTCCGTGCACCGGCCCGTATCGTTCGTACACGTACCGCCGCCGGGGCAGGCGCTCGTCCCGGTGCTGCAGGTGGACCCACCGCAGCCCGCGCCCGGTGTCGTGCCGCCGATGCAGCGGTTCGGCAGGAGGTCGCCCGCGAGGAAGATCGTCGAGCCGAGCGGCAGGTTGAAGTCCGTGATCACCCCGGTGGAGCAGTCGCCCGTCCCCGCGCCATTGGCTGAGACGGTGTTGATGACGCAGGTGCTGGTGGCGGCGTTCAGGTGCGCCGCGTTCGGAAGCGGCAGCGGCGGGCCGAAGAGGCAGCCCGCATTCGTGCACTGGAGGAAACTGCACGTCCCGCCCGGGCAGTCGGCGTTCGTCGTGCACGAGTTGTTTTGGTTCGAGCCGCCCGCGCAGCGGTTGCCGCCCGCCTGGGCCGGGGTCGTGCCGCTCAGCGTGAGCGCCGTGCCGGCGCACGACACGTTGGAGATCGAGGTGCCCATGTCGGGAACCGCGAATGGCAGCGGCACGGCCACCGCGGCGCCGCCGACGTAGAGCCCGCCGCACGCGAGCGAGAAGAAGTTCGGGTTCCCGTCCGTTTTTTTGTGCCCGCAGCTCCCCGAGCCTATCCCGGTCGTGGACGACAGCTTCGTCGGCGTCCCCCCTGCGCAGGTGCAGGCGGGCACCGTGGTCGTCGTAGTTGTGGTGGTCGTGGTGGTGCTGGGCGGGTTGGTGGTCGTTA
>VBLD01000483.1:1661-1965 GCA_005879205.1 Deltaproteobacteria bacterium
GGTGGTGGTGGTGGTGGTGGACGTCGTGGTCGTCGTTGCCGGCGGCGCCGTGGTGGTGGTGGACGTCGTGGTCGTCGTTGCCGGCGGTGCCGTGGTGCTGGTGGTCGTGGCCGTTGGAGCCGTGGTCGTCGTCGAACTCGTCGTCGTGGTGGTCGGCGGCGGGGGTGTCGTGGTGGTGGTGGTGGTGGTTGGCACTGTCGTCGTGGTCGTTCCACCTGCGCAGCTCCCAGCGCCGCACGCGTCGCAGCAGCTCGACTGCGTCCCGACACAGGCAGTTCCGCCCGGCGGTGCCGTGCACTTGCGG
>VBLD01000484.1:0-3449 GCA_005879205.1 Deltaproteobacteria bacterium
TTCACCACCGCGCAGCGCGCGATCGACCGGCTAGAGGCGGCGGGCATCGTCGCGCTCGCCAGCCAGGCCAGGCGGAACCGCGTGTACTGCGCCCGCGAAATCCTGGAGATACTGGAGGAGCCGCCACGCCTCGAGACGGACCGCACCCCGAGACCACGCCGGAGGCGGCCATGAGCCCCATCCGTCGCCTCAGGCCCCAGACGCGTGATACCAGGAGCGTGATGGCCCAGGTCGTCGTAAAGGCACGCGTCACCGCTCGACGCAGTGCCACTGCCGAGTTCCTGGTGGACACCGGAGCCACGTACTCGATCATTCCCCCTGCCCTCGCGCGGAGGGTGGGAGCCCCGACTCTCCCTCGGAAGTTCGTGGTCTCTCTCGCCGATGGAACGAGGCGCCGTCTCGGGGCCTGCTCCATCGGCGTGACCGTTGCCGGCCGGACCGGTCCGACCATCGCTCTCCTGCGCGCCGGCGCCGAACCTGTCCTCGGCGTCGAGACGCTCGAGGTGCTGGGGCTCAAGGTGAATCCCGACAAGGGCCGTCTCGAGCCGACGCGGCCGCACGCCGCGCTGCTCGTCGGCGCACGCCCGCGACACCTCGGACACTAGCGCACCATCGCGCGCCGGTCCTCCTCCTCCCACACCTCGGCCGCGGCCGCCGAGAAGAGCGGCAGCGGGATCGTCGAGATGACGGTCTGCGCCTTGCCCGTGCGGCCGAGCGGCAGCGTGTCGACGAACTCGAAGCGGATCGTCATGTCCGCGCCGAGGACTTCGGCGAGCGCTCGGCGGATCTCCGCCTCGGTAGTATGCGTAAAGCGCGACTTGCGGACGATCCGGAGGTCCGCCCGGTCGCGCGACTCCTGCACCACCTGGTAGCGCAGCACGGCGTACTCGTACTCCTTGAAGAAGTGCGCGAAGAAGGTGGCGGGCACGTAGCGGCCGTTGGTCCCGAGGACCACGCCCTGGACGCGGCCGATGACACGCTCGAGGAGCGGGAGCCCACGCCCGCACGGGCAGCGGCGGCTGGTCGCCACCGCGAGGTCACCGAGCCGGTAGCGGATGAGCGGCACGCAGCGGTTGTTGAGATCGGTGACCAGCACCTCGCCGATCTCACCATCGGCCGCGGGCCGGCCGTCGCGGACGACCTCCACGATGTAGCTCTCGGCGTTCACGTGGTAGCCGGCGTGCGCCTCGCACTCGTGCGCGATGCCGCTGAACTCGCGCGCACCGTATTTGTCGAAGACGCGGCAGCCGAACTGCCGCTCGACGAGCTCCCGGGTCTCCGCCGGGAGCGTCTGCGCCGAGGAGATGATCGCCCCCGCCCGGAGCCCTTCCACCGGCCGTGACGCGAGCAGCGTGGCGATCACGTTGAATGCCTCCGCGTACCCGTCGAGGAGCGCCGGCTGCCGCCGGCGCACGTACTCGACGTAGCGCCGGAGCGCCCGGTCGTCGAGCGCGAACACCGAGAAGAACTTCCGCCGCGAGAGGAGCGCATCGAGCTGCTCCTTGAGCGCCTGGCGTGGCTTCAGGCCGATCGTCGAGTGCCAGAGCCGGACCTGGCGGTCGGGGAAGCGGTAGCCGGTCCACTCGACGTTCCGCCGGGTGTTGGCCCAGCGCATGTCGAGCTGGAACCGGTCCGCTGGTCACGATCTTCTGGATCTTCTGCTTGTCGTGGTTGTCGGAGAGGAGGTCGAAGTAGAGGTTCTCGCGCAGTGCCTGCTTGCTGAGCACGGGGATGCGGCGCAGGTCATCCAGCGTCCGGATGCTGTCGGGCGTGATGCCCGCCGTCAGGAAGAGCTCGCGGTAGTAGCCCACGTGCTCGGAGGCGTGCTGCACGAGGCGGCGGAGCCTTCTCAGCTGCAGGTGCTCGATCTGCTCGCGCGGGAGCCACTGGGTTCGTCTCAGCTCGTCCAGGTAGCGGGGCGCGTTGCGGGAGATCGCCCAGTGATGGACCGGGATGAGCGCCCGGTAGGCGAGATCGTACCGACGTCGCCAGGGCTCGTCGTTGGAGGTCGGCGCCGCCCGGTCGGCCACCGCGAGCGCCAGGCTCTGGTCCTTCGGCTCGCGGAAGCGGAACTCGAATAGTGCGCGGCCGAGGTCGACGAACGTCCTGGCGATGACGCCGACCGGGAGGCGGCCGATGAACGAGCGGCCCGCGCGACGCTGCTCGAAGAGCGTCTCGACCTGGCGGATCGAGAAGCCCTTCGCCTTGGCGGCCACGGCGACGAAGGTCTGGAAATAGAAGTAGCCCGGGGCGTGCGCGAGGATCTCCTCGAACACCTCGCGCTTGTAGATGACGAACCCCGACTTGACGTCGTGCTGCTGCATGTCGAAGGCGATCTTCAGCAGGTAGTCGAGACCGCGGCTCAGGTAGTAGCGTATGTCGCTCGTATTGCGCTCGAGGGGGCTTCGCCAGCCCTGCACGAGGTCGGCCTTGCTGAAGCACATCTCCCGGTGGAGCTGGGCGATCGCCTCGGGCTGGTACTGGAGATCGGCGTCGATGGTGAGGACGTAGCGCCCGCGGGAGCGCTCGAGCGCACTCTTCCAGGCCGCCGCCATCCCGCGATTGGTGGGGTGATGGAGAGCGATCACGCCCGGGCGCGTGGCGGCCAGTGTGTCGATCTCGGCGCCGGTGCCGTCCTCGCTCCCGTCGTCGACGAGGATGATCTCGCCGGTGATGCCCCGCCGCTCGAAGACGCGCTCGGTCCGCTCGACCAGCTCGGGGAGGTTTCCTTCCTCGTTGTAGCAGGGGATGAGGACGCTCAACTCGACGGACATGGCTTCGATGCGGCTGTAAGACATCCCCTTGCCGATTACAACCATCATATTGGAATTCGGCTGCTCTTCGCCCGCCATAGCCCGACGCGGGCGAGACAAGCGAAGAGGAAGATGGCGGCGCCGTAGCGGAGGGACTGTGGTTGGTAGCGCGGAGCGGCGGACACCGAGCCCAGATCACGTCGTCAGCAGCACCGCCGCGCACACCAGGCACCCGAGCACGAAGAGTCCTACGCCGTACCGGAAGGATGCGGGTTCGTAGCGAAGCAGAATGTCGTGCTCCCCGGAAGGGACGAACACCGCCCGAAACAGCAGATCGGCGGGAAACAGCGAGGCCGGTGACCCGTCCACCCGGGCCTCCCAGCCCGGGTAGTAGGTGTCCGCGATGACGACGAACCCGGGGCTCTCGAGCCGGGCGCTCACGACGAGGCGATCGGGGTCCGGCTGATCCCGGATGCCGACCTCATCCTGCGGTGATCGTGCACCGGAGGACGTCGGCGGAGAACGCCCTTCCGCGTCGGGTTCGAGGACGACCGAGTCGTCGAGGCCGAGCGCGGCCGCATGTGCGGCTGAGCCCGCAAACTGCTTGAGCCACGTCTGGGCGGCCTGCGCGTCCGTGACGGTGGCCGCTTTGTGTGCGATCCGGACCCGGGGCAACGCCGCACGGTTCTGGTAAAT
>VBLD01000484.1:3487-3819 GCA_005879205.1 Deltaproteobacteria bacterium
CGGCGGGGAGGGCACGACGACGTAGCGCACGGCCGCGAGATCCAACAGCGGTGACCTGGCGAAGGGAGCATCCTGGATCGTGAAGTCCCAGGCGCCGGGTGCCATCGCGTCCCGGTAGAGCTGCAATCGGCGGATGGGCAGCGCCGCCACGCCGCGCACGTCCGGCAGGCCGAACAGCATCGGCGTCATGGGATACCCTACGGTATAGGGCACGCCGGCGAAGCGCGCGTCATGGGCGGCGAGCGACGCCTGCAACCATCGGACAGCCGGCGACGGAGGCCTCACCAGAGCCGCGGAGGGCTGCTGGTGCGCCCGCGGAGCGAGCACGAGCA
>VBLD01000079.1 GCA_005879205.1 Deltaproteobacteria bacterium
CCGGTGAGCTCAACAAGGACGCACGCCTCGACGCCCTGATGGGCCCCGGCGGCGTCGCCTCCTGCGGCAACGCCCAGAACTGCGTCGAGGTCTGCCCCAAGGAGATCCCGCTCACCCATGCCATCGGCGAAATCGGTCGCCAGACCACCATCAAGTGGATCAAGGACATCTTCGCCAGATGAGGAGCACGATGAGGAGCATGAAGGGATGAGGAGCATCGACCAGGGCAGGGCGCGCAGCGCCCGAGCAGCGGAATGAACATACACGAGCATCAGGCGAAGGAGCTGCTCCGCCGCTACCAGGTGGCGGTTCCCGACGGGCAAGCGTGCTTCACCGTCGACGAGGCGGTGGCGGCGGCTAAGCGGCTCGAGTTCCCGTGCGTGGTGAAGGCGCAGATCCACGCCGGCGGACGCGGCAAGGCGGGTGGCGTGAAGGTCGTCCGGGACGCCGGCGAGGCCGGGGAGGCGGCGCGGGCGCTGCTCGGCAAGACGCTCGTGACCCACCAGACGGGGCCGCAGGGCCGCGTCGTCCGACGCCTGCTCGTCGAGCGCGCCTGCCGGATCGCGCGCGAGCTCTACCTCGGCCTGGTCGTCGACCGCACCACGGGACGCGTGACGGTGATGGCCTCCACCGAAGGCGGCGTCGAGATCGAGGAGGTGGCGGCCCGCACGCCGGAGAAGATCCTGCGCGAGACGATCGACCCGGCGATCGGCCTCGCCCCCTATCAGGCCCGCCGCATCGCGTTCGGTCTCGGCCTCGGCAAGGAGCAGGTGGGGAAGGCCGTCGGCTTCATGGCGGGGCTCGCGCGCTGCTTCGTCGAGTCCGACTGCTCGCTGGTCGAGATCAATCCTCTCGTCGTGACCCAGGACGGCGGCCTCCTGGCACTCGACGCCAAGATCGGCTTCGACGACAACGGACTCTTCCGCCACCCCGAGCTGCGCGAGCTGCGCGACCCGTCGGAGGAGGACCCACGCGAGCAGGAGGCCGCCAAGCACGAGCTCTCCTACATCGCCCTCGACGGGAACATCGGCTGCATGGTGAACGGCGCCGGCCTCGCCATGGCCACCATGGACATCGTGAAGGCCGCGGGCGGCATGCCGGCCAACTTCCTGGACGTCGGCGGCGGCGCGAGCGCGGAAAAGGTGGCGGCCGCCTTCCGCATCCTCCTCTCCGACGCCGCCGTGCAGGCGATCTTCATCAACATCTTCGGCGGCATCCTCCGCTGCGACGTGCTGGCCGAAGGCGTCGTGCAGGCGGCGCGCGAGGTGCGCCTCTCCATCCCCCTGATCGTGCGCATGGAGGGGACGAACGTCGACGACGGAAAGGCGATCCTCGCCCGCTCGGGACTCGACATCATCACGGCGAGCGACATGCTGGACGGGGCGCGGAAGGCCGTCGCCGCCGCGGGGAGGCGGTCATGAGCGTGCTCGTCGACCGGCGCACGCGCGTCCTCACGCAGGGCATCACCGGTGCGACGGGGCAGCTGCACACGCGCCTCTGCCGGGAGTACGGCACGCAGATGATCGCGGGGGTGACGCCGGGGCGCGGCGGCACCGACTTCGAGGGCATCCCGATCTTCGACACGGTCGCGCGCGCGGTGCGCGAGACGGAGGCCGACGCCTCGGTGATCTACGTCCCGCCGGTGGGCGCGGCCGACGCCATCATGGAAGCCGTCGACGCGGGACTCCCCGTCGTCGTCTGCATCACCGACGGGGTGCCGGTGCTCGACATGGTGCGCGTCAAGCGCTTCCTCGAGGGCCGGCCGACGCGGCTGATCGGCCCCAACTGCCCCGGCATCATCACGCCCGGCGAGTGCAAGATCGGCATCATGCCGGGCTACATCCACAAGCCGGGGCGGGTCGCCGTCGTCTCGCGCAGCGGCACGCTCACCTACGAGACGGTTCATCAGCTCACGCTGCTCGGCATCGGGCAGTCCACCTGCATCGGCATCGGCGGCGACCCGATCATCGGCACGGGGTTCGTGGACGCGCTCCGGCTGTTCAACGAGGACCCGGCCACGGACGCGATCGTCCTGATCGGGGAGATCGGCGGCACGGCGGAAGAGGAGGCGGCGAGCTTCATCAAGGTGCACGTCCAGAAGCCCGTCGTCGCCTTCATCGCCGGACAGACGGCGCCCAAGGGGAAGCGGATGGGTCACGCGGGCGCAATCATCGCCGGCGGGCGGGGGACCGCGGCCGAGAAGATCGACGCGTTCCGCGCGGCGGGCGTGCGCATCGCCCCGAGCCCGGCCGAGCTCGGCGCGACCATGCAGGCCGTATTGCGGGAGGTGAGGCTGCTGTCATGAAGGAGCAGACGCTGTGTATCGTCAAGCCGGACGCGATGCGGAAGCGCGTCCTCGGCCGCATCCTCGCGATGATCGAGGAACGGGGGCTGGTGCCCGTCGTCGCGCGCATCGTCTCGCTCGCCCCCGGCGACGCCGAGCGCTTCTACGCCGTGCATCGCGAGCGGAAGTTCTTCCCCGATCTGGTTCGCTTCATGAGCTCGGGTCCGGTCTTCGTCGCCGTGCTCGAGGGCGAGGAGGCCATCGCCCGCTGGCGCGATCTGATGGGGCCGACCGACTCGACCAGGGCCCCGAAAGGGACGATCCGCGGAGAGTTCGGCACCGACGTCGAGAAGAACGCCGTGCACGGGTCCGACGCGCGGGAGACGGCGCGGGTGGAGATCGGCTTCTTCTTCGCCGGCCTCGAGCTGCCGGGGGCGACCGCGGCGGGGTGAAGGGCGGGTGTATTTGAACCCGCGTGGCCTGTCCGCCGTATCACGGGGCAGGAGGGAACGAATCCATGGCGGACACCCGCAAGTGCCCGTACTGCGCCGAGGAGATCCGTGCCGAGGCGCTCCGCTGCCCGTACTGCCGGAGCCGCGTGGCGATGCCGGACCACGACCGATGGTATCGCAACCACCCCGAGCGCCGGGTCGCCGGCGTGGCCGCCGCGGTGGCGCACGCGCTCGGCCTGCCCATCATGGGCGTGCGACTCGGCTTCGTGGTGCTGGCGTTCGTGCACCTGCTCGGGCCGATCGTCTACGGCGCCCTCTGGCTCCTCGTGCCGTTCGCGCCGGCCGAGCCGTCGCCGCTCGAGCGCGGCCTCGCCGCGGCGCAGGACTGGGTCGCGCATCTGCGCGGCCAGGGCCGCGTCGCGCCGCCACCGCCCGACGCCCCGCCCCGCGACCGGGCGAATGGTCTCGGCGGCGACGCCGTCCCGGGAAGCCCCCTCGTATGATAGAGCTCGGCCCGGCCGCGGATGGCGACCGACGAGGACCTGATGACGGCGGTCGCGAGCGGGGACGGGCGGGCGCTCGCGGAGCTCTGCGGGCGCTACGAGCGCGGGCTCCATCGGTTCATCTTCCGGCACACGGGCGGGCGCGACGTCGATGACCTCTACCAGGAGACCTGGCTGCGGGTGGTGCGCGCGGCGCGACGCTTCGATCGCCGGCGGCGCTTCTCGACCTGGCTCTTCCAGATCGCCGTCAACCTCTGTCGCGACTGGCATCGCCGGCCGCCGCCCGAGCCCGTCGACCCCGCGAGCTTCGAGGACAGCCGGGCCGGGCCGTCCGGAACGGCCGACGCATCGCTCGATGCCCGCCGTCTCCTCGCCGCGCTCCCCGAGGCGCAGCGGAGCGTCGTCATCCTGCGCTACTATCACGACCTCGGCGAGGACGAGGTGGCGGAGATCGTCGGCTGCCCGAAGGGTACCGTGAAGAGCCGGCTGCATCATGCGATGGCGCGTCTCGCGCGTCTGGCACGGCAATGACCGAGTGCGACGACGTTCTCTCGCAGCTTCTCCTCGGCCGCGCGCTCGACGCCGACGCCGCAGCGCACGTGTCCGCGTGTCCGCACTGCACCGCAGAGCAGGGGCGGGTGCGGCGGGTTGCGGCGCTCCTCGCCTCGGACGACGTCCCGCCGGTGCCTCCCGCGCTGTCGGCGCGAGTGCTCCGCCTGGCCGCGCCGCTCCTCGCGCGCCAGGCGCGGCGCGCCGCCTGGTGGACGCTCGCGCGCGCCCTCGCGGCGGCGCTCGTACCCCTGCCGTTGATCCTCTTTCTGGATTTCCACCTGGTGCGGACCGCGTACGGCGTACTCAACGTGCTGCTGCCCGGCGCGGTCAGCTTCTACGTCGCCTTCAACTACGCCGCGACGCTCGCCCTGTTGCTCGCGCTGACCTACGGGATGATCCCGATCGTCGCCGAGCGGCAGATGCGTCTGCGGCGCGAGGAGTGTCGTGCCTGACGTCGTCACCAAGCGCTGCCCGTACTGTGCCGAGGAGATCCGGGCCGAGGCCGTCAAGTGTCGCCACTGCGGAAGCTTCCTCGAGGCCGGCAATCCGCTCACCCGGACATGGTACCGCTCGCGCCAGGGCAAGATGGTCGCCGGCGTCTGCGCCGGACTGGCCGAGCAGTTCGGCATCTCGGTGACGATCCTCCGCCTGGCGTTCGTGCTCGGCACGCTCATCGGCGGCCCCGGCCTCATCATCTACATCGTACTCTGGGTGGTGATGCCGTATCGCCCGCCGCAGGAGGCACGCGAGGTGCCGGCCGCGCCGGGCCCGTCTCCTTCGGCGCCTTGGTAGCGCCCGCGGTAGCGCAGGGCTAAGCTCCGGGCGTGCCGCGGCGAGACATCCAGGATCTGGACCGCAGAGACCTCGAAGCGTGGTGTACCTTGGTGGGCGAGCCTCCCTATCGGGCGGCGCAGATCCTCGCCTGGGTGCACCGTAAGCGCGCCGTGACCTTCGAGGAGATGTCGAACCTTTCGCGCGCGCTCCGCGCGCGGCTCGCGGCGGATTTCGTGCTCGCCCGGCTCGAGCCCGCCTTCGTGGCCGACTCGGCCGACGGGACGCGAAAGCTTCTCTTCCATCTGCCGGCCGAGCGCGGCGTCCGCGCGGCGGCGATCGAGAGCGTCCTCATCCCCCAGGTCGACCGTCCCGACGACGCCCGGGACCGCCTGACGCTCTGCATCTCGAGCCAGGCCGGCTGCGGCATGGGCTGCCGCTTCTGTGCGACGGCGCGCATGGGTCTCGTCCGGAATCTGCGACCCGCCGAGATCGTCGGGCAGGTACGGGCCGGGATCGCGCTCGCGGCCCCGACCGCGCTCACCAACATCGTCTTCATGGGCATGGGCGAGCCGCTTGCCAACTACGGACCCGTGAAGACCGCGCTCGAGATCCTGAGCGCCGAGTGGGGCTATGCCATCTCGCCGAGGCGGATCACGGTCTCGACGGTCGGTCTCGCGCCCGCCGTCTCGCGCCTGATCGCCGAGACGGGCGTCAACCTCGCCGTGTCGCTGAGCGCCACGACCGACCCGCAGCGCGACCGCCTGATGCCCGTCAACCGCCGCTTCCCGCTGGCGGGGCTCCTGCGGGCGTGCCGTGAGCTGCCGCTGCCGCGCCGCAAGCGCATCACCTTCGAGTACGTGCTGCTCGCCGGCGAGAACGATGCCGACGCGGATGCCCGCCGTCTCGTCCGCCTCCTGCACGGGCTTCGCGTCAAGGTGAACCTGATCCCCTTCAACCCGTTCCCGGGTGCCGGGTTCGCCGCGAGCCCGCGCGCCCGCATCCTCCGCTTCCAGGCGATCCTGCGCGCGCACGGCATCGGTGCGACGATCCGCGAGAGCCGTGGGCAGGACATCCAGGCCGCCTGCGGACAGCTCGCCGCGGCGCGCCCGGCTGCCTGACGTGCCGGGGATCGGCGTCGTCGTCAATCCACACGCCCGGGGCAACATCGACGGCGGCGGCGAGCGGGCCGCTCGCCTGGCCGAGGTGGTCGGCCACGACGGGGTCGTTCGCGTCACCGAGTCGGTGCGCCAGATCCAAGACGTGGCGCGCGAGTTCCGCGAGCGCGGGACCGAGATCCTGGCCATCTGCGGGGGCGACGGCAGCTACCACTGCACGCTGAGCGGCTTCCGCGCGGTCTACGGCGACGAGGCGCTGCCGCTGCTTCTTCCTCTCCGCGCGGGCACGATCAACTACGTTGCCGACGCGACGGGGGGACGGCGCGGCCGCCCGGAGGGCATGCTGGCGCGCGTGGTGCGCGACTACCGCAGCGGGCACAACTACGAGACGACCGAGCGGGACCTGTTGCGAGTGAACGGCGTCGAGCACGGCTTCGTGTTGAGCTTCGGGACGGCGGTCAACTACCTGCGCGCCTACTACGCGATGGAGAAGCAGGGCCCGGTGCAGGCGGCGCGCCTGCTCGGTCGCCTCATCGTCTCGGCGCTGGCCGGGACGCACGCCGCGCGGGCCATCTTCCAGGCCACGGCAGCCGACGTCGAGTGCGACGGCGAGCCCGTGCCCTTCCGCCAGTTCACCTTCTTCTTCGCCGCCACCGTCGACCGCATCGCGCTCGGCTTCCGCCCCACCTACCTCGCGACGCGCAAGCGGGGCTACATGCACGTCGTCGGCGGCCCGGTCCCTGCCATGCGCCTCATCCGGCGCGCCATCCGTATCTACCGCGGCTTCCCGACCAACGAGCCGCTGCTCTTCGACAACCTCGGGCGCCACGTGACCATCCGCTTCTTCCGCGGCGAGCTCTACATGCTCGATGGCGACATCCTGCCACCGGCCGAACGGCTCGACGTCGACGTCGCATGCCGGGTCACGTTCATCCGGGGTTAGGGGACCCGCGCTCCCGCCTTTTGGGGTGCGATCTGCCACCGGGGGGGATTGTAGGCTCGGCTCAGAGGGTCGGAAACCACCCGAGCTGCTGCGACGCCTGCACCGACACCGGCTGCGCTCCCTGACGAGCTCGTGAGCGCCGGCCGCCGGGCTCCGTCGGCGGCCGGCTGACGGTGGGTGCGAGGCGGCGGTTGCCCTCGCGGTCGCCGTGAGCAGCGCCACCGGCACATGGGGCGTTGCCCGTGCGCTGGCGCGCGCTGTGTCCGCCGCCAGCGCCGCACGCCTGACGGGACGTCATTCGCCCGCCGGCAGCGCGCCGCCCGATGTCCGCCGAGACGCGGCAGCGCCGGTGGCACGCGGCTGGCATCATCGACCTTCCGACAAATCCCTGGGGA
>VBLD01000080.1:0-412 GCA_005879205.1 Deltaproteobacteria bacterium
CGGCGTGTCGCGGTCGACGTGATGCATCTGGTAGAGGTCGATGCGGTCGGTACGGAGGCGGCGGAGGCTCTCGTCGCAGGCCCGACGGATGTGCCACGCCGAGAGGCCGCGGTCGTTCGGTCCGTCGCCCATCCGCCCGTAGACCTTGGTGGCGAGGACCACCTGCTCACGACGGCCGGCGCGCTGGGCGAGCCAGCGCCCGACGATCTGCTCGGTCACGCCCTCGCCGGTGCGCCAGCCGTAGACGTCGGCGGTGTCGAGGAAGTTGATGCCGGCCTCGAGGGCGCGGTCCATGATGGCGAAGCCCTCGGACTCGCCCGCGGCGGGACCGAAGTTCATGGTGCCGAGACAGAGGCGGCTGACCTTGAGGCCGGTCCGGCCGAGGCAGGCGTACTCCATGGCGGTCTGATAC
>VBLD01000080.1:566-11515 GCA_005879205.1 Deltaproteobacteria bacterium
CGTGCGGCCGGGCTACACTGGGGCCATGCCGCGAGCCACCTGGAACGGCGCCGTGCTGGCCGAGAGCGACCGCTGCGAGATCGTCGAGGGAAACCGCTATTTCCCGCGGGACGCGGTCAACCCCGCCTACCTGCGCGACAGCCCGACGCACACGACCTGCCCGTGGAAGGGGGTCGCCAGCTACCACCACGTGGTGGTGGACGGCGAGACCAACGAGGACGCCGCCTGGTACTACCCGGACCCGAAGGAGGCCGCGCGGCAGATCAAGGACCACGTCGCCTTCTGGCGTGGCGTGTGCGTGGAGGATTGAGACATGATGCGCTTCTACTACGGCTCCGGCTCGCCCTTCTCGTGGCGCGTGCAGCTCGCGCTCGAGGAGAAGAAGCTCCCCTACGAGCCGGTGCTGCTCAGCTTCAGCAAGGGCGAGCACAAGAGTCCCGAGCACCTCGCCCGGAGCCCGCACGGCAGGGTCCCGGCGCTCAGCGACGGCGGGCTCAACCTCTACGAGTCGAGCGCGATCGTCGAGTACCTGGACGAGCGCTACCCGACGCCACCCCTCATGCCCGCAGACCCCGCCGCGCGGGCACTCGTCCGCATCGAGGAGCTCGAGTGTCTCCTCTACCTCGCCGAGGCGTTCCGCGCCGTCGCCCGCCAGGCGTTCTTCACGCCGCCCGAGCAGCGCGACGCTGCGGCGCTCGAGGCCGCGCGCGCCGATGTTCGTAGCCAGATCGAGAGACTCGAGGCGCGGGCCGCGGCACGGCGCGGGCGGTTCGTCGCCGGCGGCGAGCTCTCGCGGGCGGACTTCACCTGGCTGCCCTTCGTCGAGATCGCGGCGCGCGCGGGCGTCGAGCTCGATCGTGCCCGGACCCCGTGGCTCGTCGACTGGCGCGAGACGATGCGCGCCCGGCCGAGCTACGACCGGAGCTATCCGCCGCACTGGCGGGCGTGAGCCGATGCGCCGCGAGATCTTCACCGACGAGCACGAGCTCTTCCGCGCCCAGTTCCGGCGCTTCGCCGAGCGCGAGATCGAGCCCAAGGTGGCCGAGTGGAACCGCAACCGGCTGACCGACCGCGCCACCTGGCGCCGCCTCGGCGAGGAGGGCTTCCTCGGCCCGGCGATGCCCGCGGAGTACGGCGGTGGCGGCGGCGATTTCCTCTACGACGTGATCGTCATGGAGGAGATCGCGTGGCGGCGGGCGCACGGTCTCATGACCGCCGTCCACTCCTCGATCTGCCTGCCGTACCTCGTCGCCTACGGCACCGAGGCGCAGAAGCGGCGCTGGCTGCCGCCGGCGATCCGGGGCGAGTGTCTGGTCGGCATCTGCATGACCGAACCCGGCACCGGCTCCGACCTGGCCAACGTCCAGACGCGCGCCGTCCGCGACGGCGACCACTACGTCGTGAACGGGACCAAGACCTTCATCTCGCTCGGGCAGCTCGGCGGGCTCTTCATCGTGGTCGTGAAGACGAACCCCGCCGCCGACCCGCCGCACGGCGGCATCAGCCTCCTCCTGGTCGACGCCGACACGCCCGGCTTCGTCCGCGGCCGCAAGCTCGACAAGCTCGGCCTCCATGCGCAGGATACGAGCGAGCTCTTCTTCCAGGACTGCCGCGTGCCGGTCGAGAACCTGCTCGGCGGCGAGGGCCAGGGCTTCAAGATGCTCATGGAGAAGCTCCAGCAGGAGCGCATCTCGATCGCGGTCTCGTCGCTCGCCTCCTGCCGTCGATCGCTCACGGACACGGTCGCCTACGTGCAGGAGCGGCACGCGTTCGGACAGCCCATCGCCGCCTTCCAGAACACGCAGTTCAAGCTGGCCGAGCTGGCGACGCAGGTGGAGGTGGGCGAGGCGTTCGTCGACCGGGTGCTCGCCGCTCACGTGCGCGGCGAGCAGGTCGTCCAGGAGGCGTCGATGGCCAAGTGGTGGACGACCGATCTCCAGAAGCGCCTGACGAGCGAGTGCGTGCAGCTCCACGGCGGCTACGGCTTCATGACCGAGTACCCGATCGCCACGGACTTCGCCGACGCCGCGGTCCAGTCGATCTACGCGGGGACGAACGAGATCATGAAGGTCATCATCGCCCGCCGCATGGGGCTCGGCTGACCACGGCTCACGGCAGCGGCTGCGTGCGCACGATCGCTCGCCGGTAGATCTTCGGCGCGACCGCCCGCACGATCGGCGCCAGCGTCTCGAGCGGCGCCACGTTGATCTCGAAGCCTCCGGCGTCGAGCGCACGGAGCACCGCGCGGGAGACCTGCTCGGCGGTGCGGTGCACCCAGCGCGGGGGCAGCGCCTGACCGTCGCGTCGCGCCTGCCTGGCCATGCCCGTGGTCGCCACGTAGCCCGGGAAGAGGACCTGCACCCGGACGCCCCTCGGCTCGAGCTCGTAGGAGATCGACTCGGAGAACGCGATCATCGCCGCCTTCGACGCGCCGTAGGCGGCCTCGCCCGGGACGGGGCTCCGCCCGACCGCGCTCGACACGTTGACGATCCGGCCGAATCCCTGGCGGACCATGATCGGCAGGGCGGCGAGCGTGCAATTCACCATCCCGCCGAAGTTGATGCGCATCACCCGCTCGATGTCCTCGAGGGTCGTCGCGAGGATCGAGCGGCGCTCCTCGACGGCGGCGTTGTTGACGAGGATGTCGAGCCGCCCGTGGCGCGAGACGATCCGCTGGACGACCTCGGACACGGCCGCCGCCTGCGCGACGTCGAGCGGGATGACCTCCGATCGGGGCGAGAGGCTCTGCAGTGCGGGGAGGAGCTCAGCCAGGGCCTCGGCCCCGCGCGCCACCCCCACCACGACGGCGCCGGCCTGCGCGAGATCGAGGCTGATCTGGCGCCCGATGCCCATCGACGCTCCGGTGACGAGCGCTACCTTTTCGCGCAGGTCCATACGGGTCCTCCCTCGAGCGGTCGAGAATCGGACACGGCCGCCCGGGGCACAACCCCCCTGGAAACCCCGAAACTGCCCCGGCACGATCTGTACTGCGATTTTTTCTTGACAGCGGCGCTGCGACCACCGTATGGACGACCCTCGCCACGCTGTCGCACGCGGGAGGACGCCGGATGAGACTGCTCAAGCGATCGCTGCTCGCCGCTCTCCTCACTCTTCCGTGCCTTGGACGCGCCGCAGACCTGCCGGTCAGGTACGCGGTGCAGGAGAAGCCGCTGAAGGCGGCGATCGCCGGGACGAGCCTCACCTTCGAGCTGTTCCGCGACCCGGCTTGTGCCACGACGGCCGTGCACAGCGCGTCGGTGCTGATCGAGAACGTCACCTTCATCACGAAGATCAAGCAGTTCACGCCCAAGGGCGACACCAAGCTGCCGAGCACCGACGAGTTCGCCGTGACGCTCTCCGGCGTGAGCGCGGACGGCAACGTCTATCTCAAGGTCACGGGAACGGGCGTCGTCCCCGTCGGCGGCGCCTGTCAGGCGCAGGCGGCCCAGGTGATCGCACCCAACTGCGTCGACGGCATCCGGAATCAGGCCGAGACCGACGTCGACTGCGGCGGGCCCACGACCTGCCTCCGCTGCGCGGCCACCAAGAGCTGTAACGCGAACAGCGACTGCCAGAGCAACGCGTGTCAGGCCGGGGTCTGCACGGACGGCTTCACGGACGGGACCGAGACCGACGTCGACTGCGGCGGGATGAACATGTGCCCGCGCTGCGCGGACGGGAAAGCCTGCACCACGGGCGGGGACTGCCAGAACAGCTCGTGCTCGGGAAACGTCTGTCAGGCGCCGAGCTGCACCGACATGGTCCGGAACGACGGCGAGACCGACGTCGACTGCGGTGGCACGAACGCGTGTCCCCGCTGCGGCATCCACCAGATGTGTGCCGCCGGGTCGGACTGCCAGAGCGGCCTCTGTATGGGCGGCGTCTGCGAGCCAGCGCCGAACTGTATGGACGGCATGGTGAACGGCGGCGAGACGGACGTCGACTGCGGCGGCGCGACCGCGTGCCCGCGCTGCGCCAATGGCTTCAATTGCCTGGCGGGGTCCGATTGCCTGAGCAGCGTCTGCTCCATGTCGCGCTGTCAGACGCCGAGCTGCACCGACATGATCCGGAACGGCGGCGAGAGCGACGTCGACTGTGGCGGGATGACCATGTGCGCCCGGTGCGCCACCGGCAAGATGTGCACCGTAAACGGCGACTGCTTGAGCAGCATTTGCTCGGGCGGAACCTGCCAGTAGAGCGAGGCGGCGACCGACCCGCTCAGCCGGCCGCCTGGCAGAGCACCATCCAGGTGGACGGATTCCGGTCCGGGCTCCACTCGAGCGCGCGGATCAGCAGCCGGGCGGGTGACGCGAGCCGGAGATAGCGCAGGCGGTTCAGCCGCCGCTGCCACGCGAAGCGGCGCATGATCCCCTCGACCTCGCGCGGGACGAGGCCCGCGCCCGCGAGCTCGGCGACCAGCTCGTCGCGCAGCCAGAGCTCGTCGTAGACCTTGTAATTCTGCATCCCCTGCTCCAGCCGATGCGGTAGGGAGACGAGGCGATTCTGGGCGTCGAGGACGAGATGGCCACCCGGCCTGAGGATGCGCTTCAGCTCGCGGTAGAGCGTCTCGCGCCCGCCCCGATCGAAGTGACGGATGAAGCGCAGGGTGTAGATGAGGTCGAAGCTCCCGGTCGCGAACGGCAGGCTGAAGCCGTCGGCCCGGACGAAGTTCCAGGCGAGACCCCTCTCGCGCGTGCGCCGCCGCGCCTCGGTGAGCATGTTCGGACTGCCGTCCATGCCGACCATGACGGAGGCGGCCCGGACCTCGGCGCTCAGGCGGCCGGGACCGACGGCCACCTCGAGGACGCGCCGCGGCTGCAGGGAACCGATGACCCGATTGAGGAACCCGATCTGCCGCTCGTGCAGGACCGTGTTGAACGGCTCACGGACCCTCAGGGCGAGGTAGCTGCCGACGACGACCGGGTCGTCGTAGAACTCCTGGATACCGCTCTTCGTGCTGATCGGCTCGCTCACGGTGCGCTGGAGGCTAACGGCGGCTCGATCGGAGTGTCAAGCCGGCACCCCCGTCATCCGCGCGCTGACCTCCCACAGCCGCCGCGCGAGGCTCTCGTCGTACGACGCCGGCGACGAGCGCGCTTCCCGGCAGTCGACGAAGTAGCGGCCGCTCACGCGGTCGGCCTCGGGCGCGGAGGCAAGGTAGATGGACGTCGCCGCGCCCTGCTCCGCGGTGCGGAAGAACGGCCGGAGCGCCCCGGCAACCAGTCTTGCCAGGAAGCCGTTGTTGTGTCCGAGGCCGGTGGCGACGGCGCCCGGGTGCAGGCAGTTGGCCGTGATGGCGACGCCGTCGAGGCGTCGGGCGAGCTCGTAGGTGAACAGCAGGTTGGCGAGCTTCGACTGGGCGTAGACCGCGATGCCCCGGTAACGGCGCCGGCGGCCGAGGTCGTCGAAGTCGATCCGGCCCCAGCGATGCGCGTCGGAGGCGACGTTCACGATGCGGGCGGAGCCGCTCTCGGCGAGCCGGCCGAGCAGGAGATGGGTCAGGAGGAACGGCGCAAGGTGGTTGACGGCGAAGACGGTCTCGATGCCGTCGACGGTCTCCGAATAGCGGAGGTTCACCACGCCGGCGTTGTTCACGAGCACGTGCACGCGCGGATACGCCGCGCGCAGCTCCCCGGCCAGGCCGTGGACCGCCGCCCGCGAGGCGAGGTCGGCGACGAAGAGCCCGACGCGGTCGTGACCGCTCGCGGCCCGCACCTCCGCGACCAGCGCGTCGCCCCGGGCACGGTCGCGGCAGACGAGCCCGAGCGTCGCCCCCAGCCGGCCGAGCGCAAGCGCCGTGGCCCGGCCGATCCCCGAGCTGGCGCCGGTCACCACGCAGACCCGGCCCTGCAGATCGCCCCCGGTCATGAGAGCCGGAGCGTACCGCCGACGGCTTGACACAGCCACCGACCGTCCGGAATAGTGCTCCCGACCGATCGGTCGGTCGCGGAATCCATGCCAGCCCCGAGCTCCGTCGCCGCCGCCGAGCAGACCTCGCGCGACAAGATCCTCGACGCCGCCGAGGGCCTGTTCGCCAAGCGCGGCTACGCAGCCATCGGGCTGCGCGAGCTGGCGGAGGTGGTCGGACTCGGCAAGTCGTCGCTGTTCCACCACTTCCGGACCAAGGCGCAGCTCTACGCGGCGGTGACGGCGCGCATCCTGGTGCGCATCGAGGCGCGGCTCGTCCGCTCGCTCGCCGCGGGCGGCGATCCCCTCGTCCGGCTCGAGCGCTGGCTCGACGACCTGGTCGACCTCCTCGCCGAGAACCCCACCTACGCGCGCGTGCTGCTCCGCTCGCTCTTCGAGGACGACGACCTGCCGGGCGACCTGCCCGAGGAGATCGAGGGCCGGCGCGCGATCGGCGACATGATGGCGGCCGTCGGCGGGCTCCTGCGCGAAGGGATGGGTGCCGGGCTCTTCCGCGCGGTGCACGTGAACCACTTCCTGCTGACGCTCGTCGGCGTCACGGTGTTTCCCTTCGCGTCGGGGGAGTTCGGCGCGGAGGTGCTGGGCAAGGACCTGTTCGACCCGACCGAGGTCCGGCGGCGGAAGCGCGAGGTGCGCGCGCTGCTCCGCTCCGGCCTGGTCGCACGCGCGTCGCGCTGAGGGAGGGGAGCATGGAGAAGATCCTGGCCGAGTACCGCCGGCAGCTCGGCGACTTCGAGCTGATGGAGATCGACGAGGACCGCATCGCGGCGCTGCGCCGCGAGCTCGACGTCGGCGTGCCGGTGGACCTGCACTGGACGTGGACCTACGCGAGCGAGGTGGAGGAGCTGCGCGCGCTCTACGAGCGCGGCAAGAAGGGCCAGTGGAACGCCGAGGCCGACGTCGACTGGTCGGTGCCCTTTCCGCGCCACGAATGGTTCCTGCCCCGCGAGGGGCTGCAGATCCTCCCCTCGGTGCTGACCGCGATGGGGGCGGACGAGGCCACCTGCCGCGAGGCGGCGTTCGACGAGTTCGCCCACACGCTCTCGCAGCTCCTCCACGGCGAGCAGGCGGCGCTCCAGCTCTGCGGGCAGCTCACCAACGCCTGTCCCACCATGGACGCCAAGTTCTACGCCGCCTCGCAGGTGATCGACGAGGCGCGCCACGTCGAGGTGTTCGCCAAGTTCCTCGAGCGGAAGGTCGGGACCATCTACCCGATCGGCGGCACCCTGAAGGTGCTCCTCGACAAGCTGCTCGCGGCGCCGACCTGGAAGATGAAGACGCTCGGCATGCAGTGCCTGTTCGAGGGCATGGCGGTCGGCATCTTCGACCTGATCCAGAAGGGCTCGACCAATCCGCTCCTCTCCGACGTCATCCGCCGCGTGAAGCAGGACGAGGCGCGCCACGCGGCGTTCGGCATCCTCACCATGCGGCGGACGGTACGCGACGCGACGCCGGAGGAGCTGGTCGAGATGGAGGACTTCTCGTTCGGCCTCCTCGAGGCGCTCAACGCCAACCAGCAGCTCGACATGCTGCGCGAGCTCTGTCCCAAGTACGGCCTCGACCCGGACAACGTCGTCGCGATGCTGCTGTCGCAGCCCGAGTGGGCGAAGTTCAACAGCGAGGTCTTCATGCACACGGTGATTCCGAACCTCGCGCGCCTCGGGCTCATCACCGGGCGCACCGAGGCCGGCTATCGCGCCTGCGGCATCCTGTGGGGCGATCGGTTCGGGTTCGGCACCGACGCCGACGTCCAGTCGAGCCTCGCGGGCAACTGAAGCGCTGCGGGGCTACTTCTTCACCTTGCGCTTGAACGACCGCTCGGTCTTGGTGCTCGCCGCCTCGGCGCGCTGCGCGGCCGCCTCGGCGCGGCTCGCGGCGGTCTCGGCCCGTCGCGCGGCGTCCTCGGCCCGCGCCACTGCCGCGTCGTCCTTGCCCTCGGACATCTTGGCGCAACCGCTGGTAAGCGTACCAGCCAGCATCAGGCTCGCTGCGAGATAACCGACCGATCGAAGGCGCATCCCGTTACCCTCCTTCCGGCGCCCGTGCCGGGCGCCCCACGCGCGACGTTCTTGGCACAGCCGCGCCGCGCTTGGCAATCCAGCCAGCTGGCGAGCTGCGTCCCTACGAGGGGCGGCCCGCCACCCGTGCCGCGCGGCCCGGCGCGCCTCCCGGCGAGACGCGAAATGGCATGCCGGCTGAGCTCCGGAGCGCGTCCTTGACGAGGTCGCCGTCCACACCCCCGTCGAGCCCCTGCCGGGTGAGCGCCGCGAACGCGCGGCCGTAGGACGGGCCGCCGTAGCGGTAGACGTCGCGGTGGACCTCGACGTAGACCACGCCGTCGCGCCGTCCCGCCTTCACCGGCTGGTAGACGAACTCGACGCGCGTGCCGACCGGCACGAGCGGGAAGAGCCGCTGGATGTCCTCCGGGTAGAGCCGCACGCAGCCGTGCGTCACCTGCATGCCGATCCCCCAGGGCACGTCCGTCCCGTGGATGCTGAAGGGCGGGAGCGACAGCTCCATGCGGTACTTGCCGAGGGGATTGTCGGGATCGCCCCCGGCGATCGAGTGACGATCGTCGCCGTATTCCTTGATGTGCTCCTGGCGGATCGACTCCGGGATGACCCACTTCGGATTCACCGTCTTGCGGCGGATGTGGAACTTGCCGCGCGGCGTCCGCCAGCCCGTGCGCCCGATGCCGATCGGATACGTCTCGACGAGCAGCTGCCGCCCATCGCCGGGCGGATGGCGGTAGAAGTAGAGCCGCATCTCGGGCACGTTCACGACGATGCCGTCGTAGGTGCAGCAGGGCAGTATCCACGACGTCGGCAGGACGACACTCGCGCCGACGGGCGGCAGCAGCGGATCCACCCCCGGGTTGGCCTCGACGATCTCGTTGTAGCCGAGGTCGTAGTAGCGCGCGACGTCGAAGAAGGTCTCGCCGCTGCGGATGCGATGCGAACCGACCTTCCCGACGACGGTGGCGTCGGGCGGATCCGGGACGCGGTAGGTCGTGATCCGCTTGCGCGCGAATGCGTTCTCGTCGAGCGCGGGCGGTCCCGTGAGCCGCGAGCCGACCGACCGGATGCTCGCGCAGGCGGAGAGCAGCAGCATCACGACCGCGAGCCCGCCGGCTACCGACGCCCGCGTCATCCTAGCGCCTTCCGCCCCGACGGGTCCGGCGATAGCGCGCCTCGCCCTCCACGGCAGGCGGCGGCGCCGGTCCGACGACCTCGATGCGCACGCGCACCGTGCCCGCTCCAACCATGCCGAGCCGGCGCGCGGCCGCGCGCGACACGTCGATCACCCGGCCGCGCGCGAAGGGACCGCGGTCGTTGATGCGGACGCGGACCGAACGGCCGTTGGCGAGATTGGTGACGAGCACCCGCGTGCCGAGCGGCAGCGAGCGATGCGCGGCGGTGAGCTCCTGCCGATCGAAGCGCTCGCCGCTGGTCGTCGGACGACCCTGGAGGTCGTACCAGGACGCAAGGCCCACCTGGACGCGCGCTGGTTCCTTCCGGAAGAGCGAGCAGCCGAGCTCGCCGACCGAGAGCGCGCACACCGTCACGACCGCCGGCCTCCACATCCCCCTCGCCTCTATGATCGCGGGTGCCGCGCTGTCAAACGCCTCGGCTCACATCCCCTGCACCCGCTCGGGGAGGACCTTGTACATGACGCGGATCTCGCCGGGCTGACGGAACGGATAGCGGTCCTGGCCGAGGTACTTCTTGGCGAGCGCGTCGATGTGCGCATCGGCGCCCTCCTCCGTCATCTCGGCGACGCGGCCCCGGATCTGAACGTAGCGATAGGGCTTGTCGGGGTCCTGGATGGAGAGGGCGACGCGGGGGTTGCGGGCGAGGTTCCTCACCTTCACGCGGCCCCTGGCCGTGTTGAAGCGGACGTATTTCCCGTCGTAGTCGATCCAGACCGGCGTCACCTGCGGCGCGCCGTCGGGCCCGACGGTGGCGAGGTGGGCGAACGCCTTCTTCTGAAAGAGGTCCTTGTAGGCGTCGAGGGTGGCGGGCATCGCGGCGTCTCCTTTGACGGCGCTCTACCAACGTCGGAGCGTCGCGAAAACCACGTCTTGGCGCGAGGGATCTGCTAGGTTCGCCGCCGTGGCGGACGGCGACGAGCCGGTCGTGATTCCGATCGAGGACGCGCTCGACCTGCATCCGTTCCGCCCCGACGAGATCCCGTCCGTCGTCGAGTCGTACCTCGAGGCCGCCCGCGACGCGGGGTTCCGGGAGGTGAGGCTGATCCACGGCAAGGGACTCGGCGTCCAGCGCGCGCAGGTCCACCGCATCCTTTCGCAAAGCCCGCACGTGGACCGCTTCGGCGACGCGCCGGCCGAGCGCGGCGGCTGGGGCGCGTCGGTGGCGTGGCTCAAGCCGCGCGCTTGAGCGCCGATGCGCTTCGCGACCTACCACGTCTTCCAGTGCCCGCCCGGGCAGGCGCCGGCGCGCGTCATGGCCGAGGAGCTCGAGCGCGCCGAGCTCGCCGAGGCCCTCGGCTTCGACGACGTCTGGGTCCCCGAGCAGCACTTCTCCCCGTACTGCCTCTGCGGCGACGCGCTCCTCATGGCGGGGCACTTGGCGGCGCGGCTCCGCCGTGTCCGGATCGGCACGGCGGTGGTCAACCTGACCTTCACCCACCCGCTCCGCTTCGCCGAACGGGTCGCGCTCCTCGACCACGTCACCGGCGGCCGCGTCGACGTCGGTGTGGGCC
Organism: Deltaproteobacteria bacterium; assembly: GCA_005879205.1. Lineage (GTDB taxonomy): Bacteria > Desulfobacterota > Binatia > DP-6 > DP-6 > DP-3. Next base: position 11,217 of record VBLD01000080.1, read on the forward strand.
GCGGCTACCAGTTCCCGCAGTACGGCGTCTTCGGCGTCCCGATCGACGAGACGCGCGCGATCTTCGACGAGCTCCTCGTGCGCTCGATGCGCCTCTTCGCCGAGCAGGTGATGCCGCGTTTCCGCTAGGTAGGAGACTCGACATCGAATCTCCGCGCGCGCCGCGCGCGCGGCCGAGCGCAGCGAGCGGGGAGTGAGGACCCGGCGGGCTTCGCCCGCCGGGGCGAGGGGCGGAGCCCCTCGCTTAAATCACCCGCTCGCGGCCCTGCCAGTACGGATCGCGGAGCTTCCGCTTGTAGA
>VBLD01000080.1:11557-18085 GCA_005879205.1 Deltaproteobacteria bacterium
GAAGTCGATCGTGCGCGGGCACTTGTACTTCGCGAGCCGCGCCGTGCAGAACTCGAAGAGGTCCGCCACGAGCGCCGCACCGGGCTCGGCGCCGGGCGCGGGCTCGATCACCGCCTTCACCTGCTCGCCCCAGTCGTCGTCGGGGATGCCGAAGACGGCCGCGTCGGCCACCGCGGGGTGCGTCAGCAGGACCGATTCCACCTCGGCCGGGTAGATGTTCACGCCGCCCGAGATGATCATGTCGGTCTTGCGGTCGCAGAGGAAGAGATAGCCCTCCTCGTCGAGGTAGCCGACGTCGCCGACCGTGAAGAAGCCGTCGCGCCGGTTCGCCTCGGTCTTCTTCCGGTCGCCGTGGTACTCGAAGTCCTGCACGCCGAGCGCCATGTACACGGTGCCCGGCTGCCGCGGCGGACACGTGCTTCCCACGTCGTCGAGGACGCGAACCTCCGAGCCCGGCCACGCGCGGCCGACGGTGCCCGGATGGCGGAGCCATTCCTCGGGCGTGACCAGCGTGCCGCCGCCCTCGCTGGCGGCGTAGTACTCGTAGATGACCGGGCCCCACCACTCGAGCATCCGTCGCTTGACGTCGACCGGGCACGGGGCCGCGGCGTGGATCACGTGACGGAGCGACGACAGGTCGAAGCGCACCTTCACCGCGTCGGGAAGCGCGAGCAGCCGGTGGAACTGGGTGGGCACCATGTGCGTGGTGGTCACGCGATACCGCTGGATGCACTCGAGGCAGCCCTCCGGCATCCAGCGGTCCATCAGGACGACCGTGTGGCCGAAGTGGAACGAGCTCGCCGTGAACAGGAGGACGGCGGTGTGGTAGAGCGGCGAGCCGGTCAGGTGCACGTTGTCGCCGCGCGGCCCGATGCCGAACATCGCGAGGAACATGCCGTAGAGCGACGCCACGGTGTCGGGGTCGAAGGGCGCGAGCGCCCGGCGCACGCCCTTCGGACGCCCGGTCGTCCCCGACGTATAGTTCATCACCTGCCCCGCGATGCGCTCGGCGGGCGCGGTCGCGGGCTGGCCGGCGGACAGCTCCGCATAGGCCCGGAAGCCGGGGATGCGGCCGACCGCGAAGCGCGCCGCCGCCGGGAACTCGATCTCCTCGACGGCGGCACGGCACGCGGGCGCGAAGGGCTCCGCGCCGACCAGCGCCTTCGCGCCCGAGTCGGCGACGATGTACGCGATCTCGGGGCCGGTCAGGTGATGGTTGATCGGCGTCAGGTACCAGCCGGCCTGCGCGGCGGCGAGGTAGAGCTCCACCATCGGCGCGCCATTGGGCAGCACCGTGGCGAGGCAGTCTCCCTGGCGAAGCCCGAGGGCGCGCAGACCATGCACCAGGCGGTTGGCGTTCGCGAGCAGCTCCCCCGCACCGAAGACCCGGCCGTCGGGATCGACGAGCGCGACCCGTTCCGGGTCCTGCGCGGCGAGGTTCCAGAAGCCGAATTCCGCCATGGGCGACACGCCTAACACAGGTGTCGCCCGGCGCTCCACCGCCGACGCGGCGGTCAGAGCGCGGGAGGCGTGGCGAGCGCGATGCCGGTCTCGACCGCGCGGCCGCGGGAACCCGGCCGGCGGGCGAAGGCGGCGTCGCAGTGCGGCGTCGCCTGCGGATCGATCGTCCGCGGTGCGCGCATCTCACGGACGACGGGGAGGGGTCGGGGCGACGGAGGAGCAGCCGCGGCCACCCGGAGCTGCTCGGTCGCCGGCCGCGGCGCGCACGCCCGGACGCGCTCGTCGAGACGGACCAGGGCAAGGAACCGCGGCACGTAGTCCCGGCTCTTCCGCGGCAGGTGCCCGCTCGCCGAGAGCTCCCAGAACGTCGCGTGCGGCTGTCGCGCGAGCGCGCGGTCGATGCGTCCTTCGCCGGCATTGTAGGCGGCCAGCGCGAGCGGCCAGTCGCGGTAGCGACGGTGGAGATAGCCGAGGTAGCGCGCTGCCGCGCGCGTCGCCTGGGCCGGGTCGGCCCGGTCGTCGCGTTCCGCGTCGACGACGAGACCGAAGCGCCGCGCGGTGGCCGGGCGCAGCTGCCAGAGACCGAGCTCGCCGAACTTGCCGCGCGCGCGCGGCTCGAAGCCGCTCTCGACCGCCGGGAGCAACGCCAGGCCCGGAGGCAGACCTGCGTCCGCGACCAGCTGACGCAGCTGGGGCAGGTAGCGCGCGCCGCGCGCCATCGTCTCCTTCCTGTCGTCGGCAAGCTCTCGCCGCGATCGCATGCGGCGCTCCCACGACGTGACGAGCGGACTGTCGACGCAGGCGAGCGTCGCCTCCGCAGGCCGCACGCGGCGACCGACGTCGAGCGAGGGGCGCGCGCGCGGTTCCGGTGCCGGATGCCACTCGCCCGCGCGGCGGACGGGGCCGCAGGCCGCGAGCACGAGCCCGAGGAGGGCAGCAGCGAATCGCATGCCCCCGAGAGCAAGCGTCTTGCCGCCAGGCCCCCCGGCCGCCATGCGCGATGCCGGTCACGGCGGCCCGCTGTACGTTTGTGACCGCCGTCCGGCAGCTCCTCACGCGCCCTCCGATCGGGGATCGCATGGTGACATGCTTGCGGCTCGCGAGGTCCTCCGCCGAAACGAAAACGCCGCTGGCCAGAACTGAACGCGCCCGAGGGAACATCTCCTTCGCACGTTCGTTCGCGCGTAAAGAGTCTCCGTGCAAAGTCATGTGCGCGTCCCTTTGGCCCGCAGTTTGCTCTCCACGCCCGCCTCATGCGGAAGCATCCTGCTCGATTCGGACCGCTCGTCGCCGCGTCGCTCGCGACATTGCTGTACGCTGGCTCTGCGCCGGCGGCAATTCTCTGCCGGCGCGTGTGCGCCGACTCGATCGCGGCGTGCATCGCCACCCAGGGCTTCCGCACCGAATGCGTGCGCCAGACCACGGCGCGCTGCCGGCGCGAAGGCCCGAGCGTGTGCGCACCGGGCACGGCCGTCGTGACGGTGCTCCGGCCCCCGACGTCCCTCGACGCCACGGCGACCGCCACCGACGCCATCCATTTGAGCTGGGCGGACGGCGGCCTCGACGTCGGCTTCTCCGTCGAGCGGAGCGTCGACGGCACGAGCTTCTCCGAGATCGGCTCGACCCTCCGCAACGTGACGTCGTACTCCGACGGCGGCCTCGCCGCCGCCACCACCTATTACTATCGGGTTCGATCGCTCGGGCCGAGGGGGACCGCGTCCGACTACTCGAACGTGGCGAGCGCGACGACGCTCGGCACCGACGCCAGCGCCCCCTCGACGCCGACCGGCCTCACGGCGTCGGCGTCGCGCTGTGGCCAGGTCGATCTCGCGTGGACCGCCTCGACCGACGCCGGCTCGGGCGTCATGGCCTACAACCTCTACCGGGACGGCTTCTTCCTCGGGCAGGTGATGGCGCCTGCCACGACGACCGCCGACACGAACGTCGGGGTGTCCACCCCGTACAGCTACGTCGTCTCGGCCGTCGACCACGCGGGTAACCACTCGGGAATGAGCGCGGCGGCGAGCGTCATGACGTCGCTCTGCCGCACGGTGACCACCACCATAGCTACGACGACCACGACGACGACCTCGACCACGATCCCGCGCGACACGACCGCTCCCTCCGTGCCCGCGGCACTCTCGGCGTCCGCCGCGAGCTGCAGCCAGGTGAACCTCGGCTGGAGCGCCGCGACCGACACGGGCGGCTCGGGCCTCAGGGGCTACAACCTCTACCGCGGCTCCGCCTTCGTGAAGCTCGTGCCGGCACCCGCCACCTCGACCACCGACTCCCCGCTGGCCGCATCGACCGTCTACTCCTACACGGTCTCGGCCGTGGACAACGCCGGGAACGAGTCGGGGAGGAGCAACACCGCCAACACGAACACGCCGTCGTGTCCCGACACCACCGCGCCGTCGGTGCCGACGGGTCTCTCCGCCTCGGCGACGAGCTGCAGCGAGGTCAACGTCGGCTGGGCCGCCGCGACCGACACGGGCGGCTCGGGCCTCAAGGGCTACAACGTCTTCCGCAACGGGACGTTCCTCACCCAGGTGCTCGCGCCCGCAACGTCGGCCGTCGACCAGGGCCGGAGCCCCTCCACCGCCTACTCGTACGCGGTCGTCGCCCTGGACAATGCCGGCAACCAGTCGGCCGCGACGCCGTCGGTCGGCGCGACGACGCCGGCCTGCACGTCGAACCCCGTGTTGACCGGCTTCGTGCCCGCCGTCGGGACGGCCCGTGACGTCGTCCTGGATGGGGCTCGGGGCCTCGCCTTCGTGGCCTCCGCGGAGTTCGGGCTCGCGGTCGTCAACGTCGCCAATCCGAGCGCACCCGTCGTCCTCGGGGCCGCGAACCCGCCGTTCTACGGCGACCGCGTGGCGGTGAGCGGGTCGCTCGCCGTCGTCACCGGCAACAGCCTCGGGCTGAAGGTGCTCGACGTGAGCTCGCCGTCGGCGCCGAGAGCGATCGCCTCGCTCAGCGGCACCATGCGGGACGCCGCCGTCGCGGGACAGTTCGCCTACGCGCTCAACGTCGTGGCGGGCAACCCCGCCCGCAGCGACCTGGTCGTCATCGACCTGCGCGTGCCCGGCACGGCGGCCGTCGTCGGACGGGTCACGCTCGGCCTCGAGGCGGCGGCTCTCCGCGTCGTCGGCACCGTCGCCTACGTCGCCGCCGGGGCCGCCGGTCTCGAGATCGTCGACGTGAGCAACCCGTCGCTCCCCACCGTCGTCGGCACGGCCGACACTCCCGGAACGGCCACCGGCGTGGCGGTCGTCAATGGTCGCGCCTACGTGGCGGACGACACGGCCCTCCACCCGAGCATCGTCGGGTCGCTCGTCACCCGCGTCCGCGCCGTGACCGTCACCGGCACGCGCCTCTACGCCCTCGACGGCGGCCCGCAGTTCAAGGTCATCGACGTCGCCAATCCCGGCGCGCCGGCGCTACTGAGCGCCGTGAACGGCCTCGGGGCGCAGAACCTCGACGCCGCCGGCAGCATGGTCCTGGTCGTCAGTGCGCAGGTCGACACCACGACCAAGACCGCGGGGCTCTACGTGCTCGACGCCTCGGTGCCGACGGCCCCGCGTGTCGTCGGCAACAGCTGGGGCGGCTTCGACAGCTGGGGCGTGGCGGCCTCGGGTCCGCTGGCCGTGGCCGCGGGCAACACCTTCGGGATGAAGGTGGTCGACGTGAGCGTCCCGTCGGCGCCGCGCGCGCTCGCGACCCTCCCCGGTACGGTCCGCGGGGTGGCGATGGCGGGGCAGTTCGCCTATGCGCTCACGCTCGTCCCGGGCAACCCGGCCCACACCGACCTCCTCGTGGTCGACCTGCGCACGCCCGCGGCGCCTGCGGTCGCGGGCCGGACGACGCTCGCCGGCGGCTCGGACCTGAAGGTCGTCGGTTCGCTCGTCTACGTCGCCGCCGGCGGTGCCGGGCTCCAGATCGTCGACGTCGGCAACCCGTCCGCACCGGCGGTGGTCGGCACCGCCGACACGCCGGGGCTGGCCACCGCCGTTGCCGTCGCGAACGGCCGTGCGTACGTGGCGGACGATTCGTCGCTCCAGGTGATCGACGTCGCGAACCCGGCCAGGCCGGCGGTCGTGGGGACGCTGGCGACCAGGTCGACGGCCGTGGCGGTGGCGGGCAGCCGCGCCTACGTGCTCGACGGCGGCCTGCAGCTGAAGATCGTCGACGTGAGCCGCCCGACGGCGCCCGCGCTGCTGAGCGCGACCAGAGGTTTCGGCGCCCAGGGCCTCGACGTGGCGGGCGCACTCGCCTTCCTCGCGACCCCCGTCGCCAACCACGACCCGACGGCCGGACTCTACGTCGTCGACGTCTCGAATGCCTCGGCGCCGCAGCTCGTGAAGCAGGTCATGGTGCCGGGCATGGTGCGCACCGTGAGCGCCGCGGTCGGGGCCGTCTACGTCGGCGACGGCGCAGCCCTGGTCGACGTCGTGACGCTCGTGCCGTAGCCTACGGGCACGGCTTGTTGTTGATCTCCCGGTGAATCTGTAGGTTCCCCCGCGTCGCCGTGCCACCGTCGTCGAAGTCCGGCGGCGGGGCGCTGATGTCCTCGTCCAGGCTCGCGCCACAGCTGATGGCCTGGCGCAGGTCGAGGTTGCTCGGGCTGTCCGGGTCGCCGTCCAGCAGCCAGATGCGCATGCGGTAGCGATCGGGCGGCGCCGGGCCGTTGATTCCCCCCGGCTCGCTGCGATCCTCGACGTCGACGCGGTAGGCGACGTCGAGATCACGCCTGCCGCTGGTCAGCGTGTAGTCCCCGATCCCCGAGAAGCAGATCTTGTTGGCCGGGGCGCGCGGCGGCTCCGGCCCGCAGATGCGGTCGCCCGGATTGCAGAGGCCACCCACCTCGCCGGGGGCGTCGGGATTCTCCGGGCAGGGTAGGCAACCGCAGACGAGGCTGTCGAAGGTGTGGGTATGGAAGTTGCCGCTCCGCGAGTGCCGCACGTGCGTCCAGCTTCCATGGATGCACGGGGTGGCGGGGCTGAAGGCGGTCACGAAGCCAAGGGGCGCACCCACCTGCCCGCCGTGAGTCGCGTAGTCGGCATCGGG
>VBLD01000080.1:18119-21805 GCA_005879205.1 Deltaproteobacteria bacterium
GACGCGGCCGCCGCCGGTCAGGCGGCATCCGCCGGGGTTCGTGGTGCTCGTGGTGCTGGTGGTCGTGGTGGTCGTCGTGTCGATGGTGGTGGTGGTGGCGACGGTCGTCGTGGTCGTGGCGACCGTGGTCGTCGTCGTGGCAACGGTCGTCGTCGTCGTGGCCTCCGTCGTCGTGGTCGTGGCAACGGTCGTCGTCGTCGTCGTGGCGACGGTCGTCGTGGTCGTGGCGACGGTCGTCGTGGTCGTGGCGACGGTCGTCGTGGTCGTCGCGATCGTCGTCGTGGTCGTGGCGATAGTGGTCGTGGTCGTCACGCACACCATGTGCCGCTGGTCGCACACCCCGTTGCTGTCGCATCCGGCTGTCGTGCAGGAGTCGCCATCGGTGTCCGGGCAGGGGGTGCTGTCCTGCTTGGCCGTATCCATGCACTGCCCCGTGTCCTGATTACAGGTCGAATCGACGCACGAGGTGGGATTGCAGGTCGGACAGAGCGGAATCGAGCTCGACTGCTGCCCCGAGGAGGTGAGACCGTTGTCGCAGCTGGCGTCGTTCTGGGACGCCAGGTAGCCGGTCACCTCCTCGATCGGGGCCGGCGTGCTGTCGACGCTCTGGGCGAGCACCTTGACGTCGAACTCGAGCGTGCAGAAGCCGGGTGGGATCGGCCGGTTGGCGGGAATCATGATCGGGCTGCTCGGCGTGAATACGACCTCGTTCGGCGCGCTGCTCACCGGATGGGTGGTCGACCAGATGACCCCGCAGGTGGTCGTGATCGTCGGGTCGCCCTCGTACTCCACGATCGCCCCCTCGTCGGTACAGGGAATTCCGAGCGCGAAGTTCGAGTTGCAATCGAGGTCGAACCGGAGTCGGTTCACGGTGAGCTTGGTGCCGTTCTGGATGCTGCCGGTGCCGAGGGTCAGCTGAACCCGAACGACGTCGCCGGGCTTGGCGAACTGCGGGCCAGCCACGTAGTCGATCGTCAGCAACCCGTTGCACGTCTTGGCGGCAAGGCCGGTCGACGGCACGCCGACGACGAAACCCAGAACCGCGGCGACGGACAGTGCTCTCGTTCCGAGTTTCCACGTACGGCGCATCTCTTGGTCTCCTTGTGTACTCCGGTGGGCTCGGAGCCCGTCCGGGGGGTCTACTGCTGCCCGCGCATTCGGGTCAAGCACTTTCTGAGGATTTTTCTTCATTTTCCCCGCAGCCAGTCGAGCCAGCGACGCACGCCGCCGCTCACTGCGGCTTCTTGCGCACCGCTCAGCAGTTTTCGCGCTCGTGCGGCGTAGGCCGCGGTCTCCGCTTGAAGGCGGTGAACATCCACCTTTGCCGGCAGGGGCCCGCAGCCGCCGGCTCTGGAGCTCAGATCCTGGTGCCGGGCCCGCTGGTATTCGGCGAGCGTCGCGTGCCGGTCGCGCTCGAAGTAGGGATAGAACTCGGCGACGAGCTCGCCTGGACGGTGGGTCTCGTAGCAGTCTGCTTCCGCGCTGTAGGCGCTCTCGATCACCAGCACCTGCGACGCGCTGTTGTCCACGACCTTGTTCCGCCTGACCAGGATCCGGTCGGCATTCTCGATCGCGATCCCGCGCTCGCGGTTCTCGAACAGCGTATTGTCGAGGCAGAGCCCGTCGACCGACTGGCTGCTCCACCGCACCCCCTTGACGTTCTCGTAGGCGGTGTTGCCGATCGCGACACCCTTGGTGGACCGAGCCGCGAAGTAGACGCCGCTGTTCTCGTTGCGAAAGAGGGTATTCCCATAGACCAGCACGTCGGGCGCGCCGTAGACCCGGATGCCCTGGCGGCTTCCGTAAGAGGTGTTGTCGACGGCGATGCCGTCGCCGGCGTCCTTGAAGAAGCTGATCCCCGAGTCCTGCATGTGGCGGAACGTGAAGCCCATCACGGTCACGTGGCGCTTGCCCTGCACGAGGATGCCGTTGCCGCGCGTGATGAGCTCCATCTCGTGCGTCGCAGGCGGGCGGCCGTCGCTGGTGTGAAGGTAGAGGACCTTCGCGGCATCGTCGTAGTAGTAGGTCGACGGGAGCTTGGCAACGACGTCGACCGGAGACATCTTCTCCACCACCAGCTCCCGCGTCTCGCGGGTCCCACCGTAACGGTACTGCGGCCCGTCCATCTCGACCGCTCCCCACACGGTGGACGGGATGCGCGCCGTGTAGACTCCGGGGGAGGCGTGCGGCGCGAAGATCGTCCCGTCGACCGGGTCGGCACCCGTGACCATCACGGTGCCCGGTGGATCGCCCGTGTGCTGGCCCGTCGTGTCGGCGACGAACACGATCCTCGCATCCGGGGCGCCGTCGTTCTCGACGACGACCTCCTCGCGGTAGAGCCCGGGCCCCACGTATGCGACGTCCCCCGCGTGCATCGCCGAGGAGAGCTTCGAGAGGTGCTGCCATGCCGCCTGCGGGCCGAGCCCGTCGTGAGTGTCGTCGCCGATCGTCTGCCGGACGTAGTAGGTCGCGGCACGCGCGACACCCGTCACGAGCAGCAGGGCCACCAAGGCGGCGCCGACGAGTCGGCGGCGGCAGGTCGTCGTGTCGGGCCCGGCCGCTCCGCTCACCGGTTCAGGTCACGCACCACCCAGCCCGACTTCGTCCGCGTCCACAGCCCGCGGTGAATGCCCGGCGTCGGCTGGTTGCCGATGTAGAACTGCAGCGACATCGCGGCGTCCGTCGCGGCCGACATGTCGCCGTAGGTCTCGATGCGGTAGCCGTAGCTGATCCGGTAGCGCGTGATCTTCACCTGCGCCTTGTAGATCCCGCCCCCGGTCTTCGCGGCCAGGTTCTTGTAGGTGAACAGCGTGCCCGAAGCGGTCCGGGTGAGCGCGCCCGGCGGCAACACGGCGCTGTAGATGCGCCCCCGCGCATTGCTCAGGAGCCACCCGAGCTCCGAGCCGGCCACGTCCACGGGGCTCGTGATCGTCACCCGCCCGTGCGACGTGAACCGGTCGAGACCCGCTCCCGCTGGTCCGAACTTGATGGCGGTCGGGTCCTTCTGGAGGATCGGACACCGGCACTGGCCGCCACCGTTGATGCAGTCGGTCTGCAGCGAGCCCGTCGAGCAGGACTGGCCGTTCTGCGTCCCGCCCTCGCACGTGGACAAGCCGCAGTCGGGATCGGCGCAATCGATCAGCCCGTCGCAGTCGTTGTCGATCATGTCGGCGCAGCCCTCGGGCCCGGTGGGGACACAGCCGAGCGTGGTGGTGGTCGTCGGGGGCGTCGTCGTCGTGGTGGTGACGCACAGGATGTGGTTCTGGTCGCAGTTGCCGTTCGGATCGCAGCCGGCCGTCGTGCAGCTGTCGGCGTCGGTGTCCGGGCAGGGCGTGCTGTCCGGCTTCGGCGTGTCCTCGCACATGCCCGTCATCTGGTTGCAGACGGAATCGACGCAGTCGGTCGAGGTGCAGACGGGACAGAGAATGAGCGAGCTCGACTGCTGGCCGGACGAGCTGAGGCCGTTGTCGCAGCTGGCGTCGTTCTGGGATGCCCGATAGCCGGTGGTCTCCTCGATCTCGTCCGGCGTCGCGTCCGTGCTCCGCGCGAGGACCTTGACGTCGAATTCGAGACTGCAGAACCCGGGCGGGATCGGCTGATTGGCCGCGATCACAAGGGGGATATTCGGCATGAACACCACTTCGTTGGGCGACGCACTGATCCCGTGACCGCTCGTCCAGATTCCC
>VBLD01000072.1 GCA_005879205.1 Deltaproteobacteria bacterium
GGTCGCCGCCGCGCGCCAGTTCATCGTGACGCATCCCCTGCCCCACGTCCAGTTCCGTCTGGCGGGCGGGTTCGTCGGCATCATGGCCGCCGTCTACGACGAGATCGTCCGCAGCCAGGCTCGCATGACGGCGGCGTCGTTCCTGGTCATCTTCCTGGTGCTCGTGCCGACCTACCGCTCGGTGACGGCGGCGGCGCTCCTGGTCATCTTCCTGGTGCTCGTGCCGACCTACCGCTCGGTGACGGCGGCGGCGCTGCTCGTCGTTCCCCTGATACTCGCGAACCTGATCGTCAACGCCTACATGTCGGCGCGCGGCATCGGGCTCGACCTGAACACCCTGCCGGTGATCGGGGTCGGGGTCGGCTTCGGCATCGACTACGGCATCTACATCCTGAGCCGCGTCGCCGAGGCCACGCGCGGCGGGGCATCGCTCGAGGCCGCCGTGCACGAGGCCCTCCGGCACGCCGGGCGGACGGTCGCCTTCACCGCGCTCACGATGACCGCGGGCATGCTTTGCTTCACGGCGACGGCGCTTCGCTTCGTAGGCGAGATGGCCGCGCTGCTGGCGCTCTGGATGGTGAGCAGCGCGGCGACGGCGCTGGTGGTGTTGCCGGCGCTGCTGGTGGTGATCCGGCCGCGCTTTCTCGCGCGCTGAGGCTCAGCTCGCGGCGTTCTGGAGCGTGGTCGCGGCCTGGTTCCAGAGCGACGTGATGTTGGTGCCGACGAGCTGGACGGCCGCGATGACCGCGATCGTGATTACGGCGAGCGCAATCGCGTACTCGGCGAGATCCTGTCCGCGCTCATCGCGAATCATCCGCCCGGCGAGTTTCATCGCGGTCCTCATGGTCAGGCTCAGCTCGCCGCGTTCTGCAGCGTGCCTGCCGCCTGGTTCCAGAGCGTCGTGACCCGCGTGCCGACCAGCTGCACCGCTGCGATCACCGCGATCGTGATCACCGCGAGCGCGATCGCATACTCCGCGAGGTCCTGCCCGTGCTCATCTCGAATCAACCGCTTTACGAATGTCATGTGTCAGCCCCTTTTTCTGGGTCAACCGTTCTCGAGCGTCTGAGTGACGCCCGCCCCCCGGGAACCCGCGACCGAGAGAAGCAAGGGCGATGCCGTGCGCGGACGGCGCCGGTTCGCCCGGTTGCCCATACGGATCAAGGCTTCCGCTTCCTGGCCGGGCTGGTGGACCGTTACGATCCTGACGGTACCGGCACATGAGCCGCCATTGCCGGCAAGAGCTGCCGAGTCCCGATCACGGTCACGGTTGTCGCTGCGCGCGTTTTGCACTAGCCTCCCGCCCCGCCCGAAGCCATGGCCCGGCCGACCCGCTCGTCTACGAATCATCGGTCGCGAGCCGCGCCGGACGGGCGGCGCCGGGAGGCGGCGCCGGTAGCCGCATGCCGCCCAGCCGTCGCCGGCGGTAGCGCGGCACCCGCGCTGGCCCTCGTTCTCCTCGTCGTCGCGACGTACCTTCCCGCCCTCCGCGCCGGGTTCATCTGGGACGACGATGCCTACGTCACCGCCAACGCGACGCTGCGGAGCTTCGACGGGCTCCGGCGCATCTGGCTCGAACCGGGCGCCGTCCCGCAGTACTACCCGCTCACCTTCACGAGCCTCTGGCTGGATTACCATCTCTGGGGTCTCCACCCCCTCGGCTACCACCTCGTCAACGTGCTCCTGCACGCCGCCAACGCGATCCTCGTCTGGCTGGTCGGCCGCCGGCTGGCGCTGCCCGGCGCGTGGTTCGCGGCGGCGGTCTTCGCCGTCCACCCGGTGCAGGTCGAGTCCGTTGCCTGGGTCACCGAGCGGAAGAACGTGCTCTCGGGCGCGCTCTACCTCGCCGCCTTCCTCGCCTACCTGCGCGCCGCCGACGGCGCGCGTGTCGCCTACGGTCTGGCCCTCGGGCTCTTCGTCGGCGCGCTCCTGGCGAAGACGGTCACCTGCACGCTGCCGGCCATGCTCCTCCTCGTCCTCCGGTGGAAGCGCGAGCGCGTCGACGTCACGCGGCTTCTCCCCTTCTTCGCGCTCGGCGTGGCCTCCGGGCTCGTGACCACCTGGATGGAGACGCACCACGTCGGCGCGACGGGCGAGCTCTGGAGCCTCTCGCTCCTCGAGCGCTGCCTGGTCGCCGGACGCGTCCTCTGGTTCTACGCCGCCAAGCTGGTCTGGCCGTATCCGCTCGCCTTCATCTACGCGCGCTGGCATGTGGACGCCGCCGTCTGGTGGCAGTACCTGTTTCCCCTCGCGGCGGCCGGCGTGGTGGCGGCTCTCTACGTCGTCCGGCGCCGGTTCGGGAGCGGCCCGCTCGTCGCCGTGCTCTGCTACGCCGCCACGCTCGCGCCCGCGCTCGGGTTCATCAACGTGTACCCGATGCGCTACTCCTTCGTGGCCGACCACTTCCAGTACCTGGCGGGCCTGCCGCTCATCGCCCTCGCCGCGGCGGCCGGCGCGACGCGCCTGCCGCGGCCGCGAGAGCTCGGCGGCGCCGTGGTCATCGCTCTCGGCATACTCGCGTGGCGGCAGACCCTCGTCTATCGCGACGCGGAGACGGTCTGGCGCGACACGCTCGCCAAGGATCCCGATTCCTCGATGGCGCACATCAACCTCGGGCTGCTGCTGTCCGACAGCGGCCGGGGCCCGGAGGCGATCGGCCACTTCCGGGAGGCGCTGCGCATCGACCCGCAGGATGGCGAGGCGCACGACGACCTCGGCAATGCGCTCGCGGCGCAGGGCAAGATCGACGAGGCGATCGCCGAGTACGGGACGGCCCTCGGCATGAAGGGGGACCACGCCCTGGTGCACAACAACCTGGGCAACGCGCTCGCCACGCGCGGACGGCTCGCGGACGCCGCCGCCCACTACCGCGAGGCGATCCGCGAGCGGCCCCGCTATGCCGAGCCCCACAGCAACCTCGGTAACGTGCTGGCCGCGACGGAGCGGCTCTCCGAGGCCACGGCCGAGTACCAGGCCGCGCTCCGCCTCGACCCGGACTACACCGACGCGCACGCGAACCTCGCCACCGTGCTCGCGTCCCAGGGCGACGTCGACGGCGCGATCCTCCACTACCAGGCGGCGCTCGCCTCGAGACCGCACTCCGCCCAGATACACTTCGAGCTGGCGACGGCCCTGGCGGCACGCGCGCGCACGGCCGAGGCGATCACGCACTATCGCGAGGCGCTCCGCCTGCGTCCCGATTGGCCGCAGGCGCTCGACGGTCTCGCGGCGAGCCATGCGGCGGCCGGGCAATGGGACGCCGCCGTCGCCACCGCCGAGCGTGCCCTCCAGGTGGCGACGGCCACAGGCGACAGCGACGCCGCAGCGGCGATCCGCGAGCGGCTCGCACGCTACCGCGCGCGCGGCGTGGAGCCGTAGCCTTCACCACCACGCCGGCGCCCTGAGCGGCTCGCCGCTCTACGGGAATTCCCCTAGTCTCGTGCGGGGACGCATCGTGACCCTGAATTTCATGTACGCACGATGCCAGAACAGGTCGGGACATCTTCATGTATTCGATCACGCTCAAGCCCGAGGGGGACACGGCCGCGGTGCTGAAGAGATATGCCGCCACCCACGGCGTGAAGCCGGGCTGGCTGTTCCTCACCGGCGGCCGCGACGACGTCGAGACGCTCCGCCGCCGGCTCGGCTTCGTCGATCCCGACCCGGCCGTCGACGCGGACACCTCGCAGCACATCGGCGTGGTCCTCTACGGGAACGACGCGCTCGACCGTTGGGCGGCGTGCCCGGCGCTCACAGATCCGGACGAGATCGCGAAGTACGTCCTCTGGATGGACGGCGGGAAAGTCGCGGGGATGAGGATCGACGCGTCGGTCGATCGGGTCAGTCGACCGGGACGCGCCCGCCGATGGCGACCATGCGGAGCTGCCCCGTCGGCTCGCGCAGCTCGACCCCTTCCGCGCCGATGCGCGTGATTCGCCGCTCGCCGAGCTGCGCGCCCTCGGTCAGCGTGATCGTCTCGGTCGGCGTGCGGAACATCGCCTGACGAACACCACCGACGAGGCTCACGCCCTCGATGGTGGCCATCGCCGGCGGAGGCGGCTCCGGCACGACGGCGGCTCGGGGAGCAGGCGCCTCGGTCTCCGCGACCTTCCGATCGTCGGCCGCCGCGTGCCTCGCAGGCGCCTCGCCGACGACCGATCCGATGTGCGATTCGGTGCGCGCCGGAGACGGTGCCGAGGGCGAGCGGCGCAACGGAATGCCGATGAGGAACAGCGCGCCCAGCGCCGCACCGGCGACGGTCGCCTTGCGGAGCCAGGGGTGCCGGGCGGGATTGGCCGGCGGCCGACCGCGATCGAGCGCGACTCGAAAGCTGAGTGCGGCCTCCCACCGGGGATGCTCGGCGCGAGCCGACGCGACCCAGCCACCTGGCATAGTCGGCGGCAGCACGCTGATGGCCGGCACCGGGCGCGGCGGCGACGCAACCACGGGAAGGTGCGGCACGCCGTCCGGCGCCTGCATCACGAGCTCGCGCCGCGGCCGATAGCGAACCTTCCGCTCCTCGGCGAAGGCGAGGATGATCTTCAGTGCCAGACGGTTGGGCTCGCCCCGGCCCGATTCCCACTTGGAGATCGTCGACGGCGCCCAGCCGAGCGCGTGGCCGAACTCCGCCTGCGTCATGCCGAGCGCCTGGCGAATGGCGCGGATGATGTCCTGCGGTCGGTCGTCCACGAGCAGAAGAAACGAGCAACCTCCATGCCCGACGGATACGTGTCGTGCAAGCTCGCGATGGCCGCCCGCTGACGCTGAACGGTCAGGAAACCGTCCAGTTTCCGTTCAGGAATGAACGGTCAGCTCAGAGATTCGGGCACTTCGCCACGCAGGCGGCGAAGGCCGTCCGGCAACTCACGGCGGCCGGGTTGGCGCATGCCGCCACGCAGGCGTCGTACGCAGCGCGAGCGACGGCGAGGCACGTCTGGTTGGCACCGCCGCACTGTCCGCCGGCGTTGATCCACTGCTTGTGACAGTCGCTGGTGCACGTGGCGCGGGTGCTGGCTCCGGCCGCGCTCGTACTCGTGCACTTGTTCCTCTTGGCCGCGCAGCCAGCCGCGCACGTCACGCCCTTCCCCGGCGCGAAGCAGTTGGTGAAGGCCGTGTCGTACTCGAGCTGGCATTCGGACGCACTCGCAGAGCCGAGGCAGATCTTCTTGTCGGCGGCGGCCTGCTTGAGGCACGCCGCGGTGCCCGGACTGAACGCGAGCACGAGCGTCGTCGTCGTGGTCGATGAATTGACCGTGGTCGTGGTGGTGGTCTTCGGATGAACCGGCGCGGTGCTCGTCGTCGTGGTGTGCTTCGGCGCCGTGGTCGCGGTCGTGCTGGTCGTCGTCGTGGTCGTGGTCGTCGGACGACTCGTGGTCGTCGTCGGACGCGTCGTCGTCGTGGTGCTCGTTTTCACCAGGGTGGTCGTGGTGGTCGTGGGACGCGGGCGGGTCGTGGTCGTCGTGTTCTTGGGCTTCGAGCAGGCGATCACGCAGGCGTCATACTTGGCCCGCGCAGCGATGATGCACGCCGGGTCGCGGTTCACGCACTGCCCACCGTCGGCGCTCCACTGGTTCTGACAGCCGCTGACGCAGCCGGAATTGCCGCTCTTGGAATGACTTCCGGTCGAGGCGCGCACGGCGAAGCTCGCCAGCGCTATCGCCGCCATGGCGAGTGCACCCGCAGGCAGCATTCGGAACGACAGCCATCTTGCCGTGGTCTTCACCATGTTGGTCGGGTTCGTCGCCATAGCGGCGGACCCGGTGAGCAAGAGCGGTGCCCTCGAAGGCACCGCGAGTGCTTCGAAAACACGCGACGCTCCCGCGGGCGCCGCTGCACCGTTGCAACACGATGCAATCGCGAGGGCAATCGCGAGGACTAGACCGACACGACCTTGCGGTGAATGTCGTCGGTGAGCGCCTTGATGCCCTGGCTGAGCTGCTGTGTGAGCTGCGTCAGCCGCGTGTTCTGATCCAGAAGCTCGATGATCTGCGCGGCCTGCTTCGCTGCCAGCTCCTGTCGCTCGATGCTCGCCTGCGCGAGCGCTTCCCGGTGCTGCGCGTCCGCGTCGGCAAGCGCCTTGTCGCGATCTGCCTGCCGCGTCTGGGCGAGCAGGATCAGCGGGGCCGCGTAGGCCGCCTGCAGGCTGAAGGCGAGGTTCAGCAGGATGAACGGATAGACGTCGAAGTGGGTGAGACCGACGACGTTGAGCAGGATCCAGATTCCCACGAGGACCGTCTGCACGATGAGAAAGGTCGGCGTCCCGAAGAAGCGGGCGAAGCGCTCGGCTCTGACCCCGAACCAGTCGTCGCCGAACGCCGACGATAGATGCGCGTGGGGTGCGTGAAATCGGAAATGGTGGCGGGATACCGCCTGTGCGTCGCTTCGCATGAGCCC
Source organism: Deltaproteobacteria bacterium (assembly GCA_005879205.1). Taxonomy (GTDB): domain Bacteria; phylum Desulfobacterota; class Binatia; order DP-6; family DP-6; genus DP-3. The sequence goes on from VBLD01000072.1 coordinate 6,394, forward strand.
GACCTCCGCTGGCATGGGTTGTGACCGGGGGCGCGCGGTCCTACGACGCGTCCGTTTGCCTGCCGGCGACGGCGGCGTCAACCCGAATCATTGACTACGGCCGCTGGGCCAGGATGATAGCCGCGCTCTGATGGGCGGGCGGCTCCATGCCCGGGGGGTCGGCTGGGTGGCATTCTTGCTGCTCACGATCTCGCTCGCCGTGGTGCTGGCCAAGGGCCCGCGCGGAGAGAACGTTCACCGGCCGGACGCGGAATGCACCCGCTGCCACACCGTCGACCGCGCCATGCTGGAGCAGGATCGGGCCGCCGCGCGGGCCCTCCTGGCCGCCGATCTCGAGGAGCGCTGCATTCTCTGCCATAGCGACCAGGGGCCGTCGCATCACACCGGCATCCGACCCACGAAGCCGGTGCCCGAGACGTTGCCCCTCTCGGCCGAGGGGCTGATCACGTGCGCCACCTGTCACTTCGTCCACGGCGAGCAACCCACGTCGCGCGACTTCGTGCGCATCGAGAATTCGCGCGGCGGGCTGTGTCTCTCGTGTCACACCCTCGCGGAGCTCCAATAGGAGGCTGTGCAATGGGATTCCTGCTCCATCATCATCCGGGACACCGCGCCCGCCAGCTCCGCTGGGTCGTCCCGCTCGGGGCGTTCCTGCTGGTGGCGGTCCTCGCGACGCTCGCGATCCAGTATCGGGTGAGCAATCACGAGGTCGGCACCGAGTTCTTCCGGGCGCACAAGACGATCAGTCACACGGGCGAGCTGTTGCAGCGCGGACTGGTCATCGGGAGCGCGGTGCTCGTCCTGCTCGTATTGGGCATCACGCTATGGGCCTTCCGCGTGACCCACCGTATCGTCCGGCCGGTGCACACGATGCACCGGGCGCTCGACGCGCTGGCGGCCGGCGACCTCGGCGTGCGCGTCGAGCTGCACCGGCACGATGAGTTCCGGGAGGTCGGGGAGACCCTCAACCGGCTCGTCGAGGAGTTCGCGACCACGCTCGGCATGCGCTGGTCGATCGCATCGTCGCGGGGGAGCAGGGCCGCGCGCTCGTCGAAGAGATCGACCGGACGATGGAGTTCTTCCGTCTCGAGCCGCGCCGCACGATCGGTGAGGACGACGACTGAGATGCGGCGCGTTTTCGTGCTCGCGTGGCTGCTGCCCGCAGCAGCGTGGGCGGCGCCGACAGGACTCAACCAGATCCCGACGACGGATCTGGTGCCCTTCGGACAGGCGACGCTCCAGCTCCAGAACGGCAACACGGAGGTGAGCGGCCGCGCCTCCGTCTTCCACCAGCCGCAGCTCGTGCCGCAGAGTGAGTTCGGCCTGCCGTGGAACGTCGAGGCGGGGCTCGACGTGGCGCCGTCCCACCCGCCGCACGACTATCGGCCCATGCTGAACGTGAAATGGAACGGCGTGCGGGAGGATTATCGGATTCCCGCCATCGCCGTCGGGGCGACGCAGCTCGGCGTCGGCTTCGACCCCAACTACTTCCTCGTGCTGAGCAAGACGCTCAATTATCAGCAGATCCAGTACCAGAAGTTTCGCGCGCATCACCGGAACATCAAGCTGCGCGGAATTCGCGTGCATGCCGGGATGCTGCGGACCGCGAACGCGTGGCGGGCGCTGGTCGGGACGGACGTCGAGGTCAACGACCACTTCGTCGTCTACGGCGACTGGATCTCCGGGACCCCGAACGCGGTGTCAATCGGCGGGGTGCTGGTCATTGACCGGCAGAACAGCATCCAGGCGTCCTTGCTGCGCGGGAACAGCGAAGATCGGCTGAGCGGCGTGCTCGTCGGAATCACGCACACGTTCGACCTGGCGCATCCGTTGGCGTGGTGACCGAATTTCGGCGACGGTGAGGCGCAGCAGCGGGGAATTGTTTCACGCTCGCAAGGCGGCTAGGGAGGTCGCTAACGGGTGCACATCCGCGGCACCTCGGAACCGCAGTTGACCTAGTTACTTGGTCAGGTCAAGGTAACGCTCATGCGTACGATGCTCGTGTCGGAGCCGCCGTCCAGCCCGTGAAGACTCGCCCTCGGGGGAAACGCCTCGGCATCCTCAAGGGGCGGATGACGATTCGGCGCGATCTGGTCCGCCTCGACACCACGCGTGATTGGGAGATGCTTCGCTGAACGCGGACGCCTATTCCCTGCCCGGGAGATTCCACAGCGATCCCGCCGATCGCGTCCTCGTGGCCGCGGCGGGCTTTACAGCTCGACACTGCCGACCGCGGACGACCGCATCCTCGGGTACCGGGACGTTCCGAGCTTCGATACCCGGCGCTGAAGGGCACGCGCCAATTCGTCGCCCGCCACAAGACTAGGATTTTCGACGGCCCGTAAGTAGAATCCTTCCGGGAGACGCCTACCCTCGATGACCTACTGCGTGGCAACCCAGGTGAACGACGGCCTCGTGTTCGCGTCCGATACGCGGACCAGCGCGGGCGTGGACGACATCCGCACGTACAGCAAGATGCACGTCCTCGAGTTCCCCGGGGAGCGGTCGCTGGTCATCCTCTCGGCCGGAAACCTCGCCACCACGCATGCGATCCTCGCGCAGACCCGGCGCGATCTCGAGAACCCGGAGGCGCCGGTGTCGCTGCGCACGGCGCGCGGCATGTACGACGCCGCGGAGTATCTGGGCGACGTGTCGACGCACGCCCAGAAGGACACGGCCGTGCAGGGTCAGTACGGAGGCGTCGACCTGCGCGTCACGTTGATCCTCGGCGGGCAGATCCGCGGCGAGGCGCCGGCGCGCTATCTCATCTACCCGGAGGGCAACTGCATCTGGTGCTCGCCCGAGACGCCGTACCTGCAGCTCGGCGAGAGCAAGTACGGGAAGCCGATCCTCGACCGCATCATCCGGCCGGAGATATCGCTCGAGGACGCGGCACGGTGCGCGCTCGTGTCGCTCGACTCGACCATCAAGAGCAATCTCTCGGTCGGCCCGCCGCTCGACCTCGCGATCTTGCGCCGCGACACGTTCAGCCTGGCGCAGAAGATCCGCCTGGAGCAGGACGTGGGCTACTACGCAAAGCTCCGGGAGGCCTGGGGCCGGAAGATCGCCGACGCGCTGCGGAGCCTACCCAAGTTCGACTGGGAGTCGCCCGCCCAATAGGCGCGCTCCCGTTCAGCCGCGAAAGAACGCGGCGCTCAGGGCTTCGTTCAGGCGGACGAGGCCCTTCTGGATCTCGTCCATCAGCTCCTTCAGCCCCGGCGCGGCCGAGCTCTCCAGGTCAACGTCCTGCACCATCCGCAGGGTACGTTCGAGCTCCTCGTCGACCTCCTCGTGCGACGGCAGACGAGGCAGGGTGCCGCGGATGCGGAGCAGGCAGCAGGCCACCGACCGAGGGAATTCCCGGTTCTGAAGGAGAAAGCGTGTGACCGGCCCCGCGGCCACGCGGCTCCGCACGTGCCGGCGGTAGGTCTGGTCCGCGGTCAGCGACCGGAGCACGCTCATCCACTCGACGGCCTCGAACGATCCCCCGTCCCGGGCGGGGATCGCGCGCGTCGACCGGGCGTCGAGGATGCGGGTGGTCATGTCCGCCTGCTCGAGGTTGGCGCCCATGCCGAGGAAGTGGAAGCCGACGTCGTGGCTCATGTTGAAGGCGAGGAGGCCGTGGATGCCGAGCACGCCGTCCAGGACGCTCTCGAGGAACACGTGCCGGCGCGGGCGTCCGAGCGAGCGCTCGCCCCGGTCCTGCACGTAGAAGTAGAGGTCGTTCACCCGCTCCCACACCTCGCCGGGCATGTAGTCCCGCGTCGTGCGCAGCGCTTCGCGCGCGCGGTGCAGCGAGGAGAGGATCGAGCCGGGATTGCGCTCGTCGACGGAGAGGAAACGAACGACGTTGTCCTCGCCGTCGGCGTCGTAGAGCTGCGCGAAGACCGCGCGCGCGCTCACCAGGTCGACCAGCGGCTCCCACCCGAGCTCCACCCGTCGCGGCAGGTCCATCGAGAGGATCGTGTTGACGTTGATCAGCCGCCCGGTGTTCTCCGCCCGCTGGAGGTAGCGGCCGAACCAGTAGAGGTTGTCGGCGAGGCGCGACAGCATCAGGCGGCATCCTCGACGTCGACCACCCAGGTGTCCTTGCTGCCGCCGCCCTGGGAGCTGTTGACCACCAGCGAGCCCTTGACGAGCGCGACGCGCGTGAGGCCGCCCGTGGTCACGTACGGGTCGTCGCGCGACAGGATGAAGGGTCTGAGATCCAGGTGACGGGGCTCGAGGCCGTCGTCGGTGAGGGTCGGCGCGGTCGAGAGCGTGATCACGGGCTGGGCCATGTAGTTGCGCGGATCGGCCCGGATCAGCTCTCTGAACTGCTCGCGCTCCGCGCGGGTGGACTTGGGGCCGATCAGCATGCCGTAGCCGCCGGACTCGTTGGCGGGCTTCACGACGAGCTCGTCGAGGTGGGCGAGCACGTGCTCGCGGTCCTTCTCCCGGAAGCAGAGGTAGCTCGGGACGTTCGGCAGGATCGGATGCTGGTCCAGGTAGTACCGGATCATGTCCGGCACGAACGCATAGACCACCTTGTCGTCCGCGACGCCGGCACCCGGCGCGTTGGCCAGCGCCACGGTGCCGCGCGTCCATGCGCGCATGAGCCCGCGGACGCCGACCACGGACTCGGCGTTGAACGTCTCGGGGTCGAGGAACAGGTCGTCGATGCGCCGGTAGATGACGTCGACGCGCTTGGGGCCGTAGATCGTCCGCATGTAGCAGCCGTCG
>VBLD01000487.1 GCA_005879205.1 Deltaproteobacteria bacterium
CGGCTCAGGTTGTACGAGTCCTTGACGGTGCGAAGCCCGGCGAGCAGCTCGGGGTGGCCGAAGGCGAGGCCGATGCGGAGTCCGGCGAGCGAGAAGGACTTGGACAGCGTGCGGAGGACGAGCACGTTCGGCAGCCGGCCGACGAGGCCGAGCGCGTGCGCCGGCGCGAAGTCGACGTACGCCTCGTCGACGACCAGTACCCCGGCAACCTCGCGCGCCAGGGCATCGACTTCGGCGAGCGGCACGAGCGTACCCGAGGGCGAGTTCGGGTTACAAAGAAAGGTCACGCGCGCACGCGCGCGGCCGAGCTCCGGCGGAAGCCGGAAGTCGTCGCTGAACGGCACCTGGACGGCCTCGCCGCCCTGCGCGGCGACCAGCGTCTCGTAGAGGCTGTAGGTG
>VBLD01000488.1:0-1065 GCA_005879205.1 Deltaproteobacteria bacterium
GCCGCCCGGGCGAGCGCCTCCAGGACGGCCGGCGACGGCGGGTAGGGGTTCTCGTTGGTGTTGAGCTTGATCACCCGCCGCGTGGCGTCCGGCTGCTCCCCGGGGACGTAGGGCGGCAGGTCGCGGATGGAGGGTCGGAGCCAGTCGGAGGGGCGAACGGCCGGCCTCGCCGGGGCTACTTCACGGCCTTGATGCGGCGGTGCGCCTTGCCGTTGTCCACCGTCTCGGGCTCGGGCGCATTCCCGAGGTGGCGCTCCGCCACCTCCACCGCCTGGCGGCCGCGATCGGGAAGCCGGGTGAGGATGTCGACGAAGCGCGTCCAGCGGTCCCGGTCCGCGTCGGCCAGCTCGTAGAGCCGCATGGCGCCGTCGATGTCCTTGCGCTTGAGCGCGGCGTCGCCGAGGGAAAGAAAGCGATCGCGCGGCAGGGGAACGGCGCCGAGTTCGCAGATCCGTACGGCGTCGTTTATGCGGTTCCGCTCCATCAGACGGTCGGAGAGGCCCGTCCAGTCGACCGCCGTGACCAGCTCGGCGTTCCGCACGAACAGCTTCATCGCCGCATCGAGGAACCCTCGTTCCAGATAGCGGCGACCGACGAGGACCTCGGACTCACTGGCAGGCATCAGCTCGTCCCCCTAGGGGTCACGAACCGTCAACTTACTGGCGCTGTGTGGCGTTTGCAAGACAACAGACGCACCGGCGAGCCGCACGGCGTCTGCGGGACGGGGAATCCCGGAGCACCGCGTCGCCCCTCAAGCCGGGCGCGGGCGTTGCCGATAACCATCCCGCTACCCGCGCGACGCATGAAGCTGAACATCACGTACAGTGCCTATCGCGAGCTGGAGCTGATCCCGCAAGCACCGCTCCGCAACATCGGCGAGGCGATCATCCAGCTGGCGGAGAACCCCTATCCGCCCGGCTCGTCGCTGCTGCAAGGTATCGGGGGCTGCTACTACCTGGCGATCGACGACTACTACATCCTGTATCACATCGACGACGACGGGGCGCTCACCGTCCTCGGCGTGCTCGACGGCCCTTACCACCCGCTTCACTAGCACTCCCGTCC
>VBLD01000488.1:1100-1608 GCA_005879205.1 Deltaproteobacteria bacterium
GACCGTCCCGCTAAGCTGCGCGGATGCTCGGTCCAGGCCGCCGCGCGTGGCTCGCGCTCGCGTTGGGCCTGTTCGTCGCGGCTGGCTGCCGCCGGCAGCCGCTGCCGGCCGAGAGGCCCGGCCCGACACGCGTGGACGAGGCGCTCGGACACCTGCACGTGCTCATGCTGAACGGCGGCGGCAGCAAGGCGATCAACTATCAGTCGCACCTCCTGCACGTGCAGCAGCTCCTCGACGTGCTCTTCCATGCCGGCGTGCGACCGGAGCGCGTGTCGGTCTTCAGCGCCGACGGTCCCGACCCGGCCCAGGACCTGGCGGTACGCGACGTCCAGCCGGAGCCGGAGTTCTGGCTGCTGCGCGGCACGCGGCTCGAGCACCCGCTCGCGACGCCCATCACGTACGCCAACTCCTCGGTCCCGGGCGTGGAGCTGCAGGCGGCGACCAAGGACAACCTCCGACGCTGGTTCAAACGCGCGCACCGTTCGCTCGGAGCGCGCGACACGCTCCT
>VBLD01000486.1 GCA_005879205.1 Deltaproteobacteria bacterium
CGCCAGCTCCCAGGCCCACAGCGCCGCCTCTTGGTACGGTCGCAGCTCGATCGGGGACCAGGAGCCCAACGCCAACCGCGGGACCCGGACTTCGTCCGAGAACGGCACAGCCCGTCGAGTCAGCTCGCGGCGAAGGGCTTGGTAGCGGTATGCGGGTGTCCGGTAGGCTTGGACGCGCGGGTCCCAGAGAACCCCGGGGATAGCCGAAGGGTCGAAGCCGGGATCGGGGTCGCGCAGGAGGGTCGTACCGCGGTCGAAGAGGAGGCGCACGGACGAGAGGCGAGCAACAGGCATGCCGCCGGCGCGATCCTGATTCACGTCGCGGAGTCGCGCTGCGCGCCTGCGGTGCCGGCCGTCAGCTGCAACGAGGCGCAACACGTTGTCGCCCGATCGACGACCGGTTGACATCGTGAGGCTGTATTACACTTTCATACAGGAGCATGGCCGTGGCCTATCGCAAACCAGTCTCGATCTCTCTCCCGCCGCCCCTCCTGAAAGAGGTTGAGCGCCGCGCCAAGCGCCAACACCAGACGTTCTCCGAGGTCGTGGGATCCGCGCTTCGCTACTACCTGGACGACACGACGGCGCGCGAGGCGGCGTGGAAGCGGACACTCGCGTACGGAACGAAGAAGGCAAAGGAACTCGGCATCGGGGCCGAAGAGGACGTGTACGCCATCATGCAGGAACTCCGTCACGGTCCGTCCCCTGCCGTCCATGCCGCTTCGCGAACGAGGTAGCGACCGCCCTTGCCGGATCGAAGTTTCGCTGGGTTCGCGGCCGCATCACCGTCGCCATTGCCGCTCTGCCCGTGAGGGTGGTCGACCCGGCGCGCCGAGACTCTCTGTCGTCCCGGACACGCCCGACAATCGGATTCTCGAATGTGCTGTCGTGGCGCGGGCCCAGTACCTCGTGACCGGCGATCGCGAGCTCCTCGCGCTTGGCTCCTATCGCCGCGTCCACATCTGTACGCCCCGGGATTTCCTCAGTCGCGTCTTGCCTTCGTAGACCCGCAATGACAGTTCACCTACGGAGAGCAACGCGGACCCCTTGAGACATTGAGGGTGGGCTATCGTGCTACACGTGCGCTGCTGGCAAGCACCCCCAGGAATCAGATAAAAGACCGGTAGTGCTCCGATGCGGGAGCGCTTCTCGCGAAGGCGAGTGGTCGGAAACTGTGGATGAGGCAGCACATGCGCAGCGGCGCACTGCGGCAATTCGAAAACCAGTAGGAGTAGGCGATGCGTACGACAGGAACGGTCAAGTGGTTCAATGACGAGAAGGGCTTCGGCTTCATCACGCGCGACGACGGCGAGAAGGACGTCTTCTGCCATCACAGCGCCATCAAGTCCGATGGCGGCCATCGGACCCTGCGTGAAGGCGCCAAGGTCGAGTTCGACGTGGTCCAGGGCGCGAAGGGCCCGGCCGCGGAGAACGTCGTGACCCTCTAGGACGAGCCGCAGACGAGACCGCAAGACAGGCGGCCCCGCGTCACCCCGCGAGCGCCCGCATGACCGCCGCGACCGCCTGCTTGTGCTGCACGAGGACGACCTTCACCGCCGCGTCGCGCGCGGTCGTCGCCCGGCCGAGCGCGGCCGCGCCTGCGGTCAGGACGGCGACGAGCACGCGGGGCGCATGCGCGACCGTCAGTCCCTCGGCGTGCCGGTAGAGCCGCTCGGCGCCGTCGTCGGAGAGGAGCAGCAGGCGCGAGATGCGCGCCCGCGGCGTGGAACCTTCACGCCGGGCCACCAACGCCAGCCCGCGCGTTTCCGCGGCGAGGGCCTTCGCGACGCGTTCGAAGCCGAGGACGAGTTGCCCTGCCCCGTACGCGGCCACCAGAGCGGCCGCTAGCGGCGGGCGGAGCGGGAAGACCGGCACCATCGCCTGCCCGCCCCGCCACAGAAGCCGGTCCGGAGCCGCGAGCCGGGCCCGGATCGTCGCGTGGTCGGGATGCGCCTCGATCTCGCGCGGGAGCGGCGGAAGCGACGGCGACGTCATGCCGGCTCGCTCGCACCCCGAAACTGCGCGAGTCCCATGATCCGTTCGACGAACACGGCGTGGCCGTCGACCGGGACGTCGCTCGGCACCCTGGCATCGCTGCGTCGCCAGCGTTCGAGCCACTCCGTGCCGAGCAACACGCGGCCCCGCGCCACGGAGCGGAGCGCGGCCGACGGCGTCATCGCCAGCGTCGTCTCGGCCTTCGTGCCGGTCGGAACCCCCCGCCCGACGACGAAGCCCGCGGCCAGCAACGCGGCCCGCACCGACGTGGACGCGGAGTACGTGAAGAGCTCCGTGTCGTGCTCGCCGCAGGCAGCGAACACGCGGTCGAAGCACTCCAGCGTCCACATCTCTGTATCCGTGCGCGCCGAGAACGGATCGTACAAGATCACGTCGGGCGGCGGAGCCTCGGCCAGTCGCGCGCCGAAGTCGCCCTCGAGGAGCGTCCAGACGACCGCCGATCCCGGCGATCGCCACTCCCCGGACCGCAGGATGTCGTTGGGGCCGGCGCGGTGCAGGTGGGGAAACCGCGTCGCGTTCCGCAACGCGAGCCGCAGCGATCCGAGATCGTGCTCGAAGCTGACCAGTCGCAACGGCCGCCGCTCCCCTTCGATCGCGTCGCGACATCCCAG
>VBLD01000073.1 GCA_005879205.1 Deltaproteobacteria bacterium
TGGATCGCAACGATCGAGCCTCGACGTGATGCGGACGCAGCCCGAGAGTTCCCCTTCGGCGCAGACGCTGCGGGCGATCTCCACGAGAAGCCGCAGGCCCGCCCCCGTGGCGCTCAGACGCTCGTCGATGGGCCTCGAGATCACCGGCGCCATCCGGAAGGCGTACAAACCCTGGCGCGTCTTCCGAAGCGTCGCCTTTTGCACGGCGCCTGTTGACCGTCCGTGGGTGGCGAGGTTGCGGTAGACCCACTCCTCCCGCCCGGTCTTGCGGCGGGACCAGCGGTCGTGCGTGAGCGTCTCGGAGAAGATGGTGTGGGGGATGGGCGTGCCCCCCGTGATCTTGACCGTCACGAAGACGTCATCGCCGGTAGCCGGGTCGAAGCGGCGCGTAGGACCCACGACCGCAGCGACGTTCCGCAGCATGTCGTCTTAGTCGATGATGATGCTTCGCTCGCCGGCCATTTCCGTTGGCCCGGCAGAGGAGTGGCACTCGTCGGATTCGCAGGTATCGTTGCGCTGGCAGAGGTCGGAGCAGCAACGGCCGCTGCCGTTTGCGGCGCCGTCGTCACAGGTCTCCCCGGGATCGATGATGCCGTCGCCGCATCGCTCGAGCGTGCAATCCGACCGGCAGCCGTCGCCGCTGGCGTCGTTCCCGTCGTCGCACTCCTCGCCATGGTCGACCACGCCGTCGCCGCACCTCGTCAGCGCGCTCAAGAAGGCGGTTATGTCGTCGATCTGGTCCGGCATCATCTGGATTCCACCGAGGAACTGGCCGCCCGGGGAGCTCTGGAACGCCGGGCTGTCGTAGAACGCCACCGCGTCGCGCAGGGTGGGCGCGGAGTTGTCGTGAAAGAACGGACCTGTCCGGGCGATGCCCACGAGGGGCGGCACGTTGAACTCGCGCTGGCCGTTTGCCTCTCGGCCTCCGAGCGGGCCACAGGACGGACATTCGGGAGGCGGCGTCCGGTTGACGGGAGCGTTCACGACACCGGTGTTGAAGGAGAAGTCCGCGCCGAGAACCTCGTTGTTGTGGCAGAACGAGCACTTCGCGGGTCCGAAGAACAGATCGCGCCCCCGCTTCTCCTGATCGGTCTCGAGGAATGCGTCCAGGTCGAAATTGCGATCGGGCGGTGCGAACACGGAGCGCTGGAAGGCCTCGACGGCGTCGATCTCCTCCTGCGTCGGCAGCCGGAAGTCGATGCCGGGGACGCGATCGAGCCGCTTCGGGGCGTGCTGCACGATCGCGCCGAGCGCGAACTCCCCCAGGGTCGGGACGTCCCCGCTGAGCCCGTAGGGGGCCGTGAGTGCCGCGTTCAGGATGTGCGGCGTTCCGCGAAAGACCGGCGGCTGGTCGAAGCCGTCGATGTTCTCCAGGATCAGCGCCCGGGGGCCGTGCATCAAGGCCGGATTCTCGAGTTCGGCGGGGGCGGGGTCGAACTCGGCGACGAAGAGGGGATCGTGAGCCGGCAGCGTGGCGATGAACGCCGGACTCAGCGTGAAGTTGTTGGCGGCGGGGTGACACGTCGCGCAGGTCCTGCCGTTGCCGTCGAACGTTTCCTGCGAGAATACTCGCGCGCCCTCGAGCTCCAGGCCGAGGAGGCGCCGCTCAGCTTGCTTGTCCGTGATGCTCACCAGCCCGCCGATGACGATCTCGTCCGGCGTGCTCGGCATCCTCCGGACCACGACGATCATGTCGAGCTGGAAGCCGGCGAGCCGCCTGCGATCGACGCGTGTCGTGAGTGCGGCGGTGCCGGGCGCGAGGGCCCCGATGTCGATGATGTCGTCGCCGTCCGGACCCGGATCGAGTGCGATCGAGTGACCGGGCCCCGGCGTGTTGTGAACGAGGAGCACTTCGTACGTTGCCCCCGCCGGCAGGGCCGGGAGGCCTTGCACGTCCGTCACATTGACCGTGGCATGCGCGACATCGACGACGGCCGTTGCGGACGCTTTCGACTGCACCGTGGACAATGCGGGAAGGGAATGGAGCGCAACCGTCACCTCCTTCGCCGACGATGTTCCCATGAGCATGCACAGCGCCGCCATGATCGGCCAGTGCAGGTTGCGAGTCTTCTCCATGTCACCTCCTCGAATGGTCGTGCGAGAGGCCGGTTGCGGTTCAGTCCGACTTCGCGGTGAGCCTCGCGCCTGAGCGCGAAAGGTGAACCTTGCTGTAGCTCGCCTCCCAGCAGGCGTTCCCGTCGCTTTTGCGCAGTTGAACTCTGAGCGGTGTGCGAACGGGAAACGGCGGCATGCGGAGGCGAGGTCCATTCCCGGCGACAACGATGGTCGACTTGGCGGGAGCGGCAGCCCCCTTGAGCCGTACGGACAGCAAGCCGTCCGGGGTCAGAGCTTTGTCCGCATAGTGGAAGCCGGCCCGCGTCGCCTTCCAGCAAGGCGCGCCGGCGCAGATGCCGCCGGCCGGTGCCGTCGCCCCGAGCCGTGCTGCGGGTTGCTCCCCGTTCTCGTAGAGGCAGAGCTGGTAGTCCGTGCTATGGAGCGGGTCGCCGAAATCCGCCTTCGGCGTCGGAGCGCTCGCCGCCCAGTGCCAGGACAGCCGATCCTTACGGTCCGCCGGAGCATTCGTGAGCATGAGCGACGCGCCTCCGGGCACCGTGGCCTTGCACCCGCCGGCGGGCCTTGCGACGCAGCCGGCACTCGGGTCGCACGTCAGGCAGCCGCCGCACGGGGCGTGCTCGCAGGTGCCCGCTCCGTTGCAGCGGTCGATGGTGCAGAGGTCGCCGTCCTCGGTACACGGTGTTCCGCTCGGCTCGAACCGGCAGGACGCCGAGCAGCAGTCGCCACTCACTGTGTTGCCGTCGTCGCACTCCTCGCCGGCGTCGATCACGCCGTTGCCGCAGGAGGGACCGCCGCAGTCGCCGGCCATCGCTCCGCCTGGGAGACCACCGAGGTCGGGACACGGCGGCGCGGACGGCTCGACGTGGCACGCGCCGTCACGCACGACGACGAGCCCCGCCATACCCTGGTCGTTTCTCGGGGCGGGCGCCGCGAGGCGGAAGTCGGAGTTGAACTGGTTCTGGTCGCCGAGTCCTGGATCCTCGAAGCGCTGGAAACGCTGGAGACTCGTGGCGCCGCCGAGGGGCAAACCGGGCGCGGGGCTCCCTGCGCCCTCGGTGTTCCCGCGGAAGTCGCCGTACGAGAGGCAGATATCGATCGGGAAGCAGTGGGTCCCCCGGAAGCAGACCTTCCCACCTGGCGCGCCGATCGCGGGCGGGATGATGAAATCCGGTCGCGGGGCGCCCGGCAGGTCGGCGAACGCCTGCGTGGCGATCAGCGCCGAGTTCCCTTCCGAGAGACGATCGTCGGGAACGTCATGCGGGAACGGGAACACGGCCGTCTGCATCCCGTTCCCGTCGAAGAATGCCAGCTCGGCACAGTCGCCCCAGCGGTTCTGGCCGCGCGGGAACAGAAGCTCCACGAACTGGATGCGCTGGTCGTGGCCGCAGCCCGCCATGACCTCGTCGAGCTGCACCTCGTGATTCGTCGCTCCCGAGCGTCGCGAGCCGCCGAGGACGGCCAGGACGATGGCCGCGAGTGCGAGCGGGCGCTTCCTCATCGTCGGGATGCAGACGGCCGAGCTCGGCGCCGTTTGCGGAACGGGGCAGGCGAGGCGAGCCCGAGCGTTTCCCGTCGCCAACGCTCCACCCGCGAGCGGACGCACGAAGGGTCGAGGTGCAGCGCACTGCAGACGTTCACGAAGGAAAAGGGCCAGTCGAGGTCGTCTGCCGCGATCCATGCGTCCACCTCGGCGATGAGCTTGCGCGCCCGCGGATCGGAATCGCCGTGCCGGGCGAGGGTCAGCAACGCGTCGTCCAGCACCGCGGCCATCAAGCGCTGTTCCGGAGCGAGGGAGGCACTGGCCGGGAGCGGGCATCGGAGCGGGACTGGAGAACGCTTGCGGTTCTCGTCAGTGCGAACGGGGCGGGAGACGGCGATCTGCGAGAAGGGAAAGAGACGCCGCCCGAGGGCACGCTCGAATCCCCAGAGGAAGCGGCGTCGCCGGATCGGCTTCGGCGACGCGAGGGATGCAAAATTCATCATGTGTCCCCTGACGTCGAGGAAGGGGTCATTGTGTCGTGGCGATCGCGCCGGCGCGCCGGGCGCACGCGGGTCGAGGTCAGGTGCCAGATCGCCGCCGGGCCGCCGCGGCTGCAGATGGACGCCCGTTGGCGCTTCGGCGCGTCCAGCGCTCGTAGGACTGGCGGAACTCGTCGATGAACTCGACGTCGGCGACGGCGTGCTTCAGCCGCCGCCTCAGCAACAATGGCAGTGGGTCGAATGCGGAAGGCGAGCTCGGCGTGCGGGTGTCCAGTGCCCGGACGAGCGCCTCCTCGATGCCGGCGCCGCGGCTGGAGATTTCGCCCCGCCAGCGATCGAGCGTCGCGGACACGACAGCGGGTTCGGCAGCTGCCAGCAAGAGCGCGCGAGCGCAAAGATCATCCTCTCGACGGGTGTCCGACGCCGCGGATTCGCGCAGCCAGCCGTCGAAGCACTCGGCGCCGGCGCTCGTGATCCGGTACGGCGTCCGGCGACCGTCGGCACCAGGAGCATTGGCAGCGGTCGTGACGAGGCCCTCGGCGGCGAGCCGCTGCAGCTTGCTGTAGAAGCGGCCGCTACCGATCGGCGTGGCCGATCGTTGCTGATACTCCTTCATGAGAGCGTACCCGTGGCGAGCAGCGCCGTTACGGAGCAAGCCGAGAACGAGGTAACGGTACAAGCCGCCCCCCCGCAGTTGCGGCCCACCCGGCGCGGGATACGGTCGGCGCTCGACGATCGTCCTGGGGTTTGTCATCTCTCCTCCTCAAACGTGGTCGTCCGACACGCGGTAGGAAGAGCGGGGGTCACGACGCCCTCTTCACCCAACGCTCGGGTAGTTCGACTGGCGTCTCGCGCTGAAGGAGATTCAAGAGCACCACGACACGCTCGCGGGCCGGAAGACGACGTTGCACGACCGCGGCAAACCCCGTGAGTGGCCCGTGGAGGACGCGAACACTCATCCTCGCTTCAGTCTCTTCGGCGCAGCGGATGAAGCCGTCTGCACCCTCGCGTGCGCGCAAAAACTCGACGTAGCGCTCGTCGAGAGGCGGAGGATATTCACCGAAGACCACGAATGCCTTCACGCCCTGTGTCCAGCTGACGCGATAATAGTCGCGGGGGAGCGTGCCCTTCACCAGCAGATAGCCCGGGAACAAAGGTTGAATCAGCCGGCCGCCCGCCGGGCGTGGCCACTCGACCGTGAGCGGCAGGTAGCTTTCGATCCCGCGCTCGGCAAGCCGTGCCCGCGCGATTTGCTCGGAGTGCCGTTTGGTAGCAACGACATACCAGGCAGGACCGTCCGTGATCGGTGACTTTGCTTCCCGCTGAGTGTCTTCGTGCATGGCTCCGCCCGAAAGGGGATTACACTTGTTGAGGCAACAGAGGGTCGACTGTCGTCTTCGAGCGGGATCGCCATGTGGTCGAAAGGCGCTAGCGATCCCGGCGTAAACGCTATGCGGCGCTGCTCTGTCGTAACATGACGCGAGTACCGTTCAGCTGGCCCGTACCGTGGCGACGACGTGTCTCGCCTGATAATCGGTCGCCTGCGCAAGCGCCGAACGAATGCGCAGAGCGCTCAGGTCGAGCACGTCGCAGATATTGAGGAACGAGAAGGGCCATTTGGAGTCGTCCATGGCAAGCCAAGCCCGTACCTCGCCGACGGTGCCCCGATCGCTGCGAGTCCTTGAGTTTGAATACGACAAGAGTATCGCGAGGGCGTCTTCGAGGACGGCGAGCATCAGCCGCCGCTCGGGCACCGCGCCGGCTCCGTTCCCGGGGGCAGCGACCCGTGCTCGTCTGATGATGCCTTGCGCCGTCACATCGGGGCTATTCGGTCCGTCCACCGTCTCTCGGGCGAGAGTGTTCGGAGCAAACGACAGCCGGAAGGCAGGCCGGGTGCTGACGCGTGGGGCGTGTCGATCAACGCCGAATTTCGCCGCAGCCGTGGTGCCGTGCTCGCAAAAGGCGACGTGGGGATTTTCAAAGGCGCCGAACCGAAACGGCGTTGAGAGAGTTGGCAGTGGTCGCATCACTCTCGATCGAAGCCGTTCGAAGATCCCGAGCGCGCCCGCTTCACGTCCACAGTTCCCAACTTCTCCTGTCTCCATCGACGACGTCATGCGTGCCACCTCCCCTCCTGCTTGGCTCTCGATCGCACGCGCACCGAATACGTCGGTAGCTGCTGAACCGTCAATGGCGGGAGATTCTCTACGCATCGTCTCGCTACATTGCAGCGAGCGTCTCCGATCCAATCTGGCGGGGGCGGCCGACACACGTGCTTGGGCGAAGGAATCAACCCAGGGGACGAAGACGAAAGGGCTCCGGGACGCTCCGATCGGTATCGATGCGGTGCAGCCATGTCTGAGGAGGTGCGGCTTGACGGGATAGAACCGTTGTTGGTATGCGCCATCCGGGCGTCAGGAACGGAGATGTTCCAATACCTAGTTCTTGGTCTCCTTCGCGACGGGAAGCCACGTCACGGATACGCCTTGATGAAGGACTACCGCGACCGCTCCGGGGTTCAGCTCAGCACCGGGAGCTTCTATCGCGAGTTGCAGAAGCTAGCCGCGAAAGGACTCGTCCGGACGTCAGCCAAACCGGAGGGTGCCGATCCCCGTCGGGCGCCATATGAAATCACGCCGGAGGGGACGGCGGCGTTCGACGGCTGGCTCGTGGCCCCCGCGCGTCCCAATCCGGATGATTACGAGGACGAGCTCTCCTGTCGCGCGCTCTTCGTCTGGCAGGCCGGTCAGGCAGTTGTGCGAGCCGTGCTCGACCGGTGGCAGGAGGCCCTGTGGATCAGTGGCAAGATGCTGGAGCGGGCCCGAGAAGGGGCCGCCCCCCCGTTGGGCGACCCGAACACGCCCTTCGGAGCCCTTGCCCTCCTTCTCGGCAGACGGTTGAAGCACGTGGCGGCGGACCTGGAGTTTCTCCAGGAACTCCGCGCCACCTATGAGCAGTGGGCTGCGCGGTCCGAGGAGCCCGACGTTTCGAAAGCGCAGGGAGCCGGCTCGAGGGGTCGCAGAGGGCGGTAGCGGGGATGGTTGCCACCCGGGAGAGCGAAATGCCGATGAGCGATTCGATCATCCACCTCGTCGACGTGACCAAGGTCTACGACATCGCTGATCAGCCGATGAGGGCGATCGACAATGTCAGCCTCGAGATCGGCAGGGGCGAGTTCATCTCCGTGATGGGACCCAGCGGTTCGGGCAAGACGACCTTGCTCAATCTCATATCCGGACTCGACGACCCGAGCAGCGGCGAGGTGATCATCGAGGGGCGCACGCTGGCAACGCTCCCTGATCGTGCGCGCGCCTCCCTACGCCTCAAGAGCCTCGGCTTCGTCTTTCAGAATTTCAATCTGATCCCGTCGCTCACGGTGCACGAGAACGTGAGCTGGCCGCTCGAATTCTCGGGATGCAAGAGGAGCGAAGTGCGCGACCGTACGGCGGATGCTCTTCGACGAGTTGGCGTTCTCGGCCGCGAGCACCGCTATCCAGCTGAACTGTCCGGAGGCGAGCAGCAGCGGGTCGCCATTGCACGCGCCATCGCCACGCAACCGTCGATCCTGCTTGCCGATGAGCCAACCGGGAACCTCGACTCGCTCACCGGACGAAGCATCTTGGACCTGGTGAGAGAGCTCAACCAAGCGAACCGTGTCACAGTGGTGATGGTGACGCACAACATATGGGCCGCTACCTACGGTGACCGCACGATCGAGCTCCGTGACGGCAAGGTGGTAAGAGACGTACGTAGCCCTCCGACGGGGCGATCAATCGCTGCCGCTGCTCCGGACAAATGAGAATCATGAATCTCGTCTTCGTTGTTCGAATGGCGTACCGGCACGTCCGCGCCGGCCTCGGACGGACCGTCCTGAGCATAACCGCGGTTGCCGTGGGCGTAGGCGTCGTCGCGTCTATGCTCGTGATGAACGAGGCTGTCCTCCAGGGGTTCATCGACTCTATCGACGGCATGGCAGGCCGAGCCGGACTCATCATTACCGCCGCCGGAGGGGCGAATTTCAGCGAGGATATCGTCGAACGGCTGAAGACTGTTCCCGGCGTCGCGCTCGCCGTGCCGTTGGTGCGTGCGGTCACGTTTCCCGACGACGGGAGCGGTGAATCGCTCACGGTGCACGGCGTGGATGTCGTCAACGACGACGCCGTCCGGGTCTATGAGACCAGTGGACAGCACGACAAGGCGGCTCACGGGCTGTTCGAGTTCTTCAACAACGCGGACTCGATCCTTCTAGGGCGCGAGTTCGCGGCGCGCCGCGGCCTTGGTATCGGCAGTACGATTGACCTGGTCACGCCCCGCGGGGTCAAGCGGTTCACGATCAGAGGTCTGCTCGAGTCCGAGGGGCTCGTCCGCGCGCTCGCCGGGCGACTGGTCGTAATGGATCTGCCGGCCGCCGAGCTCGCATTTACGGACGAACAACAGATCAATCACATTGACGTGGTCTTGACGAAAGACGCGACCGTCGAAGCCACGAAAACAGCAATCGAGGCTGCCCTTCCGGCAGAGTTGTCACTCGTCGTCGAGGAGCCCGCGCTCAAGAAGGATGTGCTGCGCGAGACTGTCGGTGCTTTTCACAGAGAGCTGACTTCCTTCAGCCTCCTCGCGGCCGTAGCAGGATTCGTCATCTGCTATGGACACATCCAGGCGATCTTCGAATCGCGGGCATGGGAGATCGGCCTACTTCGCGCGGTCGGCCTGGGTCGCGGCGTCGTCTTCGCCGAGCTCATGGCCGAGAGCGTCTTCCTTGGAGTGATGGGTACGGTGATCGGTCTCCCGATCGGCATCCTCGCGGGTGATCGCCTGCTACCTGTCGCCGCCGGCTCGACTGAAAGCACCCTGAACCTGCCGGTATGGTCAACCGGACGGCCGTCCTTGCCACCGATCTGCGCATGGGGAGCCGCTGTCGGGCTCATGGCAGCCCTTCTGGCGGCCGCCATCCCAGCTGCCCGCATCTTGCGCATGCGCCCCGTTGCCGCCCTGGCATATCTCGGACGCGAGCTGCCCGGTCGGCGGCGGAGCAACGTGTGGGCGCTGTCCACACTGATGCTTCTGCTTGCGGGTCTCATCGGGGCGCAGAATGCGCTGCAGCTGACCAGCCTCGGTCACGTGACGACCGTGCTTCTCGCCGTCACTGCGTGCGCTTTGGCCAGGCCTCTCGTCGCCTTCGGCAGTGCCCCCGTGGGAGCGATTTGGTCGCGCCTGTTTGGCTGCGCCGGTCGCTTCGCCGGCCGACATCTCACTCAACGGTTGCAACGCTCGGCGATGAGCGTGGCGACGGTCGGCGTCGGCCTGGGTGCCGTCCTCTTCGTCGGCTTGGTGGGGTGGAGCTGCGAGCGGACCGTTGTTTCCCAGCTGACCTCGAGGCTCCGGGCCGAAGGCGGATGGATGCACGCGGCGCTCGACGAGGGCTTGCTCAATGACCTGACGAATATCCCCGAGGTCGTACTTGCGGTGGGCGAGCAGCGACGGGAGATCCGGGTCAACGACGGAACGGCCATCGTGGCGGCAATTGATCGGGCTTGCTTTACCGACAACCGGGTTTGCCAGTGGCCGCTTCTTCCCGGCGCCGGCGCCGACGCGTTGGGACGAGTAGGTGCGGGCCAGGCAGTAATTGTGTCGAGGTCGTTTGCCTATCGCCACCGAACGCGTCCGGGGGATCGCCTTCGCCTGGTCTCGCCGACTGGCACCGTCGAGTTGCCCGTCGCGGCGGTGACCTCGGGTGAGCCGCTGGTGGCTGTGATCATGAGCCGCGAGCGCTATCGGCCGCTCTGGAACGACCATATGATCACATGGGCCCACGTGGCCGCGCAGCCTGGTACCGCCCCGGTTGCCGCGGATCGGGTCGCTCGCGAATTGGGGATGACGCGTCGTCTCGCCGTCCACCGGAGCGCCGAGGTCGTCGAGTTCTTCGCCGGTCAGGCGCGACGAGCCTTCGGACTCCTCGGAGTCTCTCAGGCGATCGCGCTCGTGCTCATTCTCATCGGCACCGGCGACAACCTCGTTGCGGCGGTGCTGGAACGAACCCGCGAGCTCGGCATGCTACGCGCCGTCGGCCTTTACCGCTCCCAGCTGTTCGGCATGATCGTGCTGGAAAGTGGCGCCATTGCCATCCTGGGGATCGGGCTTGCGCTGCTTACCGGCCTCAGTCTCGGACACTTCTGGATCCGGGTACAGCTCCCGGCGGTGCTGGGGTGGAAGCACGACCCCTATTTCCCATGGAAGTTCGCCGCTGTCGCGGCGACGCTGACGCTCGTCGCATGCCTGGTGGGCGCGATCGTCCCGGCAGTGCGTGCTGCTCGTCTCCGGGTGGTCGATGCCCTGCGCAGCGAGTGACGTCATCATCGCATCGCGATGGCGGGGGCGGCGAGGTCTTGTACTAGGCGCTCGAAGCCGTCAGCGATCGCCAGCGCGGGTGAGTAGCCGA
>VBLD01000485.1 GCA_005879205.1 Deltaproteobacteria bacterium
GACGGCGTAGGAACGCGGGTGGCCCTCAGTACTGAGTGAGGAGGCTGCTCACGTCGACGCTGCCGAGCCCGGTCGTCATGTCGTACCCGGGAGTCGCCTGGTAGTCGCCGTTGTCGCCCTCGAGGACGTCGTGGAAGACGTCGCTGCCGCAGAGCGCGTACAGGCGAGCCGCCGGGTTCCCGGCGCCGTCGCCGCCGCTGTCGCGGCCCGCTCGCAGGCCGCGCTGGCTGGCCCGCTGGTTCAGCTGAGCGAAGAAACCCGCCCATTGGGGCGCGGCCGCCGACGTCCCGCCGGTCACGTGCCAGGCGCCCGCGTGGCGGTAGAAGATCCCGGGAAGAGGATCCGATGCGAGGGCGACGTCAGGCACCAGCCGGTGCGAGCCTTCCGGCACGCCGCAGCCGTGCTGGAACGCCGGGCGAGCGAAGAACTTGCTGCGGCCCCCGCCGGACCCGCTCCATGCCGTCTCGTATCCGTACCGATCGCAGGTCGCGGGGTTGTCGCACATCGGCGTGGTGCCGCCGACCCCGACGACGTGCGGCGAGCTGGCCGGGAAGTCCACCGACGGCACGTCGTTGCAGTCGCGGCTTCCGTAGTCCCCGGACGCCGCGAACCACGACTGACCGATCGCGTTCGCGTTGGCCAGGATGTTGTCGTAGGTGGCGAGCCAGGCGTCGGGGACCGTGCTCTCACAGGTGCCGAAGCTGGTGGTCACCACCCATCCGGCGGAGCCGCGCGCCGAGCGCGCCGCACGCCGACCGCCTCCGGCGACGACCGTGTTGTAGAGGACGGCAAAGTCCCCGTAGGTGGGCGACGCCGCCATGTAGTTGATGATCTTCGCGCGCGGCGCCGTGGCGTGCGCGTACTCGACGTCGAGGGAAACCTCGGCCGAGAGGCCGGGGCTGTACGCGCAGCCCGCCGCGCGGGCCGAGCTCCCGGTGCAGATCTGCGTGCTGCCCGCGGGGAGCGGAGGGAGGCCGAACAGCCGGTCGAAGGCGCTGACGTCCGCGGGACTCCAGGCGTACAGACCCACGATGGCGATCGTCTGCCCGCGCCCGTCGTAGCCGGTGGCGCTATCGTAGAAGCGCGCCAGCTCGGGCGGGCCGAAGGCACAGCACGCATCGCCGGGCGCCTGTCGCGAAGCGGGGTGCGGCTTGAGGTGCGACTTCATGTCGCCGGCGTCCCCGAGGCCGAGAATGCCGACGACGTAGTCGGCGAGGTCGGCAGGTACGGTGGGCTCCTCGAGCGCGGCGCGCCGGACCTCGCCGCCCACGACGACGTCGTGGAGACGCGCGCCGAACGCCTGCTCGGTTGCCGCGACGCTCCCTTCGGCCCCGACGAGGAGCCGGTTCGTCGCGCGATACGTGATGCGAAAGCCGTGCTGCTCGAGGTAGGCGATGACGGCCTGCTCCTGCTTGACGGTGGGCGCGTGATGCGCGACGAAGCGCCGCTGCTCGAGGTAGCGGTGGTAGCGCGGCGACGTCGGGTCCTGGACGTCCTGGAGGAAGCGCTCCAGCGCGGTCCGGCCGCGGAGCGCGAGCGACACGAGCACGGTGGTCGGAGCCTCGGCCGGCGCGGGGCCGAGGTCCCGGGCGGCGGCGAGCCGCGGCGAGAGCGAGCGGACCCGCGGCTTTCCGGCCGGGCCTCCGGAACGAGCTTCCGCGCACGGCACGGCGAGCACCAGCGTCAGCAGCAGAACGTGCAGAGCGAAAGTCATTGTCGAACGTGCAGACCGGGGCATCGTATGCATGGGGGCGGCCAGGCCGGCGGCCCCGGCGATTCGAGGAAATCGCGTGCCGGAGCGCCGTTCCCGTCACATGGGCGCCCGCATGCTCGTGCGCTCGCGGCGGGCGGTCTCAGAGGAGCCGGAGCTGCTCGCCCGCGCGTGCCGGCCGGCGGAAGGCCGCGGTGCTGAGCGGCGGCAGGCCCCCCTCCAGGCCGTGCTTCCGTGCCGACACGGCGAAGAGCTGGGCGATCTGCTCGGCGTACTCGCCCTGGCCGCGCTGGCGACGAAAAAACGTCGCGTCGCTTAGACGCCCCGCCCGGACCTCGCGGATGCGGCCGAGGACCCGCTCGCGTCGCTCCGGGTAGTGCTGCGCGAGCCAGCCGTCGAAGAGGTCGTCGACGGGCTTCGGCAGCCGCAGCAGCACCCAGCTAGCGCTGCGCGCGCCCGCCCGCGCCGCCGCTTCGAGGATGCGGGGGATCTCGGCGTCGTTCAGACCCGGGACGACCGGCCCGATCATGACGCCGGCCTCGAGCCGTCGCTCCGGACGCGCGGCGCGCGGCTCCATGCGGCGTGCGAGCTCCGGGTCGAGCGAGGTCACCGAGAAGAGGACGTGCGCGGCGTCGTGGCGGGCGAGCGCGGCAAAGAGGTCGGCGTCGCGCGCCACCAGGGCGGACTTGGTGATCGCCGAGACCGGGTTCAGGAACTCCACGAAGACCTCGAGACAGCGACGGGTGATCTGGAGCGTCCGCTCGGCGGGCTGGTAGCAGTCGGTGTTGCCCGAGAGCGCCACGACCTGCGCATCCCAGCGCGGGGAGACGAACGTCTGCCGCAAGAGCTCGGGGGCGTTCTCCTTGATGATGATCCGCCGCTCGAAGTCGAGGCCGGCGCTGAAGCCCAGGTATTCGTGGGTGGGTCTCGCGTAGCAGTAGGTGCAGCCGTGCTCACAGCCCCGGTAGGGGTTCAGGCTGAATCGAAATCCGATGTCCGGGCTGTCGTTCTCGGCGAGGATCGTGCGGCTCGTGTCGCGGTAGAGGATGGTCGGCAGCGCGGCAGGGCCGAAGCTGTCCTCGCCGTCGTCGGGGTCGAGCTCGACGTGGAACGGCTCGTAACGGTTCGGCGGATTGTTCTCCGTCCCACGACCGGGCAGGTCGGATCGCGACATCGCGCGACGATTGTGTCCTCGCGCGCTGGCCGCTTCAACCAGCGGCGAGTTGCCGGAAGACCACCTGGCGGCATAGAAGCCCGCCATGCACGTCGAGCCCTTCCGCATCCACGTTCCCGACGCCACCCTCGCCGACCTCCGCCAACGCCTCGCCCGCACCCGCTTCCCCGATGCGATCACGGGCGGAGGCTGGACCTACGGCACGAACCTCGCGTACCTGCGCGAGCTCGTGGCGTACTGGCGCGACCGCTACGACTGGCGGGCGGCCGAGGCGAGGCTCAACGCCTTCCCGCACTTCCGCGCCGACGTCGAGGGTGTCGGCATCCACTTCATCCACCAGCGCGGAGTGGGGCCGGCGCCGTTCCCGCTGGTGATCACCCACGGCTGGCCGGGTTCGGTGGTGGAGTTCGTGAAGATCATCGGGCCGCTCACGGATCCCGCTCGCCACGGCGGCGACGTCGCCGACGCCTTCGACGTCGTCGCGCCGTCGATGCCGGGCTACGGCTTCTCCGACCGGCCGAGCGCGCCGGGCATGGACGCGGAGCGGATCGCCGCCATCTGGACGAATCTCATGCGCGGTCTCGGCTACCGGCGCTTCGGCGCCCAGGGCGGCGACTGGGGCGCCATGGTGAGCACCTACCTCGGCGCGCGCCACGCCGACGTCGTCGCCGGCATCCACCTGAACATGGTGATCGCCTTCCCGCCGGACCCCGCCAACCCGGTCGCCGGTCTCACGCAGGAGGAGGTCGTCGACCTCATGCACGCGCAGGAATTCCTCAAGGAGGAGACCGGCTACCAGCGCATCCAGGGCACCAAGCCGCAGACGCTCGGCTACGCGCTCAACGACTCACCCGCGGGCCTCGCCGCCTGGATCGTCGAGAAGTTCCGCACCTGGAGCGACTGCGACGGCGAGGTCGAGCGGCGGTTCACGAAGGAC
>VBLD01000074.1 GCA_005879205.1 Deltaproteobacteria bacterium
CGGTAGCAACTTTCCGCGGCGCCGATTCGCAAATCCCGTATTTCTCAATACTTAAGTCCGCGTCGTCTCAGCGCTTCCGCGATTGAGAAATCGCCGCTACTACCGGACCCCCTCAGCGGCCCAAAAGAAAACGCCCTGACGAGTCACGGCCCTTAATTAAAGAGAGCGGGCGACCGGGGTCGAACCGGCGACGTCCAGCTTGGGAAGCTGGCATTCTACCACTGAATTACGCCCGCAGAGCGCTCGACGTTAGCCGACGCTGCCGCGCCCCGCAACCCACCCGGCCCGGCTGTGCGCCAATTGACGCCCCCGCAGGCGTCCAGTAGAGGCTCCATGAATGAAGGGACACGCGCGCAACATCATGACCGAGCGCGTGACCGCCGTCAGCCCCGACACGCCGATCGAGGCCGTGGCCCGCATCCTCGTCGCCGGCCGGTTCGGAGGCGTCCCCGTCGTCGACCGGGACGGCACCGTCCTCGGGTTCCTCAGCGAAAAGGACCTGATGACCGCCCTCCTCCAGAGCTCGTATGCCGACCGGCCGGCCAGCGACCTCATGGCGCGCGAGCCGACGGTGATCGACGAGTTCGAGACCACCGAGAACGTGATGGCGCTCATGCGTGACCGCCAGGTCGACCACGTGCTCGTTGCACGCGAAGGACGGCTCGTCGGCATCATCACTCCCCTCGACGTCCTGCGGTTCTTCGTCGAACACGTCATCCCGCCCCCGCCCGAGGTTGGCTGATGCCGAGTGCCACCCAGGCGGAGATCCGGCGCCTCTTCGCGGAGAGCGCCCGGGCCCGCGACGTCTTCCTCGAGGACAACGCGGAAGCCCTGGAGCGTACGATCGACCTCGTGGTCGAAGCGCTCGCGGCGGGGCGCAAGATCCTCCTCTTCGGCAACGGTGGCAGCGCGGCGGACGCCCAGCACATCGCGGCGGAGTTGGTCGGGCGCTTCGCGCGCGAGCGGCGCGCGCTCCCGGCCCTGGCGCTCACCACCGACACCTCGGCCCTGACCGCGATCGCCAACGACTACGGGTACGAGCAGGTGTTCGCCCGCCAGGTGCAAGCGCTCGGCGAGGGCGGCGACGTGGCGCTCGCGATCTCGACCAGCGGCCGTTCGCCGAGCGTGCTCCGCGCCGTCGAGGCATGCCGCGAGCGCGGCGTGCGAACCGTCGGTCTGACCGGGGGCGACGGCGGCCCGCTGGCGAGCATGGTCGAAGTCTGTCTCCGGGTGTCCGTCTCCACGCACTCCGCCCGCATCCAGGAGACGCACATCCTCGCCGGGCACGTCATCTGCGAGCTCGTGGACCGACGCCTCTTCGAGGCGCGCGTGTGACGCGCCGCCGGGCGCGGGCGGTCCGGCCGCGCCGCGCCATCGCCCCGATCGACCCGAGCCGCGTTCGCACCGTGGCGCTCGCTCGCCGGCCGAGCAAGGTGCTCGCGGCGGCGCTCGGCCGGCCCGTGCGCGCCGGGCTCACGGTCCGGGGACTCCTCGACGGCCTGCCCGACATCCTCGCGGCGCACGATCTGCGCGAGGCCGCGGCCCGCGTCGCGCGTGCGCTGCGGCGCGGGCGTCCGGTGGTCCTCGGCATGGGCGCCCACGTCATCAAGGTGGGTCTTGGTCCGCTGGTCGCCGATCTGATCGCGCGCGGCCGGCTCGCGGCCGTCGCCATGAACGGTGCCTGTCTGATCCACGACTTCGAGCTAGCCTGGGGCGGCCGCACCTCCGAGGACGTCGGCCCGGGGCTCGACCGCGGCACGTTCGGGATGGCGCACGAGACCGGCGCCTTCCTGAACCAGGCGATCCGCGACGGCGTCGGCCAGGGCCTCGGCCTCGGTCAGGCGGTCGGTCGAGCGATGCTGCGCGAGCGGCTGCGCTTCGGTCGCACCAGCATCCTCGCCGCCGCGGCCCGGATGGGAGTGCCGGCCACGGTGCACGTCGCGGTCGGAACCGACATCATCCACATGCACCCGAGCGCGGACGGCGCCGCCGTGGGGCTCGGCAGCCTGCGCGATTTCCACCAGCTTGCCGGCGTCGTGACGCGGCTGGCGGGCGGCGTCTACCTGAACCTCGGCTCCGCGGTGGTGCTCCCCGAGGTCTTCGTGAAGGCGCTCAACCTGGCCCGGAACCTCGGCCATCCGGTGCGCGACCTCACCACCGTCGACATGGACTTCAACCGCCACTACCGCCCGAGCGTGAACGTCGTCGCGCGCCCCACCGCCGCCGGCGGCCGCGGCATCCAGCTGACAGGCCACCACGAGATCATGGTTCCCCTCCTCTGGGCGGCCGCGGAGGAGGCGCTCGCCCGCCGTGGCCGATGGCGCTGATCACCCTCACGACCGACTTCGGGACGGCCGATCCATGGGTCGGCATCATGAAAGGCGTCATCGCCGACCGTGCCCCGGGCGTCGCGGTGATCGACGTCACGCACGGCATTCCCCCGCAGGACGTGCTCGCGGGCGCTCTCGTCCTGCGCCATGCAGTTCCGTACTTTCCGCCCGGCACGGTTCACGTCGCCGTGGTCGACCCGGGCGTCGGCACGAGCCGGCGGGCGCTCTGCGTCGTGACCGAGCGGGAGCTGCTGGTCGGACCGGACAACGGGCTTCTCTCCCTCGCTGCGGCCGGCGCGCGGCGCATCGTCGAGCTGACCGATAAGCGCTTCTTCCTCTCGCCGCGGAGCACCACCTTCCACGGACGCGACGTCTTCGCGCCGGTCGCGGCGGCGCTGGCGACGGGTACCGTTCCCGGGGCGCTCGGTCCGGCGGTGTCCGACATGGAACGGCTCGACATCCCGCTCGTGGCGGCCGGGCCCGAAGGCCTTCGAGGTCAGGTCATATACGTCGACCGCTTCGGGAACCTCACGACGAACCTCGCCGAAGAGGCACTCGCTGCCTTTTCTCGTTCCGACGTTTCCATTAGCATCGCGGGAGCTCGGTTGTGCGGCGTTGCGGTCTCCTACGGTGCGGTCGCGCGCGGCCGGGCGGTCGCGGTGGTGAACAGCTGGGGACTCCTCGAGATCGCCGTGCGGGACGGCTCGGCGAGTGCCGTCCTGGGCGCTCGGGTGGGTGATCCGGTTACCGTGGGTCAAAGCGCATGAGCCAGCCCGAGGTGATCGCGCGCGCGGACGTCGTCGCCGGGATCCGGCGTCTGCCGCTCGTCAACGCACTCCTGCTTGCCGTCACGGCGCTCACTACCGCGATGGCCTCGGCGCTTTTTCTCGGCTTCGACCCGATCAGCGATCCGCGGCAGCTCGTCCACGGCATTCCCTTCGCGGCGACGCTGATCACCATCCTGCTCGTGCA
Organism: Deltaproteobacteria bacterium; assembly: GCA_005879205.1. Classification (GTDB taxonomy): domain Bacteria; phylum Desulfobacterota; class Binatia; order DP-6; family DP-6; genus DP-3. The sequence continues at coordinate 3,303 of VBLD01000074.1, forward strand.
CGAGTCGGGCCACTATCTGATGTGCCGGCGGCACGGGGTCGCGGCCTCGCTGCCGTACTTCGTACCGGCGCCGCCGAACATCGTCCCCGTCGGAACCTTCGGCGCGTTCATCCGCATCCGCTCGCGTTTTCCGGACCGGCGCGCGCTGTTCGACATCGGCGCGGCCGGGCCATGGGCCGGCTTCGTGGTCGCGGTGGCCGCCACCGCCCTCGGTCTCCGGCTCTCGACGGTTCTGGCCGCGCCGCCGACCGAGCACACCATCGGGCTGGGCGACTCGCTGCTGACCACCCTGCTCACGCGCCTCGTGCTCGGCACGAATCCCGACCTGGTGATGCTGCACCCCGTCGCCTTCGCGGGATGGTTCGGCCTCTTCGTCACGTCGCTCAACCTGCTACCCGCGGGCCAGCTCGACGGCGGCCATGTGCTGTACGCCGTCGTCGGCCGCCGGACACGTCTGCTGCCGCCGGTGCTCCTCGCCACACTGCTCTGGCTCGGCAATCGCGGCTGGCCGGGGTGGTTCGTCTGGGCGGGAATCATCGCGGTCATGGTGTCGCTCGGGCACCCGCCCAGCCAGGATGATGCGCGGCCGCTCGGCTTCGCGCGCGTCGTCTCGGCGGGCGCGACGCTCGCCGTCCTGGTCCTCACCTTCGTCCCGGAGCCGTTCCGTATCGTGCCGTGAGACGGGAGCCATGAGCGCGCGCCCGAGCTGGCACCAGTACTTCATGACCATCACGCGGCAGGTGGCCGAGCGCTCCACCTGCACGCGCGCCAAGGTCGGGGCAGTCATCGTGCGCGACAAGAACATCCTCGCCACCGGGTACAACGGCGCGCCGGCCGGCCTGCCGCACTGCACGGACGTCGGCTGCCTGGTCTACACGTCGCGCACGCCCACCGGTGAGTCCGAGGACAACTGCTTCCGCACGATCCACGCCGAGATCAACGCGATCGCCCAGGCGGCGAAGAACGGCGCCAGCATCCGCGACGCCGACATCTACATCACGCACACCCCGTGCATTCACTGCCTGAAGGTGCTGATCAACACGGGCATCCGGCGCGTCTTCTACGAGCACGAGTACAAGCGGCCGACGCTCGAGGAGCTGCTCCGCCACACGGACGTGACGCTCGAGTGCATCAAGCCGTGAGACTAGCGCGCGGCCGTGGTCGACGGCGGGGCGGGGGTCACGGCGCCGGGCCGCTGCGGCCAGTCGAGCCGCACGACGTAGACGAGCAGCGCCAGGACCGCGAGCGCGAGCACCAGGTCGAACAGCCCGAGACCCCGGGTCGACACGCCGCGCACCATAGCGAAGGTGCCGGAGGCCCGCCAGCGACGCGATGCTGACGTACGCGCCGTGGGCGGCGATCCCGGGTCTCGCGCACGGCTTCCTCGGACAGACCGAGTGCGCGGGTGCTGCCGCCTGGGACGCGGTAGTGGCGCGCGCCGGAGTACGCCTCCCGGTCGTCACCGCGCGGCAGGTGCACGGCACGCGCGTCGCCACCGCCGCGCCGGGGCCGCCACCCGAGGCGGACGCCCTGATCAGCGCGACGGCCGGCCAGGTGGTCGGCGTCGTCACCGCGGACTGTGTGCCCGTACTCCTGATCGACCGCCGCCGGCGCGTGGCCGGTGCGGTCCACGCCGGGTGGCGCGGTGCAGCCGCCGGCGTGATCGAGGCGGCGGTCGCGAAGCTCGGCACCGCGTTCCAGGCCGACGCGCCGTCGCTCGAAGCCGTCATCGGCCCCGCCATCGGCGCGTGCTGCTACGAGGTGGGGGAGGAGGTCCTGGCGGCGTTCCGCGCTCGGGTCGGCGACGGCACCGCGCCGGCGTGGTCCCATCGTGACGGCCGCCTCCACCTCGACCTGCGCGCCGCGGCGAGGCTCCTGCTGCGCGGCACCGGCGTCGGGCGGGTCGCGGTGGTCGGCCCGTGCACGGCATGCGGGTCCGGGTACTGCTCGTACCGGCGCGACGGAGCCGGCGCGGGCCGGCAGCTCAGCTTCGTGGGCTGGGCATCGCCGTCGGACGCGTAGGGGCCTCCGGCATCGACCGATCGACGCGCTCCGGATCCTCGAGATACTTCCGGAAGAGCTGCGCCATCGCCCCGCCCTGAGAGCCGTCCATGAAGCGGTGATCGAAGGTGACGCCGAGGGTCATCACGGGGCGCACCACCACCCGACCCCCCTCGGCGACGGGTTTGTCCTGCACCTCGCCCACCAACACCACCAGCGGCGTGCGGCTGAACGGAACGAGCGGTGCGCACGCGTGCACCAGCCCGAAGGTACCGACGTTGGAGACCATCGCGCTCCCGAACTCGTCCTTCACGACGCCGAAGCGAGAGAGATCGAGGTCGAGGTCGTAGATGAGATAGCTGATGAGGCGCAGGAACGGACCGAGCAACCGGATCGGCAGCCGATCGAGGATCGACTTCGTCCGCTCGACCTGGCGGTCGCGCCGCTGGCGCAGGCGCAGGACGCGCTCCTCCGCTTCCTGGGCGATCTCGAGCACGTCCTTCTCGTCGGCGCGGGCGATCTTGATGCCGGAGAGATCCCTGCCGCCCTCGATTGCGACCTGCAGGAAGATGTCGACGGTGTCGCGCAGCATGATGCGGCCACGCGCCACGATCCCGTTCAGCTGCGGGTTCTGCCGGATGGCGAGGGCCACGCCGCGCGCCACGAGATGGGTCACGGTGACGCGCACGCCCGTCTCGGCACGAAGCCGGGCGAGGTACGCGAGCGAGGGACCCATGGGGACGTCGAGCGTCGCATAGACGCTCGGGTCGTGCGGCGGGCGCCACGCCTGCACCGCGACACGCCGCCACCCCTTGAGGGGGTACAGCGGCCGGAAGGTGCCCGCCATGGCGACTGTCATGCGCGGTGACCGCGGCGGTGTCAATCTTGAGGCTCGGCGCCGCCGCTGGTAGCCTCGACCACAGCGGTCCGGATGGCCGGACGCGGGGAGGCGTCATATGAGAAGGGCACTTTGCGGTCTGGGGCTGGGACTGGGGCTGATGATTGCGGTGGTGGGGGCGCCCGCGAGCGCGGAGGCGCACGACGCCTACGACGACTCGGAGTCGAATCCGCTTCGCCTGGTGGCGTATCTCCTCCACCCCGTAGGCTTCGCCACGGAATGGCTCGTGATGCGGCCGATTCACTTCGCGGTTTCGCAGCCGCAGCTCGAGCGCGTCTTCGGCCACGTGCCGCACGAGGATCCGTTCAGCTCGGACCCGTACCGCGGCGAGGAATCCGACCTGTACTAGTACTAGTGCCGGCCGCCGGACGTCGATCTGGATGACGTACCGGCGGAAGGACACATACCATCGCCGCGCGCGCGCCGCGGGCTATCGCGCGCGGAGCGCCTACAAACTGGCGGAGCTGGCCGACCGTTTCCAGGTGCTCCGCCGCGGGGACCACGTCGTCGACCTGGGGGCGTGGCCGGGCGGATGGCTGCAGGTCGCGGTCGAGCGGATCGGCGCCGAAGGCCGGGCCGTCGGCGTGGACGTCGTCCCGCTCGAGCCGCTGCCGGCGGCCAACGTCGCGCTGATCGCCGGCGACGTCCGCGATCCGGCCGTCACCCAGGCGGCGCGCACGCGCCTCGGCCGCGCGGCCGACGTGGTCCTGTCGGATCTCGCACCGAAACTCACCGGCGTGGCCGCGACGGACGAGGCCCGGCGGAGCGAGCTGGCTGCCTCGGTCCTCGCCGCGCTCCCGCACCTCCTTCGGCCCGGTGGCCGCCTGGTGATGAAGCTCTTCATGGGGCCCGACCAGCCCGCGCTCGTGGCGCGGCTGCGCGAGTCATTCGACGACGTCACGACGACACGGCCGGAGGCGACGAGGCGCGGGTCGGCGGAGTTGTACGTGGTGGGACTCGGCCACCGCGCTCGCAACGCGTGAGTGCCCCAAGGCGTGTGGACAACCTGTGGACAACTCGGTCTCGCCGCCCGGCGTCAGCGAAAGTGGAGGCTTGTCATCCCGTTAGG
>VBLD01000075.1 GCA_005879205.1 Deltaproteobacteria bacterium
CGGCGACGTGCGCCTTGCTCGACCAGACCTTCTGCCCGCTCACCACCCACTCGTCGCCGTCGCGCTCTGCCCGGCAGCGGAGCGCCGCGAGGTCCGAGCCGGCACCGGGCTCGGAGAAACCGAGACACCAGACTTCCTCCGCGGGAAGAATCGGCGGCAACATGCGGGCGCGCTGTGCCTCCGTGCCGTAGCGGATGAGCAACGGACCGACGATGTTCACGGCGATCGGATCGAGGATCGCCGGCGCCCGCACGCGCGCCATCTCCTCCGTGTAGATGATCTGCTCCTCGAGCGTGGCGGCGCGGCCGCCATACTCGCGCGGCCAGTGGATGCCCACCCAGCCGCCGTCCGCCAGCGTGCGTTGCCAGGCGCGGAGGAACCGGTGACGGTCCTTCTCCGCGTCGGGCACGGGCTCCGACGGCAGATGCGCGGCCAGCCAGGCGCGCAGCTCGGTGCGAAACGTCTCCTCCTCGCTCACGACGACGGGAGGCTTACTCCAAAGGCCCGCGGCGCGGCAAACCGGTGGCAGCGGCTCGTGTGCGCATGCTACGACGCGACGGCTCATGGACTTCGCCTTCACGGACGCCGAGCTCGCCTTCGCCGCCGAGGCGCGCGCCTGGCTCGACGCGCACCTCCCGCCCGCGTGGCGGCGCGACCACTGCTGGACGAGAGCCGACGACCCGGCGTGGCTCGAGGTCGCGCGCGACTGGCAGCGCATGCTCTTCGACGGCGGCTGGGCGGCGATCGCGTGGCCCCGCGCCGACGGCGGACGGGGCGCGACGGTGATCGAGCGCTGGCTCTTCGACCAGGAGCTGGATCAGGCGGGCGCGCCGCGGCCGGCGGCCGCCTCCTCGGTCGATCTGATCGGGCCGGCGATCCTGCATCACGGCAGTGCGGCCCAGCGCGATCGCTTCCTCCGCCCGCTCCTCTCGGGGCGCGAGCTCTGGTGCCAGGGCTTCTCCGAGCCCGGCGCCGGCTCCGACCTGGCCGCGCTGCGCACCCGCGCCGAGCGCCGCGACGGCACCTTCGTGGTGAGCGGACAGAAGGTGTGGACCAGCCACGCCGACATCGCGGACTGGTGCTTCCTGCTCTGCCGCACGGAGGCGGGCGCCCCGAAGCACAAGGGCGTCTCGCTCCTCCTGGTCGACATGCGGAGCCCGGGTATCTCCGTCCGTCCGCTGCGGCAGATGACGGGCGAGGCCGAGTTCTCCGAGGTGTTCTTCGACGGCGTCGAGGTACCTGCCGACCGGCTCGTCGGGAGCCCGGGCGCGGGCTGGCAGATCGCCATGGGCATCCTCGCGCACGAGCGGGGTCCGGTGTGGACCTTCACCTTCCAGCGGAAGATCCGGCGGAGCCTCGAGCATCTCGTGCGCACCGTGCGAGACTCCCGAGCGCTCCACGACCCGGTCCTGCGGCAGCGGCTCGCCCAGGCGCACATCGAGGTCGAGCTGCTCCGGCTGATGGGGTACCGGAGCCTCACCCGCCTCCTCCGCACCGGCGAGCCCGGCGTCGAGAGCTCGATCGAGAAGATGCTCGGCAGCGAGACCGACCAGCGCCTGCAGGAGCTCGCCATGCAGCTCCTCGGCCCCCGCGGCCTCGTGCCGAACGACTTCGGGCACGCCTACCTCTACTCGCGCTCCGAGACGATCATGGGCGGCACCTCGGAGATCCAGCGGAACGTCATCGCCACGCGCATGCTCGGGCTGCCCCGCTGAGCCGCAGCGCGCTATAAGGAGACGTGGCGACCCGCAGCTTTCGCCCGTCCGGTCGCAAGCGCCGGCGGCCCGTCGATCTCGATGCCCTGGTCCGCGAAGCCGCCGAGGCCGGGCGCGCGCGGCGGCAGGGGTACCGCGAGCGGTCGCTCGCCCTGCACGGGTCGATCTGCGCCCGGTGCGGCCGCGAGTTCGAGCCGTGCAACCTCCACCTGCTCACGGTGCACCACAAGGACGGCAATCACGACAACAATCCTCCCGACGGCAGCAACTGGGAGAATCTCTGCGTCGATTGCCACGACGACGAGCACAGCCGCGGCATCCTCGGCGACTATCTGACCGGCAAGGACGACGGCTCCCGGCGCTGAGGCAACGAGCGGCGCGCCCCGGCGGCCGCCGGCGCTACCTCACCGCGAGCGGGTTCAGCGGCGACCCGACGCCGCCGGTCACCTTGAGCGGCGGCGCGCTGAAGAGGAACTCCCACACGCCGTCGCGCGCGCACGCGGCGGCGAGCTCGTCGAGATCGAACATCTCGCCGAGCGTGAGGCCCACGTCGCGGATGCACAGGAGATGGACGGGAAGCGGCAGGGCCGGGTCCTCCCACGGGATCACCTCGACGGCCACCGTGTCGGTGGCCACCGCCGCCACCTGCCGCGCGTGCAGCCACTCGACGCACGCCATGCCGAGTCCGGGCGTCCGGCGGAGATAGCCTTCGCGGTCGCGGTCGAGCTTGAAGACCCCGAGGTGCCCGGTGCGCACCAGCAGCACATCGCCCGTCTCGACGCGGACGCCCGCCGCCCGCTCGGCGGCTTCGAGGTCCGCCGGCTTGATCGCCACCCCGGGCCCCACCCGGTCGACGCCCCAGAGCCGCGCGACGTCGAGCAGCACGCCGCGGGAGACGATGCCCGGACCGAGCCGGTCGATGGCGTTGCGGGCGGCGCCGGCGGCCGTGATCGTCGTCGCGGGGAAGCCGTTATAGAGCTGGCCGTCGTAGTACACGTGGGCGAGGCTGTCCCACTGCGTCGCGCACTGGAGCGGCATGACGACGATGTCGTCGCTGTAGCGGAAGTCCCCCTCGCCGACGCGGCCCTCGACGGCGCTCATCAGGTGGATGGGGTTCATCCGCCCCTGTCTGCCGAGCTGCGGCCCCTCGGAGTCGAGCGGCAGGCCGAGGCTGAAAACGTCGCCGCGTTTCACGCAGGCCGCGGCCCGGCGCACGACCTCCGGCGTGATGAAGTTGAATGTACCAACCTCGTCGTCCGGACCCCATCGCCCCCAGTTGGAAACCTTGCGGGCGAGCGTCCGGAGGACGTCCACGGTCAATGGGATCGGGGTCGGTGCCGTGGTGGAGGTGGCGGAGGCGGGGGCGGTGCCTTCGCCGGCTGGCTCTCGAAGTACCCCCACGGGAACTCGGGCTCGATGATCGGCCGGAAGTCGGGGGGCGCCGGAAAGGGAGCGCTCAGGAACTCCCAGACGCCGACGAACACCCGCGGGATGATCATCCCGAGGCCCTTGGCGAAGCCGAACGGGATGCCCTCCGCCGCGCCGCGCGTCCGCGTCTCGGCCACCATGTTGCCCGGCACCTCGAGGAAAGCCGTCGTCATGCCCGCCAGGCCGCGAAGGAACTTGCGGCCGGCGGTCTGCGCGTCGGCGGGCGCGGCCACGAGCAGGAGGAAGAGGAGGGCCGCGCCGTTGAGGGATCGTGCCATAAAGCGTCCTCCGCGAGACCGCCGTTAGCTAGCTTGCCTGCGGGCGGCGGTCAAGGAAGGGCGCGCGCGCCTCAGGGGCAGTTCGCCGGCGGCGGCGCGTGGATCGCCTGGAACGTGATGCCGGGGACGAACTTCCGCTGGGAGCCGCCCGATTCCAGGCAGTCGACCAGAGCGCCGAACTGCCAGGCGAGCTTCAGCGGGTGCGGATCGCCCGCCAGGGTGAAGTTCAGCGCGGCCCCCGACCCCTTCAGCTTGGTCGGCTGGCCGTCGCGAACGACCGCGAGCCGGATCGGACCGACCAACCCGTGCAGATCCTTGTAGACGTAGACCAGGTGGCCGCCGAGCGTGCCGGAATAGGACCAGTTCGAGCTCGGCATCCCGTACGTGTTGTCGAACATGTCGCCCGAGCTGGTGTAGAGGTGCACGCTCGCGCCGTGGAGGACGGGGTCGTTGGGACCGTTGGGCTGCGGGAAGGCTCCGGCCGTGAGCTGGTCATCCGTCTGGACCAGGAGGTGCGGGGTGGTCCGCGCGCCGAGCTTCATCCGGATCGCGCCGACCATGCAGCCGCCCGCGGGGGTGAACACGCAGCCGAGCGACGTGTCGCACGAGTCTGCGGTGCACGGATTGCCATCGTCGCAGAACAGCGGTGGCCGGTTGAAGCACACGCCCGCCTGACAGTACTCGAGGCCGTCGCACACGTTGCCGTTGTCGCAATCGGCGTCGGTGGTGCAGGCTCGTGCGGGTAGCGGCCCGGCGACGAGCAGCAATCCGACGACGGCAAACACGCTCGAAAGTTTTCTCATTCTTCCTCCCTGGACGGATTGGGCGAAGCCCGCAGGCCGCACAGCAGACTTCATGCCACCGCGGCGGCGCACACCGCGTCAGCGACGCCTCGCCCGCGTGCGACGGCTTGCAGCCGTGCATGGCACTAGGCCGGAAGTACGCCCATAATCGCCCGATGCGTCTCGCTCCCGCGCCCGGCGGGCGGCCCGCGGACGACGAGCGAACGTCACCCGAGCCCCTGGCGACGATGTACGTCTGCCCGATGCACCCGGAGGTGGTCCGCGACCGCCCGGGCGCGTGTCCGGTCTGCGGCATGGCGCTCGAGCCGCACGCCGCGAGCGGCCCGGAGGAGAGTCCGGAGCTCGCCGACATGACCCGGCGCCTCGTGGTCAGCGCCGCGCTGAACGTGCCGCTCCTCGTCCTCGCGATGGGCGGGATGGCGGCGCGCCACGCCTTCGGCCCGCGGACCCTCGCCTGGATCGAGCTCGGGCTCGCCACGCCGGTGGCGCTGTGGGCCGGGTGGCCCTTCTTCCAGCGCGGCTGGGAGTCGGTCGTGCACGCGAGCCCGAACATGTTCACGCTGATCGCGATCGGCGTGGGGACCTCCTGGGGGTACAGCGTCGTCGCCGCGCTGGCGCCAGGTATCTTCCCGGTGTCGTTCCGCGGACCCGACGGCGACGTCGCGCTGTACTTCGAGGCGGCGGGGGTGATCACGACGCTCGTGCTCCTCGGCCAGGTGCTCGAGCTGCGGGCGCGGCGGCGGACCGGGGATGCCGTCCGCGCGCTCCTCGGCCTCGCGCCGAAGACGGCACGGGTCGTGCGCCCGGACGGGACGGAGGAGGACGTCCCCCTCGCTCACGTGCACGTCGGCGACCGGTTGCGGGTGCGTCCGGGAGAGAAAATCCCCGTCGACGGGGTCGTCCTCGAGGGGCGCAGCACGGTCGACGAGTCGATGCTCACCGGCGAGCCGCTCCCGGTGGAGAAGACGGCCGGCGGCCGGGTGACCGGCGGCACGGTCAACGGCACCGGGAGCTTCGTCATGCGCGCCGAGCGGGTGGGCAGCGAGACGCTGCTCGCGCAGATCGTGCGCATGGTGGGCGAGGCGCAGCGGAGCCGGGCGCCCATCCAGCGGCTTGCGGACGTGGTCGCGTCCTACTTCGTACCCGCGGTCCTGGTGGTCACGGCGGGGACGTTCGCGGCCTGGTCCGTGGTGGGTCCCGAGCCGCGCATGGCGCACGCCCTCGTGAACGCCGTCGCCGTGCTCATCATCGCCTGCCCGTGCGCGCTCGGGCTCGCGACGCCGATGTCGGTCATGGTCGCGGTCGGGCGCGGCGCCGCGGCCGGGGTCCTGGTGCGGGACGCCGAGGTGCTCGAGGTCCTCGAGAAGGTCGACACCCTGGTCGTCGACAAGACCGGCACCCTCACCGAGGGCGGGCCCGAGCTGGTGTCGATCACCGCCACGGGCGACACGGGCGAGGACGAGCTCCTTCGCCTCGCCGCCGGCCTCGAGCGCGCCAGCGAGCACCCCCTGGCGACGGCGATCGTGGCCGGCGCGCGCGCCCGTGGCGTCGAACCTGCGCCCGCCGGCACCTTCCGCTCCATCACCGGCAAGGGGGTGACCGGCGTGGTGGGTAGACGCTCCGTCGCGCTCGGGAATCGTGCGCTTCTCGACGAGCTGGGCGTCGACCCCGGGGACCTCGGGACGCGCGCGGAGGCGCTCCGCCGCGAGGGTCAGACCGTCGTTCTCGTGGCGATCGACGGCCGGGTGGCGGGACTCCTCGGCGTGACGGATCCGATCAAGCCGTCGACGCCCGAGGCGCTCGCCGCGCTCCGCGCCGAGCGTGTCCGCGTCGTCATGGTGAGCGGCGACAGCCGCGCCACCGCCGAGGCGGTCGCCGGCCGGCTCGGCATCGACGAGGTGTTCGCCGACGTGCTACCCCGGGAGAAGGGCGAGATCGTCGCCCGCCTGCAGGCCGAGGGCCACGTCGTCGCCGTGGCCGGCGACGGCATCAATGACGCGCCGGCACTGGCGCGGGCGAACGTCGGCATCGCGATGGGCAACGGGGCCGACGTCGCCCTCGAGAGCGCCGGCGTGACGCTGGTGCGCGGCGACCTCCGGGGCATCGTCCGCGCGCGGCGCCTGTCGCGTCGCGCCATGCGCAACATCCGCCAGAACCTCTTCTTCGCCTTCGTCTACAACGTGCTCGGCATCCCGGTGGCGGCGGGCGTCCTCTATCCCTTGGCCGGGCTCACGCTGAGCCCCATGCTCGCGAGCGCCGCCATGAGCCTCAGCTCCGTGTCGGTCATCGCCAACGCGCTCCGCCTGCGCACCGCCCCGCTCTGAGCGATGGGCCGCGCCCGCGTGCGCGATCTCTTCCTGCGGCTGCTCGGCGTCATCTTCCTCGCCGCCTTCCTCTCGCTGCTCGTCCAGGTGCGCCTGCTCGTCGGGCGCGAGGGCCTGCTGCCCGCCGCCGCCTATCTCGACGCCGTCCGCGCCCAGGGGGTGTTCACAGGGGTGTTCACCGTCCCGACGCTCTTCTGGCTCGACGCGAGCGACCGGGCGCTCGTCGGGCTCGCGGTCGCCGGGGCGATCCTGAGCTTCGGACTCATCCTCGACGTCGCGCCCCGCTGGTGCCTCCTGGCGCTCTGGATCCTCTACGTCTCGTTCGTGAACGTCGGCCAGGATTTCCTCTCGTTCCAGTGGGACAACCTGCTGCTCGAGGCGGCGTTC
>VBLD01000489.1 GCA_005879205.1 Deltaproteobacteria bacterium
TGGCTTCCGCCCGGCGACTACAACGTCACCTTGTGCGCCGACGGCACCGTCACGATTCCCTGCCAGCAGGTCGGCATGTTCCCCATCCGCGACTTGGCCAAGTTCGAGCGATCCATCTCCGACACACTCAGTAACGTCCTGTCGGGGAACGGAGCCGGAGACTGTGCGCTGGGTGCCTGGGAGGTGAAGGCGGCAGCCGACGGCGTCAACGTGAACTTCAGCGCGACGTGTACTGATCACCGCGGCAACACCTTCAGCGAGTCGGTCCTAATCGGCATCCGCCCGTAAGGGCCGATCTCGTCAGTCTGACCTTCGCGCTGGCTGCCCCTCCGTCACCAGCCCATCCCGCCCCGCTGTACGGCCGTCGCGGCGATGGCTGCCCCGCCGCTGACCTTGAGCGGCAAGTTCGAAGAGAGGATCGTCGATCGTCAGGGCCGCGACATCCGCCGCTCGTGTGACACGGTCGGCCGTGTGTGCGACGGCTCGAAGCGCGCTCGCCGCCACTCGTCGCCGGCCACCGACCTTGACACTGGGCAGCGGTTCACGGCGAAGCAAGCGCCGCACCGTGCTCTCCGATACTCCGAGACGCAAATCACACCATTCCATGCAGGTCGCCTCCGCGCTCGCGTGAAAGACGAACCCGAAGGTCGCATCCCGCAGTAGCTGGCCAACCCGTCGTTCGTCAGTTCGGCGCTGGAACGGGCGCGAACAACGCGCCGAGCCGTCTCGCGAGCCAGCGCGCGAATTGCTCGTTCCCTTCCGCGCTGAAGTGAAGATCCTCGAAACCGTCTCGTGTGATGAACAATCGAGCCAATCCCGTGCGATGCCCCGCCCCCTCGAAGAAGTCCCACGTATCGAGGGTTCGGATACCGAGTCGGTTGCACGTCTCCATCGCGCGCGTCCGGACGGCGTACGCCTCCGATTGCTTCGGCTCGGCCGATTGGAGCGCCTCCCTGAGCGGAAGTAACACCACGGCGAATCCGACGCCGCTCGCGACCATGCGATCGCGGGCGGCGCCCATCACGGCCTCGAAGTGGGGCCACTTGCTGTCGTGTTCGCGCTTCGGTCGGGAACCCGAGTAAAGCGCTGCAAGACGGAGCGCGAGCGACGAGAATTTGGTCGCCGCGCGTACGGGGTACGGGAGCGGGCTGTGCCACGCGAGCGCGTCGTCGCTCGATGCTGGCTTCGGACAGCGCTCTCGTGGCCCATCGGGGCCGTAGTCGAGCAACGGCCCGTCCCAGCAGCATGCCATCTCCTGATCGATCTCGTCGAGGTCATTTCCCACGAAGACGTAGAAGACGACTCGATCGATGTGGCGCCGCGCCAGCCATCGTTCTGCGTGGAGCAAGTAGTAATCGACCGACATCGCTGCGACCCCCGCGTTGATGTGGAGCGTGCCTGGATCAATCTCCGAAAGCCGCGCCGGGAACGACTCCGCCATGACGACTCCATATCCCTGGACCATCGAATCGCCGACGTGCAGCACGACGGGCCGCCTACCATCGCCCGATGGCGCGCGTGACTCGAACACTCCTGGATGCAAGTCGGGGTACAAGAACGCGCACGCCTCCTGCTGCCAGTCCCCATTCGGGTGGAACGTCCCGCCGTACGTGTTGGGGTCGTCGAGGACGAATCTGGGAGGGTCCCTGGGGATGGCGGCGCGCGGCGCCGGCAGCAGGGTACGCGACGCGACCTCGCAGAGGCCCAGGCTCAGCGCCGCGGATCCAACGGAAAGAAGAATCGACGCCCTGCCCGCGCGCGCACCATTGCCGCGCGAACCCAGGACAGTGAGCACGCTATCCCACAACCCGACGTGCCAGCGCTGCGTCGCGAGCAAGACTGCGAGCGTCACGGATGCACTCGGCACGACCAGAGCGGCCAGGAATCCTCGAAGGAACTCGCGCGTCAGCACGCGGCGGATCAGCCCACCGACGACATGTCCGGCCATCGGTGCTCCGAGGAGCAAAGCGAGCGAGATCAGCCATGCGGGCCACCACGGCTTTGGAGCGCCGTCGGGAGTCGCGGAACTCGGAGTCGCCGAGCCCGCAACCGGAGCGGTCGCGCTCGTCGCCCAGAGGGTCCATTCGAAAGAGCCCTCGCGGCTACGCACGCGATCCGTGATGCCGTCGATGAGCTCCTGCGGCGCGCGCGGCTTTCCGGAGGCGGTCAGGGAGAACTTCTCCGTACGCACCACTGCGCCCGCGTCCGGTTCGGCGTCTCGATGCTGGAGTGAAATCTCCGCTTGGGCGGCCGGGCAAGTGTACTTCGCAACGGCGACGGAGCCATCGATCGAGACGCTGACGATGTTGCACTTCCCGGGCAGATCGTTCGTACCGATGCCGAGCATTTCTCCGATCTGGTCGGCTTGCGCCGGCGCAATCACGGCGGTCGGCTCGATCGCGCGAGCGATCGGTGCGACGAGGCAAACCGCGCTGACGAAGAGGGCGACCCGAAGACCGCCTGGCGCGCAGAGGGCAGCTCGCGTCGGACGCCTGCGCGGTCGGAGGACCATTCGTCGTCGAGTAGACCACGTCCCCCGATGCGAATAGAAGATCGGCAGGGCGACCGCGGCGGTACGTCGCTTCTGCGCCGAAAAGCAGCAGCTCGCCGACAGTGAGCGCGCGTAGCTGAGCATCACCGACCTCGACGACCGTCGGCGTGCAGAGAAGCGCGCGAGTGACTATCGCGGGCGGAGGGAGAACGTCCTCAAGCTCGACTTCGGACAAACCGACCCAGAACCGTCCCCGACCGACGGAAATTCAAGGAGTTGCGTGAGCCGTGGTAGTGAGTCGAAGTGCCAACATGCGGAATGGCAAGTGGAGCCGAAGGGAGTCGAACCCTCGACCTCTTGAATGCCATGGCATTCCCGGGACGTCGCTCCTGCTCACCGATGCGCACCACTGCCCGCGAATCCGCCGCGTTACGGGCATCGCGACGCAGCCAGTGGTGGGCATGGATGAGCACCTCGGACAGCCCACCACGGTCACGGTTCGGTCACGGTGTACGCTGACGCTCGCGCAGTCAGCCGTACGTCAGTGACCGACGGCTTTGAGGCGCCGCGCCGGCCGGGCTCGCCCAGGCTGCACTTTACCGGGTGCCAAGCCAACGGTCGGCGCCGGCTTTGGCGTTACT
>VBLD01000490.1:0-436 GCA_005879205.1 Deltaproteobacteria bacterium
TTCCGCGCCATCTACTACGACAATCGCGGCACGGGGCAGAGCGACAAGCCGGGCGGTCCGTACACCATCGTGCAGATGGCCGAGGACGCCGCCGGGCTGCTCGACCACCTCGGCATCGCGTCCGCCCACGTCTACGGCGTGTCGATGGGCGGGATGATCGCGCAGGAGCTCGCGCTCCGTCATCCGGCCAAGGTCCGCTCGCTCGTCCTCGGCTGCACGATGTGCGGCGGCGAGCAGTCGACGATGTGCGAGCCCGAGATCCTCGATGAGCTCATCGCCGTCATCTCGAGCATGGGACGGACGGAGCCCGCGGCATGGGTCGACCGCCAGCTGCCGCTGCTGTTCACGGGCGAGTGGATCGCGGCCAACCCCGGCATCCGCGACATGCTGCTGATGATCGCCCCGATGCTGCCGCCCACGCCACCGGAGACGGCGC
>VBLD01000490.1:458-3947 GCA_005879205.1 Deltaproteobacteria bacterium
CGGCCTGTGGGGGTGGAGCAGCTACGACCGCCTCCCGCAGATCGCGACGCCGACCCTGGTCATCCACGGCGACCGCGACGTCCTCATTCCCGTCGACAACGCCCACGTGCTCGCCGCGCGCATTCCCGGCGCACGGCTCCACGTCGTCGCCGGAGCGGGCCACGGCTACCCCGCGCAGGATCCGGTCGGCGTGCACCAGATGGTGACGGACTTCTGTCGCACGCGCGGCGACGAGCAGCGAGCGGCGGCGTCGAGAAGTCGTTGACACTCTACTGTGCGCCCCGTAGTCTGCGCCCGGACCGGCGGGCGGCCGGGGACGGGGAGGGGACGGATGAGGGCGATGCGGTGGGGGTTCGCGGTCGGCGTGCTCGCGACCGTCGTGGCAGGCGGGGCCTCGCCGGCGGCGGCTCAGGCGACGCGCACGTGGGTGTCCGGCGTGGGCGACGACGCCAATCCCTGTAGCCGGACGGCTCCATGCAAGACCTGGGCCGGTGCGATCTCGAAGACGGCGGCGGGCGGCGAGATCAACGCGATCGACCCGGGTGGCTTTGGCGCCGTCACCATCACGAAGTCGATCGTCATCGACGGCTCCCCCTTCCTGGCCGGCGTGCTCGTGGCCGGGACCAACGGCATCAACGTCAACGCCGCGTCCACCGATCGGGTGGTGCTGCGCGGCCTCGACATCAACGGCGTCGGCCTGGGACTGAACGGCATCCGGTTCACCGGCGGAGGCAGCTTACACGTCGAGAACTGCACGATCGCCAACTTCACCACCCTCGGGATCGACGTCACGACGAACGGCAACGTCTTCGTGAAGGACACGATCCTGCGCGGCAACGCCGGCGGCGGCATCCAGATCGCGCCGACGACCGGCACCTCCCGCGCCACCATCGACGGCACCCGCATCGAGGAGAACGCCTTCGGCGTGCACGTGAAGGGCAACGCGCTCGCCATCGTCCGCAACAGCGACGCCTCCGGCAACGCCGGCGCGGGGTTCTGGGCCGAGACGTCGCCCGCCGAGCTGAGCGTCGACGGCTCGATGGCGGCGAACAACCAGACCGGCATCCGGGCGAGCGATTCGGCCCTGGTGCGCGTCACGGACGTGACGGTCAGCGGCAACACCACCGATGGGCTCCTCGCCGACACCGGCGGTCAGATCGTCCCGTTCGTCGACAACCTGATCGCCGGCAACCCGACGCCCGCGGGATCGCCGGTCTGTGAGATCGACGCCGGAACCACCAGCGTGCCGTGCCCGGACGTGTCGCAGCAGCCGGTGTGTCAGGCGCCGATCGTCAAGGGGATGATCGGGCCGTGCAAGCATTGCCGTACGCGCGCGGGCGTCGCGACCTGCAACTCGTGCGCGGTCCGGATAGAGTAGGGTCCGTCAGAGGCAGGCGTACACCGCTCATAGCCTCGCGATGATGCGGTCTCCGAACTCGTGCAGCCCCGCCCGCAGGCCGTCCTGGTCGAACGCGGGAGGCGGGATCGTCAGGCGGGCGACGCCGAGATCCTGGTAGCGCCGGACGGTGTCGACGTCCATCGCGGCGCGGCCGGCGGTGATCTCGATGTCGCGCGGGTTCCGTCCGAGGCGGGCGCATTCCTCGCCGAGCGCCGCGAGGATCGCCTTCAGCTTCTCGGGCGTGTCGACGCCCGGGAAGAAGCCGTCGCCGTAGCGCGCGGCGCGCCGGACCGCGAGCGGCGTGTGGCCGCCGACGACGATCGGCACGCCCGGCCTCTGCACCGGCTTCGGGTTCGACTCGAGCGGTGGCCACCGGAAGTACCTCCCTGCGAACGCCTCCGGCGTCTCCGCAGCGCGCGCACCGCCTCGGCCGTGCGCGCGGCGCGGTCCTCGAACGGAATGCCGAGCGCCTCGAACTCCTCGCGCAGCCACCCGACGCCGATGCCGAGGATCGTGCGCCCGTTCGACAGCACGTCGAGGGTCGCAACCTCCTTGGCGACGTAGATCGGATGGCGCTGCGGCAGGAGCAGGATGCCGGTGGCGAGCCGGAGCTTCGTCGTCACGGCCGCGGCGAAGGTGAGGGAGAGCAGCGGATCGGGGAGCGGGAGGTTCTCGGGCCCGGGGATCTTTCCGGAGGGGCTGTAGGGATAGACCGAGCGGTAGCCCACCGGGATGACGACGTGCTCGACCGCCCAGAGCGACTCGATGCCCGTCTCCTCCGCCGTGCGCGCGAGGTGCGAGAGGTTCTCAGGGAACGCGAACGGGCCCGCGTTGGCATACATCAGTCCGAATTTCATGCCCGGGGCGATAGTCGAGAACGCGTCCGGCGACAAGCCGTCAGCGCGGCTCGGCGAGCGTGAGCCAGCCGTCCACGACGACGACCGCCGCGCCTCCGACCTCGAGATGCCAGTCGCCGCGCTCGTCGCGCCGCCCGCGCACGGAGACGCGGCCCGGGCGCGCCACCTCCGCCCCCTGCTCGGCGACGTACACGAGCTCGCCGGCGCCGAGGAGCCCGTGACGGGCTACGTATGCCGCGACGGCGCCGTTCCCGGAGCCACAGACCGGGTCCTCCGGAACCCCGGCGCCGGGCGCGAAGCTGCGGAGATGGAGTCTGCACCCGGGGTCGTCGGCCGCGACGCAGAACACCGTCACGCCGGTCGCCTCCTCGCGCTCGGCGACCTCGGCGAGAAGCGCGAAATCCGGTCGGAGCATGCGTATCGTTGCGAGCCCGTCGAGCGCCACGACGAGCCACGGCAGGCCCGTCGACGCGACCTCCAATGGCAGTGGGGCGAGAGCCGCCGGCGCGCAGCCGAGCGTGCGCGCGCAATGCTCGCGACTGACCCGCGCGGCCCGCCACGCCGGCGACGGCATCGCGATCGAGAAGGAGAGGCCGCCCGCCTCCGGCGTCACCGTGACGTCGACGATGCCGACGCCGCACTCCTGATGCACGCGCGTCGCCGTCGCGGGACGCGGGAGCTGCTCCGACGCGATCAGGGCGGCCACCGTGCCGATGGTCGGGTGGCCGGCGAACGGCACCTCGTGCCGCGGCGTGAAGATGCGCACGCGATAATCCGTGCCGGCGGTGGTGGGCGGCAGCACGAAGGTCGTCTCGGAGAGGTTCGTCTCCCGCGCGATCGCCTGCATCTCGTCCGCGCGGAGACGCCCGGCGTCGAGGATGACGGCGACGGGATTTCCCGCCAGCGGCACCCGCGTGAAGACGTCGACCTGGAGGAGGCGAAAGCGTCGCATGCCCCCGCCTGGCACGGAGCGTCGGCGCGAGCAAGTCCGTTCTTTCGCTACTCGTCCTCTTCGCCTTCGCCTTCGCCCTCGTCGGCGGATGGTGGGGGCGCGGGATTCCCCGGGGTGGTCGTGGTGACAGCGCCGGGCTTCTGCTCGGCCTCGACGAAGTCGCCGGACTTCTTGTCGAGGCGGGTGTACATGTAGTCGCGTGCCTCGTAGACCGTCTGGCCGCCCGCCTTCATGACGTAGTACTTGGCGTCGTGCTTGGCGCCGACGATCGTGCCGATCGC
>VBLD01000043.1:0-314 GCA_005879205.1 Deltaproteobacteria bacterium
CGTTGCAACGGGCGCCGAAGATGTACGACTAGGAGGAGCGATCGGAGGAATCATGTCGAAGATGCGTGTCGTGCAGGTCGCTCGCCCGAATGCCGCCCTCGAGCTCGTCGAGCGCGAGATCCCCGAGCCCGGTCCCGGATCCGTGCGCGTCAAGGTCGAGGCGTGCGGCATCTGTCACAGTGACTCCTTCACCAAGCTCGGACTCTGGCCCGGCATCCAGTATCCGCGCGTCCCCGGGCACGAGATCGCTGGCACCGTCGACGCAGTCGGCTCGCGCGTCGCCGGATGGACGCCGGGCCAGCGGGTCGGAGTCG
>VBLD01000043.1:349-1712 GCA_005879205.1 Deltaproteobacteria bacterium
GCCAGGTCCCGGGCATCACGTTCGACGGTGGATACGCCGACTACGTGGTCGTTCCCGCCGCCGCCCTGGCACGGATGCCCGAAGGGCTTTCGGCCGTCGAGGCGGCACCGCTGATGTGTGCCGGGATCACCACCTTCAACGCGCTCCGGAACAGCGGCGCGCGGCCCGGCGACACGGTGGCCGTGCTCGGCATCGGCGGGCTCGGCCATCTGGGCATTCAGTTCGCCGCGAAGATGGGCTTCCGGACCGTGGCCATCGCCCGCGGGCGGGACAAGGGACCGCTCGCCAGGAAGCTCGGCGCCTCGGAGTACATCGACAGCCAGGCGCAGGACCCGGCAGCGGAGCTCGTCAAGCTGGGAGGCGCCAGAGTCGTCCTCGCAACCGTGACGAGCGGCAAGGCGATGACCGCCGTCATCGGCGGTCTCGCCCTCAACGGGAGGTTGATCGTCCTCGGTGCGGCTCCCGAGCCGCTCGAGGTGCCGGCACTCCTGCTCATCGGCGGGCGCCGGTCGATCGCGGGATGGCCGTCCGGCACGTCCATCGACTCGCAGGATACGCTCGCCTTCAGCGCCCTCACCGGGGTGCGGCCCATGAATGAGGTCTTTCCATTGGAGCGTGCCCCCGACGCCTACGAGCTCATGATGAGCGGCAAGGCACGGTTCCGAGTCGTTCTCACGGTCCATTGACCGGATCGCGCGCCGCACCGATACTTCCCCGCCCGTGACCGAGGCTCACGATCCCGGGTTCCACGTCGAGCGGGTCGCCCTGCAGGACGGCCGGACCGAGCTGCGGTTCGCGGGCCAGCTGCGCTTCCGACAATGCTTCGCCTCGTGGCAGAGCGTGCGGCATCTGGCTCGTCCGCCGGCCGCGCACCTGGCATTCGACCTGACGGCGGTCGACACGCTCGACGGCGCCGCCACCGCGCTCCTGCTCGAGCTTCGCGACGAGGTGGTCGCGGCCGGCGCCGAGGCGGAGATCGTCGGCGCGCACGGCGGCGTCCGCGCCATGCTCGAGCTCTACGGGTCGCACCCGCCGCGACCGAGCCTGCAACCACCGCCGGCCCGGATCGGCATCCTCGACGAGATCGGCCGCAGGGTCCTCTCGATGCTGAGCGAAGGCCACGGCCTCGACTTCATCGGCGACCTCATGGTGGCCGGAGCACGGGCGGCGCGCACACCGCTCTCCGTCAACTGGCGCGACGTGCCGCGGCTCATGGAGCGGGCCGGGGCCGACAGTCTGCCGATCGTCCTCGTCATCAACTTCCTGGTCGGCCTCGTGACGGCGTTCCAGGCCGCCGTGCAGCTCAGGCAGTTCGGCGCCAACATCTTCGTGGCCGACCTGGTGGGACTCTCGGTGACGCGGG
>VBLD01000043.1:1733-8662 GCA_005879205.1 Deltaproteobacteria bacterium
CGCGGCGTTCTCGGCCGAGCTCGGGACGATGCGGGTCTCCGAGGAGATCGATGCCCTCCGGACGCTCGGCCTCGATCCCTACGGCTTCCTGGTCTTCCCGCGCGTCGTGACCCTCGTGCTCGTGCTGCCCCTGCTCGCGATCCTGGCGGACGTGATAGGCATCGCCGGCGGGCTCCTCGTCGCGATGCTCGGGCTCGACATCACCGCCAACGCGTACCTCATCGAGACGCAGAAGGCGGTGGGACTCTGGGACGTCTTCTCGGGGTGTCTGAAGACCGTCTTCTTCGGGGTCGGCATCGCGCTCATCGCGTGCCAGCGCGGCCTCGCTGCCCGCGGCGGCGCCGAGGGCGTGGGCCGCGCGACGACCTCGGCGGTCGTCACGAGCCTCTTCGCGATCGTCGTCGTCGACGCCATCTTCACGGTGCTGTTCAATGCCTTCGGCCGCTGACCCGCCCGTGATCGAGGTCGAGCGCGTGGCGCTCGGCTACGGCGACCGCGTGGTGCTCGAGAACCTCGACTTCACGGTCGCCCGCGGCGACGTCTTCGCCATCCTGGGCGGGAGCGGCAGCGGGAAGTCGACCTTGCTGCGCGCGTTGATCGGTCTCGACGAGCCCTCGGCCGGCCTCGATCCGGTCACCTCCGCGGAGCTCGACGACCTCATCGCGACCCTGAACGTCAGCCTCGGCATGACGACGGTCATCGTCACGCACGAGCTCCGGAGCATCTTCGCGATCGTCAGGCACTGCATCATGCTGGACGGCCGGGCACGCGGGATCATCGCGCGCGGAGAGCCCGCGACGCTCCGCGACGGGAGCGTCGATCCGCAGGTCCGCGCGTTCTTCAATCCCCGGGCACGGGCCGCGTGAGATGGCGACCACCGCCACCAACCACTGGAAGCTCGGGCTCTTCGTCCTGGTCGGCGTCGGCGCGACAGTCGGCTCCCTCTTCTGGCTCGGCGCGCGACGGTTCCAGCGCGAGTCGTTCCCGGCGGTTAGCTACTTCGACGAGTCGGTGCAGGGCCTCGACGTCGGCTCGCCGGTCAAGTTCCGGGGCGTCACCGTCGGGACCGTCGCCGACATCACGATCGGCCCCGATCACCGTCACGTCCAGATCACCTCGGACATCTACGTCGACGCGCTGGTTCGCCTCGGGCTCAGGACGCGCGCACCGAGATCCGGCGAGGAGTTCATCGATCCCCGCTTGCGCGTGCAGCTCGCCTCGGCCGGCATCACGGGGGTCCGCTTCATCCAGACGGATTTCTTCGACCCCGAGCGCTTCCCGCCCCCGCGCCTGCCGTTCGAGCCGCCGTGGAACTACGTGCCCTCGGCGCCGTCGACCTTGAAGAGCGCGGAGGAGGCGGCCATCGACATCCTGAACCGCCTGCCGGTGCTGGCAGATCGCGCGAAGGACACGCTGGCCGACGTGAAGAAGACCCTCGCGTCGATCGACCGTTTCGCGGCGGATCTGGGCGCCGAGGACGGGTCCTTCAACCGCGCGCTGCAGGAGCTTCGCTCGGTGGCGACGCGTGTCGACCGGGCCCTGGACGAAGCGCAGCTCGGCGCCACGGCGGCGTCGTTCCGGGACACGGCGGTGTCCGTCGGGCAGGCAGCGGCCGGCGTGAGCGATGCGCAAGAGGAGCTTCAGGCGAGCCTGGTGGCGCTGCGCGAGGCGCTCGAGTCGGTGCGCTCGCTGGCGGATTCCCTGGAGCGAGATCCGAGCGTGCTCCTGCGCGGTCGGCAGGGTGACGGGGCATCCCCCGCAAGACGCAGATGACCCGCCACACGTGGCTCCTGCCAGCGCTCGCGGTCGTCGGAGGTTGTCTTCTTCGCAACCCCGATGCACCGCGCTTTTTCCGGCCGGCCTCGGCGATCCTCGATGCGACGCCCGAGGACGACGTCGACCCTTCGGCCACCGGCAGGATCGCGATCCGCCTCCGCGGGGTCCGGAGCGAACCGTTCCTCCGCGAGCGCATCGTGTGGCGCGTCTCCGAAGTGGAGTACGGCCTCTACGAGCAACGACGGTGGATAGACCTCCCCGAGCACTACGTGGAGCGCGCGCTCCGGGCACGCCTGCGCGCAACCCCGGGATTGCGGCTGACGAATGACGTCCGGGCCGTCGCGCTCCGCGTCGATGTGCTGGCATTCGATGACGTGCTGGCGCCGACACACGCGGCCGATGTCGCGCTTTCCGTCGCGCTGGAGGATCCCGTGCGCGGCCGCCTCCTCGCACGGACCTTCGACGCGCGGGTCGGCATCGAGGACGGCGATCCCGCGTCGATGGCGAAGGCGATGGGGGAGGCGCTCGACGATGCCGTCGCGCAGGTGGCCGACGCGACGAGGCTGGGCGTGCAGGCCCACGGGGCGAGCGCGGGCGACCGTCGACAGCCGGCCCGCGGCGCACGGGTCGTCCAGCCCGGGCACCGGTAACGACGTTGATTCCCCGCCGGCCGGCTACTACCTTGCCGCTCCGCCGAGGAAATCCTCGCATGGCGAAAATCCGCCTCCTGCTCGTACCGGCTCACGGGATGAGCGGCCGCACGAGTGGGCCGGCGGTGTCGTTGACGAAGACGTCGAAGACCACCCACGTGTCGGAAGTCGCCAGACCGCCCGGGGGGTCGGTCCCGCCGGGTCCCTTGCCGAAGGTCGGGTCGCCCGTGTTGGCCACGAGAAGGGATCCGCGCCCATCGAAGGCCAGCCCGAAGGGGCCGTTGATTGGGATCTCTTGCGCGGCGTTCTCCTCGGGGCTCGGGAACCTGAGTGCTTCGGTGCCGTCGGAGTCGAGTATCGAGAGCTGTTGCTTGGCGAACAGGGCCACGTAGAGCCTGCCGGAAGCGCCGAAAGCGATCCCGCCGCCCCCAAACGCGGGCATGAGGGCGCAACCGATCAGCGCGAGGTCGGGATCAGGGGAACATGGCTGGACGACGAAGTCCGTGTACCGGTGGAATTCCTGGAGGTGGGCGGCATCGGGGTGGGCGAGCGGGAGCCGGTAGATCGCGATCTGCCCTTCCTGGGTGCCGGCCGCGATGTACAGGTCCTCACCGCTGGGGTCGACCGCGATCCCGGCGACGTTGGCGCCCCAGGTTCCAGCGAGCCGCGGATCGCCGAACCACGGCTCTGCCTGGCCCCCACCGGGCGGCACCCGCCAGATTACCGGGGCCGCCCAGTCGCCCACGTAGAGGCTGCCGTCGCCCCCGAAGGCAACGAACCCGGGCATGTCGGTGAATGAGGTGTCGGTGCTGGTCGGGATGGTGGCGTAGACCTCTTGCGCACCCGTGCGAGGATCGACGCGGACGACCCTGCCGTTCATGTCGGCCGCGTAGAGCCGACCCTGGGCATCGAGGGCCATCCCCAAGAGACCCATGGTCTGCACCGACGCGGCTCGGACCACCTGGATCGGGTTGGGCACGCGTCGGAGAGGCTCGCCGGTGTCGAGGCGGAACGCCCAGATCTCGTCGCTCGGGTCGAAGGGTCGGTCGAAGTCTGCGTTAGAGGTGTTGACGTACAGAGTGCGTCCGGTCACGACGAGGCCACCCGGGTGCCCGGGGTAAGGCAAGGTCGCGAACACCTCGATATCGCCGATGGGACGCTGCGGTGTCTGCGCCTTGATCGGAGCGGCAGTCACGCTCAGTCCAGCGACCACCGCCAGCACCGCTGCCCTCTTGACGACTTTGCTCACGGCCGACTGCTCCATTCGGCTATCCTCCTTCGAGGGCCTCGCCCGTCGGAGGGCAGCCCCTGACCCGGAGGCGCTAGAAACCGTGTAGCAATCTGCCAGAGCCCTCGACGTGCGGAGGCAGTGCCGCAGCTGAGCTCGGGCTCCCCTGCTGCCATCGGTCGTTCTCCCTTCTTGTCGTGCCTTGCGGACATCGGGTCGAGGCGCTACGCGAACCTCCCGTCTCGGGGCGTCTCGCGCCGGCCGACGCAGGGGGGGAGCCAAATGAAGAGTGCAACTACGATCTCCATCATCGCCCTCGTCGCATCGCTGCCATGCCGCGTCCGCGCCGTCGAGCAGCTGCTGCCGGGACGGATGCTCACCATGCGGGCGGCCGCGTCGGGCAGTCAACGGACGCTCTTCGTCGCGCGCTCGACCGCGATCGTCGCTCCCACGCGCGGCGGCCCCGACGACCCGACCGTCGTCGGGGCGACGCTCGCGCTGCGCGCCGCCTCCGGCGAGTCGGCGGCGTTCGATCTGCCCGCCTCGAACTGGTCGGTGAACGCGGCCGGGACCGCCTACAAGTTCCGGAATCCGAGCGCGCCCGGCGGGCCCTCGACGGTGAAGATGGCGCTCGTCAAGGACCACGCGACCGTGCGGGTGGGCGCGCGCGCCACCGGCATCACGCTCGACGAGCCGTCGCAGGGAAGCATCGCGGTGATCTTCACGAGCGGCACGCTCCGCTATTGCGCCCTCTTCGGCGGCACCATCGTGCGCGACCAGCCCGGCCGCTTCACGGCCAAGAACGCGCCGCCGCCCGCGTCCTGCCTGGGCACGACGACGACCACCAGCACGGTGCCGACGACCACGACGACCACCACCTCCACCACGACCACGACGATCGGACCACCCGCCATCTGCGGCGACGGCACCATCGGCCCCGGGGAGCAGTGCGACCCGCCCGGATCGGCGTGCGGCCAGGACCCGTGCGGCGCGGATTGCACCTGCCCCTGCGACTTCCTCGATCCGAGCGTCTGCCTGCACCCGTTCCCGAACGACTACTTCACCGTCACCGATCCGACCACCGACACGGGCCGCCGCGTGCACCTCGCGCTGGCCGGCATGCCGCGCAACGCGTCCCAGAAGCCGATCGACCCGACCGACTACAACCTGAACGACGGCTTCAGCCCGGGAGCCAGCATGGTGCTCCGCGTGCCGGGCGTCGACCTCGGGGTCACCGGCGCCGCACCGATCACCGACGTCGAGCGCTCGCTCGATGCGGACGCGCCGATCGTCCTGGTGAACACGTCGACGCTCGCTCACCACCTCTTCTGGGCGGAGATCGACTCCAACGCGAGCAGCGAGGGCACCCGCGCGGTCATCATCCGCCCCGCGGTGAATCTCGTCGAAAACACGCGGTACATCGTCGCGCTCCGCCGGATGAAAGATTCAGGCGGCGCCTTGATCCCGCCAAATCCCGTCTTCGTCGCGTACCGCGACGGCACCATCACCACGGACCCGGCCACCGAGGCGCGGCGCCCGCACATGGAAGACCTCTTCGCGACGCTGGCGGCCGCCGGCGTCGGCCGTAGCGACCTCTATCTCGCCTGGGACTTCACCGTGGCGAGCCGGCGGAACATCTCCGAGCGCCTCCTCTTCGTCCGCGACGACGGCTTCGCCCGGCTCGGCGCCGCGGCGCCGACCTTCGTCGTCTCGCAGATCGACGACGGTGGAGGCGCCGGGGTCGACGACAAGATCTTCCGCCGCGTCACGGGGACGTTCCTCGTCGAGCGCTACGTCAGCTCGCCGAGCCCCGGCGCGCGCTTCGTGCTCGGGCCCGACGGCCTCCCGCTCCACCAGCCGACGCCGCAGCAGGCGTCCTTCATCTGCAACATCCCCCGCGCGGCGCTCGCGAGCGCCATCGCGACGGCCGCCCCAGGCCGCGCCTCGATTTACGGGCACGGCCTCTTCGGCAGCAACAGCGAGGTGAACGCGGGCAACGTCGAGTCGATGGGGAACGAGCACGACTTCGTCCTCTGCGCCACCGACTGGATCGGCATGGCCACGGAGGACGTCCCGAACGCCGCCACCATTCTCGTCGACCTCTCCAACTTCCCGACCCTCACCGACCGCCTGCAGCAGTCCATGCTGGACCAGCTCTTCCTCGCGCGCCTGATGATCCACCCGCAGGGGTTCGTCTCGAACGCCGCCTTCCAGGATGCCTTCGGCAATCCGGTCATCGACACCAGCCACGTCTTCTACGACGGCAACAGCCAGGGCGGGATCGCCGGCGGCACGCTCATGGCCGTTGCGCAGGACATCACGCGCGGGGTCCTCGGCGTTCCCGCGATGAACTACTCGACGCTCCTCACGCGCAGCGTCGACTTCGCCACGTATTCTCAGGTCCTCTACCCCGCCTACCCGAACGAGCTCGAGCGGCCGCTCCTGTTCACGCTGATCCAGATGCTGTGGGACCGCTCGGACCCGAACGGCTACGCGCACCACATCACGAGCGACCCGCTGCCGAACACGCCGCCGCACAAGATCCTCATGCACGAGGCCTTCGGCGATCACCAGGTGGCGAACGTCGCCACCGAGGTGGAGGCGCGGACGCTCGGGCTCTCGATCTACCAGCCCGCCCTCGCGCCGGGGCGCCACACCGACGTGCATCCGTACTTCGGCATCCCGGCGATCCCGAGCTTCCCGTTCGACGGCTCGGCGATGGTGGTGTGGGACAGCGGCGTGCCGCCGCCGCCCACGACGAACACGCCTCCGACGGCGGGCAGCGATCCGCACTCGAAGCCGCGCAGTCAGGCAACGGCACGGCAGCAGAAGTCCGAGTTCCTGAAGGCCAACGGGGCCGTGGTCGACGTCTGCGGCGGCAATCCGTGCCTGGCGCCGTAGGCGCGCAGAGGGTCACGCGAACTCCGCGAAGCAGCCGCCTCGTTGGCATCAGCCCGCGGCTTTCCACGCCCGCGGGGAGCGATCGCTGCGGCCGACGGGGCGGCGAGAGGATGGGTGAGGGCTGGGGCTCACACAGCTCTCGTGCGCGGGGCGCAGCTCGTCGATGAAAGCCAGGTCCCTGGCGATGTGCTTGAGCTGACGATCGGGGAGCAAGGAAGGATGGCACCGCTCTTGCCGGCTTTCCTGGGTCAGCGCCCGTTCCCGGCATCGTTGTCTCGGCGGAGCGGCTGGACGTATACTCCGCGCCCCCATGTGGGCGGCGACGTGCGAGCCGGCAGGCGGCAGCGGACGCAAGTGGTCCGTGAGCGACGGAG
>VBLD01000491.1:0-480 GCA_005879205.1 Deltaproteobacteria bacterium
TGGAGAGCACATCGGTGCGCCCGGCGGTCCCGTCCGCCCGCCGCCGCGCGATCTCGGCGCGGAGCACGCCGTCGACCTCGCGCCGGTGGCGCACGAAGCGGCCCCACGGCGTCAGGCCTCCGAGCTCCACCTGCAGCGCCGGAATGGCGAGGAAGGCAGCGGCCGCGCCCTCGAAGAGCTTCAAGGCGCGGAGCAGCGTGTCGCGCAGGCGACCCAGCTGGGCGCCCTCGTCGAGCCCGAAGACCGCGCGCAGGATGATGTCGAGCGTGATCGCCTGCATCTCACGGTGGACCGGGAAGGGGCGGCCGAGCGTCCAGCGGTCGATGACCCGGTCGGTGATCTCGCGCATCGTCAGGCCGTAGAGGTGCATGCGCTCGCCGTGGAAGGGCGGCATGAGCAGACGGCGCTCGCGCCGATGGCGGGCGCCATCGAGCACGAGCACCGACTTCCGGCCGAGGATCGGGCCGAGGATCGGCGCCT
>VBLD01000491.1:504-2297 GCA_005879205.1 Deltaproteobacteria bacterium
CGTGCACCTCGTCGGCATCGGCGGTGAAGATCGTTTTGATGGCCTCGGGGTCGCTGAAGCTGGCGATGGGCGGTTGCCCCGGGGCGCGGACGGTCCAGCAGCTTCCGAACTGGCGCGCGTTGTCCTCGATGGATCCATAGGGCCGCCGCGCGTAGCGCAGCATCTGGAGGGGTGGCCACGTCGCCGGGCCGGGGGGCAGCCCGGTCGGCACGGCGGGCGTGGGAGCAGTCGGGGCGTCGGGGGCGAGCTCGCGTTCGGGTGTAGCCATGGGGCCTCCCTCCTGGAAGTTCATGCACGCCTTCGTGGTCGTCGCGGGGCGAGTGCCGGTCGCCGGGCCGAGCGGCCCGCCGCGGGACCGACCGCCGCCGCCCCGAGGAACACGTCGGCCGCGCGCTTCATCCGTTCCGTGAGCCGCTCGGCGGCATCGCCGTAGAGCCAGTGCGTGATCGTGCCGTTGACCAGGCTGTCGAACGCCGAGGCGAGGTCTTCGACGCGCAGAGCCCGGCTGAGATCTCCCCGCTCCTGGCCGCGGGCGAGGAGCTTCACGAGCAGCTCGAGCGCCGCCCTGCCGGCCTGCTCGCCGAGCCCTCCTTCGTCGAGGCCGAGCCGGATCTTCGCGATCTCGCGGAAGACGCCGCGATAGAAGCGCTGGTCCTCCTCGATCCCGGCTCCCATCTGCTCGAACAGCGCGCGCACGAGCACGGGCGTGGAGGTGGCGGTGTCGGCGAGCGCGTTCCGCAGCATGCCCTGGTAGTGCGCGATGACGTCCTCGGTGATCGCCTCCATCAGGGCGCGCTTCGAGCCGAAGTGGTTGAAGACGGTGGCGCGGGCGACGCCCGCGTCGGCTGCCACCTCGGCCATGGTCACCTCGTCGACGCTGCCGCGCGCGAACAGCCGCCGTGCCGCCTCGACGATGCGCAGGCGCTGCTCGTTCCGGTTCTGCTCGCGTCGGGGTAACATTGGACCCGAGTCTAAACATATTATTGGACTCGAGTCCAGATACTCGCCAAGGACGCGTGAGCCGCCAGGAATGGTCCCCCAAGGCTCGATTCCGGCGAGGCTTCTCGGGCGCGCGCGGGGTCCGCCACCAGTGGACGCGCGCGTTTGTCGTCTATTGCTTTACCCGCCCGCCGGCGCCGGCTTGGTCCACGACCACCCCGCCACGCCGAGCCCCTTCTCCGGCGTGTAGCCGGTGGCGTAGCTCCGGACCCTGCCGGCGCCGTCGAGCAGCACGAACGTCGGCGTCCCACTCACGCCGTAGGCGAGGAAGGCCTTGCGGTACTCGTCCATCGCCACCGTCTCCGGGAACGGCTTCTCGAACTTCTTGAAGAACGTGTCGAGCTGATCGCGCAGCTCGTCGGTCACGGCGATCACCTGCGTGTGCCGCTCGCGCTCGAAGGCGAGCACCTCCGGCAGCGATGCCTTGCAGGGGCCGCAGTACGTCGCCCAGAAGAAGAGGAGGTGCGACGTGCCGTCGGCGAGCTGGGGCGGCACGCTGCCGCGGTACGCCGTCAGGGTGACTGCCGGCGCCGGCGCGTCGACCTTGGGCGGCCCGGCCACCGTCGTCCACTGGAGCGGGTACGGCTTCGGAGCGAGCGTCACGCGCATCTGCCGATCGCCGCGCAGCACGACGAGCGGCGCCGGCGCGTCGATCTTCGACAGCATGGTCCACTCGCGGATCTGCTGATTCTCCTTGAACGGCGCCCCCGGGGGGCCGAGGATGACGTCGCCGACCTGCAATCCGGCAGTCTCCGCCGGCGAGTCGGGGTAGACCGATTCCACGAGCGTCGCGC
>VBLD01000491.1:2364-2792 GCA_005879205.1 Deltaproteobacteria bacterium
AGCCGGACGTCGTCCTCGTAGGGAGGGAACGGCTCGGCAACGGCGGCGGTGGTGAGCGGCAACGGACCTTCCCCCGGGCCCAGACCGAGGTCCTGGCAGCGCACGAGCGCCTCGTATGCCGCGCGCTCCTCCGGCGTGCCGCGCGTCGCCAGGTAGACGCGGCCTGCAACCGCGGTGAGAATCGCGCGCATGCGAAGGACGACGCCGAGCCGCACCTCCATCCGGTACGAGGCGGCCTCCGCCACCTGCGTCTTCTTGCGCAGCACGGCGAGGCGGCCGGCACTCGTCGCGTCGGCCTCCGTGCGCGCCGCGAGATCGGCGAGCAGCGCCCGGGCCAGCGCCCGGGTGCCCGCGGGGTCGAGCACCGCGATCCGCTCGGGGGCCGTGCGCTCCTTCCAGTCGGCGCTCGCGGCGATGAAGCGGTCGAG
>VBLD01000044.1 GCA_005879205.1 Deltaproteobacteria bacterium
GGTGTCGGCGACGGCGAGGAAGGTCAGCGCGGCGGGGCTCACGGTGACGCGGACGCTGGCGCTGGCTGCCGCACCGTCCCGGTCGGTGACCGTGGCGGTGAGCACGTGGGTACCCGTCGCCAGCGCCGGCACGGTCAGCGTACCGCCGCTTCCGAGCGCGCCCGCGAGGCTCGAGGTCCATCGCACACGTGCCGCGAGGTCGCCGTCCTCGACGTCCGTCGCCGTGGCGGTGAGGACGATGGGCCTGCCGGCCAGGAGCGCGGCGCCG
>VBLD01000045.1 GCA_005879205.1 Deltaproteobacteria bacterium
GCCCGCGGTGATGCTCGCGCCGGTGCCGAGGTCGCCGTCCAGGCTCGACGTCCAGCGAAGCGCGCTCGAGAGAGCGCCGTCGGTGACGTCGGCCGCCGTCCCCACGAACACCAGAGGCGTCCCCTGGAAGACGCTCGTTCCCGCGGCGGGGGCAGTGATCGTCACGATGGGCGGCGTCGGATTCACGGTGAACTCGACGCTCGCCGTGCCGGTGGCGCCGTTGGAATCGGTGACCGCAGCGCCGAGGACGTGGACGCCTTCGTGGCGCAGGACGACGGTGCGCGTCGCGCCGATGCCGAGGTCGCCGTCCAGGCTCGACGACCAGTGGATGCGGCCGCTCGGGTCCGGGTCGAAGTCATCGGTGGCCGTGGCGCCGAGCGTGACCGGCGTGCCGGCGAGCACGGAGGCGCCGGCGGCCGGCGCCGTGATCGTGACCGCCGGCGGCGCGTTCGGCCCGCGCACGCGCACCGTCACGTGGCCTTCGCCCGGATGGCCGTTGGAGTCGGTCGCCGAAGCGGTGATCGTGTGGATACCGACCCGCAGCGACGATGCTGAGACGCGCGCGCCCGTACCGAGGGGACCGTCGAGGCTGGACGTCCACTGAAGACCGGCGCTCAGGTCGCCGTCCTCGACGTCGGTGGCGACGGCGGTGAAACCGATCGCGGCGCCGAGCGGAAAGACCGCCTGGTTCGGCGGCGCCGTGATGGCGACCACCGGCGCGTTCCCCGAGAGCGCCAGCACCAGCTTCGGCGGGGTCGGCGTCTCGCGCGAGCGATAGTCGGCGTTGTCGGTGGAGGAGCCGACCAGCGCCAGGTTGTAGATGCCGTCGGCGGTGACGCCACCCGTCAGGTCGAACTCGACGATCTGCCCCGGCTTGACCGCCCCGACGCTGCCGAACGCAGGACCGTCCACCGCGGGCCTGGTCTTGAACGTGACCGTCCGTTCGCCCCAGGTCCCGTTGCTGATCGTGTGCAGCGTGCCGCCGACGGGGCTCGCCGCGGCCGGGGAGGCGTCGGCCTGCAGGCGGAGCGTCGCCTGCACGACCTGCCGCGCGCCGATGCCGCTCACCGTGAAGCGCAGGTAGGCCGTGCGCCGGGCGTCGACGCTCAGGATCGAGCCGCCACCGAAGTTGGCGGACGGCGAGGAGGAGTCGACGTATGCGTCCGCGCCCGGGACGAGTTGCAGGATGGTCGGCGCTTCCACCGTGATCAGCGCCTCGGCCGACCCGTCGAGCCCGCCGCCATCCGTCACGGTGGCGGTGATGCGGTGCATGCCGGCGCTGAGGGTCCGGGTGAAGCCCGCACCCGCACCGAGCGTCCCGTCGCGGTCAGAGGTCCACACGAGACGGGCCGTCAGCACCCCGTCCTCGAGATCGTTCGCGCCGCCGGAAAACTGGATCGGAAGGCCGGCCGTGTACGCTCGGCCGGCCAGCGGCGCCGTGATCGCCACCAGCGGTTGGGTGTTCGCCGGCGGCCGCGGGGTGACGCTCAGGTGGATGCGCGCCTCGGCCGTGAGCCCGAAGCGGTCCGTCACCGCCGCGACGATGATGTGGTCGCCCTGGACCAGCGTCGCGCTGACCGCGGCGCCGACGCCGAGGTCTCCCTGGAGGTCGGAGCGCCACGACAGCGAGCCGGAGAGGTCGTCGCCGGCCATGTCGGTCGCCGTCCCCTGGAGCGTGATCGGGTCGCCGACGAAGAAGCCGGCGGCGTCGGGCGGCTGCACGATCCGCACGCTCGGCGCGGGCCCCGCGGCGACCGTGACGAGCAGGATCGGCTTCTGCCCGACCACCGAGGCCGCCGATTTGTAGCTGGCGCCGTTCGGCGAGGCGCTGTCGATCGCGAAGGTACAGGTGCCGTCAGTGGTGATGGCGGTGGCGAGGTCGAACTCGACGACGTTGCCCGTGGCGACGGGACCGAGCGTCGAGAGACCGGGCCCGTCGACGGGTGGCCGGGTCTCGTACGTGAGCGTGGCTTCGTCCCAGCCGGTGTCGGTGATGCGGTGGATCGTGCCGCCGCTGTCGGCGAGCGTGCTGTTCACCTGGAGCCGGACACGCGCCTGCACGACGGGGCGCCGGTTCAGCCCGGCGACGGTGAAGCGCAGGTAGCTGACGCGTTCGGGCGAGGCGTCGGCCTTCAGGTGACCGTCGGTGTTGAAGTTCGTCGTGGGAAGGGTGGCGTCGACGTAGGTGTCGGCCACCGCGGGGAACACGAGCGTCTCGGTCGGCGGAGCCTGGGCCTTGCCTTCCTGACGCCCGAGCAGTGCCAGGGCGAGCCCGAGCACGCCGAGGACGAGATGGCGGAACGGGACGAAGGGTCTACGCGACCGCTGCGGCATCTCCTCGTCCATCGCCTCGTCCATCTCTCGTGGGCGAGCAACGCGTGTACCAAGGGGGGTACTGCGCGCGAGGCTCTGAGCTTTGCATGGGTCCGCCAGCACGCCGCATGGACCGTCGCGCAGCAGTCGCCCCGGCGCTCGACACACACGGTGCGCGTCGCGCGTTGCGCCGCTTGGGCGTGCTGCGCGCCTGCACGATCGCCGGGCGCGGCCGCCGCGGCGGCGTGAACGACCGGCTTGCGTGGGTCGAACACTTGTTTTAAACGTCTGTTCGTGACCCCTGCCAGCGCGCGCGCCACCAAGGACCGCCTCCTCAGCGCCGCCGCCGCCCTCTTCGCCGAGCGCGGCTTCCACGGCACCAAGATCCGCGACATCGCCGCGCGCGCCAAGGTCAACCTGGCCGCCGGCCACTACCATTACGGCTCGAAGAAGGCCCTCTACCTCGCGGTCCTGCGCGCCCAGTTCGCCGAGATCCGCGCGATCCTCGCGGCGCGCGGCGCCACGCGCTCGCCGGGCGAGCTCGCCCGGCTCGGCCGCCGCGAGCTCGTGGAGCTGCTGCGCGCCCGGGTGAAGGTCATGCTCGAGATGCTGCTCGGCCCGCCGCCCGGCCTGCACGGCACGCTCATGCAGCGCGAGATGTGTGATCCGAGCGAGGCGCTGCCCGTCATCGTCGACGAGTTCATCCGGCCGGTCATGCGCGAGATGGAGGAGATCGTCGCCCAGCTCGTGCCCGGCCTCGGCCGCAAGACGGTCGAGCGCTGCGCGATCAGCGTCGCCGCGCAGGCGTACTTCTACCGCTCCGTGATGCCCGCGATGCTGCTCATGCTCGGCGAGCCGGCCTATCCGCGCGGTTTCGGGCGCGAGCTCGCCGACCACGTCGCGGAGTTCTCGCTGGGCGGCATGGAGCACCTCGCCGCCGCGCCACGCCGCGCGAGGCGCAGCGCATGAGCCGCCGGGCCGTGCTCGTCCTCGTGGCGCTCGTGGTCGCGGCCGCGGCGGCCGTGTGGTTCGCCCGCCGCCAGGGCGGGCCCGGCTACTACACCGGCTTCGTCGAGGGCGAGGAGCGCGTGCTGCGCAGCGAGGTGACGGGCCGCGTCCTCGATCTCGCGTATCCCGAGGGGGCCGCCGTGCCGGCGAACGCCGTCGTGGCGCACCTCGACGAGCAGGACATCCAGGCCCGCATCGCCTCCAAGCAGCACGAGCTCGACGTCCTCGACGCCGACATCCGCACCCAGGAGGAGCGCATCACGCTCGTCCAGGCCACCTGGCAGCGCGACGTGAGCGCGCGGCGCGCGGAGCTCCAGCAGGCGGAGGCGGGATCGCGGCTCGCCGACCGCACCTACACGCGCGAGGAGGCGCTCGTCAAAACCGGCATCAGCCCGGCGCAGACGCTCGACGACCGGCGCGCGGCACGCGACGAGGCCCGCAGCGGCGTCGATCGGGCGCACGAGATGCTCGCCCGCACGGAGGCCGAGGAACGGATGATCACGCTCGCCAAGCAGGAGCTCGCCTCGCTGCGCGCCAAGCGGGAGCTCACCCTCGCGCAGCTCGACGAGCTCCGCGTGACGGAGGCGAAGTACACGATCCGGGCGCCGGCGGTGCCGACCGTGGTGCAGACGCAGTTCATCTGGCCGGGCGAGCTGGCGCAGCCGGGAGCGGCGATCGTCTCGGTCCTCGATCCCGCCGACAAGTACGTGCAGGTCTACGTGCCGGTCCCCGAGGTCGGCGGCTTCCGGGTCGGCCGGCGGGTCGAGATCGAGCTCGACAGCGAGCCGGGACGGCGGCTGCCGGGCGAGGTCGAGTTCGTCGCCGACAAGGCCACCTTCACGCCGGAGAAGATCGAGACGCGGAGCGACCGCCTGGGTCAAGTCTACCGCGCCAAGGTGCGCGTTCTCCGGGACGTCGAGCGCCTGCAGCCGGGGACCGAGGGCAACGTCTACCTGGTCATGGACGGCGCGGGGCCCAGATGAGTCGATCGATGAGTCGATCGATGAGCGCGCCGCTCATCCGGCTCCGCGGGCTCGAGAAGCGCTACGGGCGCCGGCGCGCGCTCGCCGGCATCGACCTCACCGTCGACGTGCGGCAGATCCTCGGCGTCGTCGGCCCCGACGGTGCCGGGAAGACGACCTTTCTCCGCGCCCTCGCGGGTCTCCTCGTGATCGAGGCCGCGGAGGCGACGGTTCTCGGCACGGATCTGCGCGGCGACGTGACCGAGCTGAAGGCGCGCATCGGCTACGTCCCGCAGGCCTTCAGCCTGCATCGCGATCTCACCGTCGAGGAGAATCTGCGCTTCACCGCGCGCCTGCATCGCCTGCCCGAGGCCGAGCGCGCGCGGCGCCAGACCGACCTTCTCGAGCGCACCGGGCTCGCCCGCTTCGCCGACCGTCCCGCCGGCAAGCTGTCGGGCGGGATGAAGCAGAAGCTCGCGGTCGCCAACGCGCTGCTCCCGGAGCCTGCGCTCCTCGTCCTCGACGAGCCGACGGCGGGCGTGGACGTGCTGGCGCGCGCCGAGATCTGGACGATGCTCCAGCGCGCCCGGGACGAGGCGCTGGTCGTGCTCAGCACGAGCTATCTCGACGAGGCGGCCCGCTGCGACCGGCTGGTCTACCTCGACGCGGGCCGCGTGCGAGCGATGGGGACTCCGGAGGAGCTGCGCGCGGCCGTCCCGGTCGCGCTCTACCGCGCCTGGGGGGACGACGCGCGGGCCATCGCGCGCGCGGCGCGCACCCTCCCCTACGTGCAGGCCGCCCGCGCCACCGGTCGCTACGCACGCCTCGAGGTGATGCGCACGCGCGCGCCCGAGCCCGAGCGGGTGCTCCGCGACCTCGCCGCGCTGCCGGGCGGAGCCGTGCGCCTTGCCGAGCCCCTGCCCACGGACATGGAATCCACGCTGCTCGCGCTGTCGAGCGGCTGAGCGGGTCGCATGGCCGAGCCCATCATCCGCACACGCGGTCTCACCAAGCGCTTCGGTGACTTCACGGCCGTCAGCGACCTCTCGATCGAGGTGATGCCGGGCACCATCTTCGCCTTCCTCGGCGCCAACGGGTCGGGCAAGAGCACGACGATCCGCATGCTGATCGGGCTGCTCAGACCGACGGCGGGCACCGTGGAGGTGGACGGGGTCGACGTCATCCGCCGGCCGCGCCGGGTGCGCGACCACATCGGCTACATGGGGCAGAAGGTGAGCCTCTACCAGGGCCTCACGCTGCGCGAGAACGTCGAGTTCTACGCCGGCCTGTACGGGCTCGCCGGCGCCGAGCTCGAACAGCGCTGGGGCGCGCTCCGCGAGCGTTTCGCGCTCGGCGAAGCCGAGACGGAGAAGCCCGAGGACCTTCCCGCCGGCATCCGCCAGCGCGCCGGACTCGCGCTCGCCACGCTCCACCGCCCCCGCGTGCTCTTCCTCGACGAGCCCACCGCGGGCGTCGACGTGCGCAGCCGCGGGCTGTTCTGGGAGCTCATCCAGGACGAGGCGGCCGCGGGCGTCACGGTCTTCGTCACCACGCACTTCCTGGAGGAGGTGGAGTACTGCGACTGGGCGGCCTTCATCGACGCCGGACGCCTGATCGCCAACGAGGAGCCCGAGGCGCTCCGCCGGCGCTACTCCGGGGGCTATCGGATCGCGGTCGTGCTGCCCCCCGGCGGGCGAGAAGCCGCGGCAGCGACCCTGCGCCCGGCCGCCAGCGAGCTCACCGAGACCGCCGACGGACTCGCGCTCCGCGCGCCCGCCCTCGATCCGCCGCTGCTCGCCGCCCTCGACCGGCTCGTGGCAGGGGGAGCACGGCTCACGATCGAGCAGCCCCCGATGACCGACGTCTTCCGGCGCGTGCTCGCCGCCTCCGGAGCATCGGCATGAGCTGGCGACGCCTGCGGACGCTCATTCGCCGCGAGGTCCGCGCGACGCTCCGCGATCCGTTCACGGCGACGATCCTGATCGCCGTGCCGCTCGGCGCGCTCCTGATCTTCGGCTTCGTGCTGTCGACCTCCGTCAAGCACCTCTCCCTCGCCGTCCTCGACGCGGACGGCAGCGCGGCGAGCCGCCGTATCGTGGCCGAGCTCGCGGCCACGGGCACGTTCGACCCGCGACCCGTCCGCACGCGCGCCGAGGTCGAGCGGGCGCTCGTGTCGGGCCGGGCGAGCGTCGCGATCGTCATCCCGCCCGACTTCGACCGGGCGCTCCGCCGCACCGCCGTGGGCGGCCGACCGCCGCAGATCCAGCTCCTCTTCGACGGCGGCGAGGCCGTGCTCGCCGGCAACGCCGAGGGCTTCCTCCGGGCCCAGCTCGCCAGCGTGGGCGCGACCCTCGCCGCGACCGACGTCTCCCGCCG
>VBLD01000492.1 GCA_005879205.1 Deltaproteobacteria bacterium
TGTTCGTGCAGGGGTCGCAGGCGTCGCCGATGCCGTCGCCGTCGCTGTCCGCCTGCGTCCCGTCCGACGCGTTCGGGCAGTCGTCGAGCGCGTCGCAGATGCCATCGTGATCGCTGTCCGGCCGGCCGGTGTCCTGGGGGCAGTTCGCGTTCGCGCCGCTGCACGTCTCGGCGATGTCGCACTCGTCCACGGCGTCGCGGCACACGGTCCCGCCGGGCAGGAACGCATCGGGGGGGCACGCGTTGGCGACGCCGTCGCACACCTCGTCGAGGTCGCAGTCCCCGGCGGCGGGCCGGCAGACGTCGGTGCTCTTGGCGTCGGCGGGGCAGTTGACGCTCGCGCCGTCGCAGTCCTCCTCGAGGTCGCAGACGCCGGCCGCGGCGCGGCACGGGGTGCCGGCGGCGGCGATGTCATCGGCGGGACAATCGTCCGCGAAGCCGTCGCAGACCTCCCCGACGTCGCAGAGACCGGCGGCGGGCCGGCAGACGGCGGTGCTCTTCGCGTCTGGGGGGCAGTCGACGCTCGCGCCGTCGCAGTCATCCTCGAGGTCGCAGACGCCGGCCGCGGCCCGGCAGACGGCAGTGCTCTTGGCGTCGGCGGGGCAGTCGACGCTCGCGCCGTCACAATCCTCCTCGAGGTCGCACGCGCCGGCCGCGAGGCGGCAGGGCATGCCGGCGGGGGCGACGTCATCGGCGGGACAAGCGTCGGCGACGCCGTCGCACATCTCGTCGACGTCGCAGACGCCGGCCGCGGGCCGGCAGACGGCGGTGCTCTTGGCGTCGGCGGGGCAGTCGACGCTCGCGCCGTCGCAGTCCTCCTCGAGGTCGCAGACGCCGGCCCCGAGACGGCAGGGGGTCCCGCCGGGAGCGACGTCATCGGCGGGGCAATCGTTGGCGATGCCGTCGCAGAAGTCCTCGAGGTCGCAGACGCCGGCCCCGAGACGGCAGGGGGTCCCGCCGGGAGCGACGTCATCGGCGGGGCAATCGTTGGCCACACCGTCGCAGATCTCGTCGACGTCGCAGGCGCCGGCGGCGGGCCGGCAGACGGCGGTGCTCTTGACGTCGGCGGGGCAGTCGACCCGCGAGCCGTCGCAGTCCTCCTCCAGGTCACACACGCCGGCCGCGAGACGGCAGGGGGTCCCGGCCGCGGCGACGTCATCGTGCGGGCAGTCGTTGGCGACGCCGTCGCAGACCTCGTCGACGTCGCAGACGCCCGTAGCGGGCCGGCATGTGGCGGTGCTCTTGGCGTCGGCGGGGCAGTTGACCGCCGAGCCGTCGCAATCTTCCTCGAGGTCGCAGACGCCGGCCGCGAGACGGCAGGTGGTGCCGGCGGGGGCAACGCTATCAGGGGGACAGCTGTCGCCGACGCCGTCGCAGCTCTCCGCCACGTCGCAGACGCCGGCGGAGGCGCGGCACACAGCCGTGCTCTTGGCGTCGTTCGGGCACGTGGCGCTCGACCCGGTGCACGTCTCCGCAAGGTCGCAGACGCCTGCGGCCGCACGACACGTGGTGCCGCCGGCAACGAAGCCGTCGGGGGGACAGCTGTTGCTGACACCGTTGCAGCTCTCCGCCACGTCGCAGACGCCGGCCGAGGCCCGGTCGACCCCGTGCAGGACTCCGCAACGTCGCAGACGCCGGCGGCCGCGCGACACGTGGTGCCGCCGGCGACGAAGCCGTCGGAGGGACAGGTGTTGCTGACGCCGTTGCAGCTCTCCGCCACGTCGCAGGGGCCGGCCGAGGCCCGGCAGACCGCCGTGCTCTTGGCGTCGTTCGGGCACGTGGTGCTCGACCCGGTGCAGATCTCCGCGACGTCGCAGACGCCAGCGGCTGCCCGGCACGTGGTGCCGGCGGTGGCGAAGTCGTCGGCGGGGCAGGTGTTGGCGACGCCGTCGCAGGTCTCCGCCACGTCGCAGAGGCCGGCCGCCGCCCGGCACACGGCGGTGCTCTTCGCGTCCGCGGGACAGCTCGCGCTCGACCCGGTACACTTCTCCGCGACGTCGCAGACGCCGGCCGCGGCGCGACACGTGGTGCCGGCGGCGATGAAGCCGTCGGCCGGACAGGTGTCGCTGACGCCGTCGCAGCTCTCCGCCACGTCGCAGATGCCGGCCGAGGCCCGGCAGACGGCCGTGCTCTTGGCGTCGTTCGGGCACGTGGTGCTCGATCCGGTGCAGGTCTCCGCGACGTCGCACACGCCGGCGGCCGCGCGACACGTGATGCCGCCGGCGACGAGGCCGTCGGCGGGGCAGTTGTTGCTGACGCCGTTGCAG
>VBLD01000493.1 GCA_005879205.1 Deltaproteobacteria bacterium
TCGCACGCCTCGGTGGCCTCGACGACGCCGTTGCCGCAGGTGGCGGCTCTGAAGGTCGCGATGGTCGCGGCCCATCGTGCGAAGACGGTCGTGCCGTCGGCGACATAGCTGCCGGTCGCGGCGACGATCCGGTATTCGGGGTCGATCGACACGTTCGAGCTCGGACTGCCCGACTTGCCGGTTCCGGTATTGGGCAGCCCGGTGTAACCGGCTCCGGCAGCGAACGGATCGTTCTTTTTCGTCTCGACACCGATCGAGCCCAGGAGCAGCTCGTTCGCCTGCGAGGTGACGGCCGTCGAGCCGGAGGACGGTGTACCGTTGTTGCCGCCGGCAGACGCCGTGCGGTCCACGAATCCGAGTCCCGAGAACTCGTTGATACTGACCGCGCTGGCATCGACGGAGGGGTAGGAAACGGTGATGGTGTTTCCCGCCGACAGCGCGGTGACGATGCGAGCCGCGAAGATGACGGTGCGGACGCCGGTCGTGCCCGACCCGTTCGCGAAGTCCACGACCGCGCTGTACGAATTTCCCTTCGTGTCCACGCAGGAGACGGTCCCCGCTGCCGGATCCATCGCGAGGCTGACGAGCACGGTGTGACCGAAGGCCACGCCTCCGGCGGGGACGGTGATGGAGATCGACGTCGACGTGGTGCCGATCGCGTTCACGCCGACGTTCTTGACGAACGCGATCGCGCCGAGCGCCTGGGAAGCGTTCCCAACCTGGACGGCCGCGCCGAGGAGGATGGCGAGGGGCAGACCC
Organism: Deltaproteobacteria bacterium; assembly: GCA_005879205.1. Taxonomy (GTDB): domain Bacteria; phylum Desulfobacterota; class Binatia; order DP-6; family DP-6; genus DP-3. Next base: position 760 of record VBLD01000493.1, read on the forward strand.
CACCGCCGGGTCGGGGCTCGGCTCGACCTTGCCATGCTCTCGTGGGACGTGCTGTCCAGTGTCATTCTCCTTCCGAGTCCGCCCGCGGGCGCAGATCAGCCGCAGCGTGCGGGCCGCCAACAGCGTTTCTCGGCCGAATCCTGCAGACACTTTAGCGATGTCCCGATCAGCTGGGCGGGGCGCCGCGCCCCCTGGAGGATTCCCTACCGCGCGCGGGGCTTCCGGCGCGGACTACACCCCCTTCCCGTGATGGTGTAGAAAGCGAGT
>VBLD01000494.1:0-426 GCA_005879205.1 Deltaproteobacteria bacterium
AGCGCTCCTCGCTCGCCTTTCCGGGCGTCGCGAGCGGATCCTGGAGCCGCGCGCCGGCAGGAAGGGGCCACGGGAGACCCGCCGCCGTCGCGGCGCGTGCAGCCGCCTCGTCGTTGCCGGCGGCGCGATAGGCGAACGTGAGGACGGCCGCCCACCGCCGCTCGCCGGGTTCCTCCCGCCGAAGGCGTTCGGCGGCCTCGAGGACGGCGCCCCACCGCGCCCCGTGCACGTCGAGCTCGAGAAGCCGCTCGCGTCCCCACCGGTCCTCCGGATAGCGCGCGAGCAGCTCGCCGAGGAGCTGCCGCTCCTCGCCGAGGAGTCTCTCGCGGCGTGCTATGTCGACGAGGGCCTGGCGAAGGGCGTACGACTCGCGCTCCCGGAGCCAGGCGGTGGCGAGGCCGGCCGCGGCGGCGTAGCTTCCCGTCC
>VBLD01000494.1:519-4258 GCA_005879205.1 Deltaproteobacteria bacterium
GCCAGCGCCAGATGCGCGAGCGCGCTCTTCGGATCGAGAGCGAGGGCCCGCCGCGCCATCTCGGTTCCCTCGGCGTACCGATCCTCCCGCACCAGCGACGCCGCCAGGTTGTAGAAGCGTTGCGAGCGATCGAGCGCCTCGTCGTGCTGGCGCGCGCCGAGCGAGAGGGCGAGCGTCCCGGCGACGACGAGCGTGCCGGGCGCCGCGGCGAGGAGTCCTCGCTCGCGGATCGAGGTCGAAAGGGAGGCGGCGCCGAACGCCGCCAGGACCACGAGCGGGAAGGCGATGGGATGCCGGTAGCGCGAGAAGACGAAGAACGCCACGACGGAGAGCGCGTAGACGAGGACGAGGAGCGCCAGCGCGGCGCGGTCCGGGTCGCGCGGGGCGCGGAGGGCGCGCACGGTGCCGAGCGCGCCGAACGAGACGAGAAGGGGCCAAGAGAGGAGCGGGAGACGCAGGACGGGCGAGAACGCCAGTTGTCGGGGTATTCGTAGCAATCGAGGAACGCGAGCGCCTTGATCCCCTGGAGCTTCAGGAATCGTCCCGGCTCGCGGACGGCCCAGCGAAGCACCTCGGAAACCCAGAAACGCGAGACCTCGGACGGCCGCAGCGGCCGCCCCGACCGCCGCTCGGCCTCCCGCCGGAAGTCGATCTCTTCATAGTCGGGGCTCGGGCGGACGAAGTACGGCACGGCGTACGTGCCGTCCGGGTTGCCCGCGTTGTTCCCGATGAACCAGTTCGCGCCTGCCTGCGACGTCGTGAACACCCAGTCGTCCCCCACGATCCGGTTGCGGAGGAGGACGGGGGCCAGGACCACGAAGAATCCGGCGAGGAAGGCCGCCGCGCTCGCGAGACGCCGCTCGGCAGCGAACCGTCGCCAGAAGAGGATGAGCGCGACGACCGCGACGGCGACGATCACGAGGTTCCCACGTAGGAGCGAGCCGAGGCCGAAGAGCGCGCCGGCGGCGGCCCACGTTGCGGCGCGTTCCGCGCGGTGCGCCTTCACGACGACGGTGAAGGCGAGGACGACGAACGCCGCGGCGAAGGCGGCCTTCTCCGGCTTGGCGGCGTAGTAGATCGCGGGACCATAAAGCGCCGAGGCCCAGAGGGCGACGCGCGCCACCGTCGTCGAGAAGACCCTCTCGGCGAGCCGCGCGGTTGCAGCCAGAGTCACGGCGGTGACGGCGATCTGGACCGCGAGGAGGCGGACGACGCTCGCACCGAGGATGCGGTACACGACTGCAACGAGGTATGGGTAGAGCGGATCCTGGTAGAAGACCCTTTTTCCAAGGAGGTCGCCCGCGAGGATGCGCCTCGCCCACGCGTCGTACGTCTTCAGGTCGAGGGTCAGGTGGTCGAGGAGCGGCGAGCGGGCGAGCGCGACGAGGTGTGCCGATGCCAGGGCGACGAAGAGCGCGCACGCGGCGAGGATCTCTGTCCGGGACAGTCGAGCGCGCGCGAGCGTCACGGACCGGCCTCCAGCTCGAGGGCCCGCAGCCGGTGGCCGCGCGCCGCCGTCGTCTCGTCCGACGCCTCCAGGAGCGACGCCAGGCGACGATGGTCGGCGGCCGTGCGCGGCTCGCCGGTCCCGCCGACCCCTGCCCGTTCGGCCAGTGCCTCCTCGAGTGTGGCGATCCTCTTCTCCTCGGCCGCGAGCTCCGTCAGCCGCTCGGCGGCGAACGACCGCGAGAGGCTGACGAGGGGCCGCGGATTGATCGCCTGCGACCGCTCGAAGGCGACGCGCGCATCCGCGAGCAGGCCGTTGCCGCGGAAGATCAGGCCGAGGTTGTAGAACAGTACGTCATTGTCGGGTGAGGCCGCGGCAGCGGCGGCAAATTCCTTCCGCGCCCGCAGCCAGTCCCGGTCCGCGAAGGTCTCCCCGAGCATATAGTGGAAGTGCCCGATCAGGTTCTGGGTCAGGTAGTCCTTGGGGACCCGGGGATCGTGCTCGCCGTCGAGCTCGAGGGCAGGGATCACCGGAGACGGGGGCGGCTGCCCCGCCCGCAGCGCACGGAACACCACTCCGAGCGGCAGGATCTCGAGCGTCGGGAGATTCCAGTTCGGGTGATGGGTGAAAAAGAGCGGCTCCACATCGGGGTTGAACCGCAGCGGTGGCAGGTCTGCACCGCCGACGCCCTGGAGGATCAGGTCGACGTCGGGGCGCCGGCCCTCGACCAGGTGGAGGTACATGAGGACGAAGAGGATGTTGTCGTCGGTGGCGATCAGGTGCGCGCCCGGCGGCAGCGAGCGCAGGACGACCGCGCTGAAGTCCTCGGCGATCCGATAGCGGCTCCGGTCGAACCCCTGCCAGCCGTGCACGAGAAGGAACGCCGGGATCGCCAGCGGCAGTAGCCGGAGAACGCCCGGCAGCCGCTCGAGGACGATCTGGCACCCGAAACCGGCCAGCAGGGCCGCCATCAGGTAGGACGGAATGTAGTAGCGGTGCCAGATGAAGATATCGCTCCGCGAGCCGTGCGCCGCGACCGCCGCCAGGTTGCCCGCCATGACGAGCAGGGGTAGCAGGACCGGCCACCCCCGTCGCCGCGCGGCGAGGACGCCGATCAGCGCGAGCACCGACCCGGCCCAGGCGAGCTCCGTCCCGAGGCTGCGGAGGTAGTCTCCCGCGATGACGAGAAGGTCGGCGGGCCGCTCGAGCCACGCCCGCTGCCAGAAATCTCTCCGGGTGACGACGGCGAGGAGACCGCCGAAGCTCTCCGGATCGCCCCAATTGAGGCGCGGATGGGTACGTGCGCGCAGCGGGAGATAGAGATATGGCAGGAGCCCGACGAGAAACACGCCGCCCGCGGCGCCGAGCTGGCGCGGCCGCCGGAGCAAGGCCGGGTCGGTCACCACGGCGAAGATCAGGAGGGCGCCCGCATACACGACAAGGAAGGCGTGGCACGTCGCCCCGAGGCCGCAGAGGAAGAATGCCCCCGCGAGACTTCGTTCATCTCGCCGCTCGTGCCAGCGCCAGGCGGCCGCCGTGGCGAGGACGACGAACAGCGCCTCCAAGGAGTAGACGCGCTGGACGTTCGCCTCGCCCCAGAAGCTCGGGGCGAAGGCGGCCAGCAGCGCTGCCACCCGCGCCGCGGCCGGCGGATCGAGCGGCCCGCGGCGGGCGAGCGCGTAGAGCACACCGCACGCTGCCGCTGCACAGGCCGCACTGAAGAGGCTCATCCGCCAGGCGATCGAGCCGGCGGGAAGGAGGACCGTCCAGAGCTTACCGAGCAGGACGTAGAGCGGGTAGCCGGTCGGGTGCGGAATGCCGAGCAGGTGGACGGCCGTGACGAGCTCGCCGCTGTCGCCCACATAGATGGTGGGGCAGGCGCCGAGCGCGTAGACGATGAAGACGGCCGCGGCCAGGACTGCGGCCTCGAAGGTCTCCCTGCCGCGGCCGCTCACTGCTGCTCACGGAACACGGAATACCCAGAGCGAGTAGCCGATGCGATCGACGGGGGCGGCCTCCCGGAGCCAGGCCGGGGCGCCGTAAGCGCGGACGGTGCGCCAGTGATCGGGCGCCACGTACTCATGGCCCTTCACGAAGTTCACGCTCACCACGTAGGTGCCCGGCCGCGGTGGCGTCGGCGGCAGGGCGTACCGGATGCCGTAGATCTCGGGCTCCACGTGACCGAAGTAGAGGAGATACACGAAAGGCAGCCCCCGGGCCTCCATGTACGGCCGCACGGCGGCGAGGTCCTGGCCCCAGTCGAGATTCGAATCGATTAACCAACGATGCCCG
>VBLD01000494.1:4283-6907 GCA_005879205.1 Deltaproteobacteria bacterium
TGCGGGTGGATGCGCGCCGTGGTGACTACGAGAGCCGCTCCGCATGCCGCCAGGATGCCGCCCTGAATGGAGACCAACCGCGTGCCGGCGAGGAGGCGCGAGCTGGCCAGGTAGAGGAACGGGAGGATGGGAAGCAGGTAGCGGATCGCCACGTCGAGCGCGCTGAAGAGACTGAACGCCAGCAGGACGACGACCGGGAAAAGCCAGCACAGGGCTTCATCGAGGAGCGACCCTCGCCTGCGTGGCAGACTGGCGACGGTCCAGAGCAGGAGCGCCAGGGTCGGCGCGGGCAACTTCAGCAGGAGGACGGCGAGCGCCGCGATGCGCGGACATCTCGGCGACCAGGTGCCTCGGAAATAGCAGCCGAACTCGCCGCGTTCAGTGACGAGCTTCTGCGCGTCGAAACCCGCCATGTAGTCCCTGGGAAGCGGTACGGGGAGCGTTTCGGGAAGGAGCCCCGCGAGGGCGCGGCCGAACCCGCTCTGCCAGTGGAAGCTCCCGAGCGGTGCCATCGTCCCGTGCATCCGGTAGCCGGCATTCACGACCAGTAGCGCCACCGAGCTGAGGGCGACGAAGCGGAGCGACGCCAGGCCGACCCCTGTGGCCGCGAGGCGGAGCGGCCGCGTGATCGCTCCCGTGCCCGCCGGGATCGCGACCCCGACGAGCACGAGGAAGAGGACGGGCAGCATGAGGACGGCCGTGAACTTCGTGAGCAGCGCCAGACCGAGCATCGCCCCGACCACGACCAGCCGCATCGGACCAGGACGCCTCCGGTAGCGATCCAGCGAGAAGAACGTGGCCAGCGCCGCCGTGGTGAAGGCGGCGTCCACCGTGGCGAGGCGGCCGTGCGCCTGCAGGTTCGGGCAGAAGGTGTAGAGGAAGACCGCGCCGACAGCGGCGGCGGCCCCGTAGAGGCGGAAAGCCAAAGCGTACAGGATGACGCCGCCAGCCACAGCCAGCGCGAGCACGCTGAGACGCGCCGCGAAGAAATCGCGCAGATAGCTCTCGCGATTGGCGGCGAGAAACCTCGAACCGTAGATCCACGGCTCCCACTCGGTGAACGGCAGCGCCGGGGGTGGCGGCACGGCGATGTCGCGAAGGAAGAGCGGTGCGGCGATCCAGACCCGCGCGAGAGGGGGGGTGGTCGAGTAGAGGTCGAGGGTCCCGTGACGCAGCGCCGCACAGCCCGCCGGCAGGTGGGCGAACTCGTCGACCGTAGGGGTGTCCCGGCGAGCCCCGTCGACGCCGAGCAGCAGGAAGACCNNNNGGAGGAGCGCGGCCAGGCATCCCGCAGGTCTCACCGAGGTCGCTTTCACGAAGGGACAAGGCCGGCTGTCACGCACGATCGCGCGGAAGGTTGCCGGCGCATTCAAGCCGTTGTCCGGGAGCGGGACGGCTGGTAAGACGCGGGTAACATCGTACCAATCACTGGAAAGAAGTGCATATTGCTCGTCGATCCGCAACCCATCGTGCGCGAGCGGCTCGTCGAGTTGATCAACGCCGAGCCGGATCTCGGCGTGTGCGGTGAAGCCGATACCACCGCGGCTGCCCTGAGGAGAGGCTCGGGAACAGGAGGTCGCCGGTCAGCCTGAGGGTATCGTTGCCCGCGGCGTGTCGAAGAGGCAGAGGAGGGACAGCGTGCTCGTCTCATCTCCCAGACCGTTTGCCGCCAGAGGGCCCCGGAGGCCTCTTGCGAGGATCCCAACCTCGCAAGTACGATAACCTTCGCCTCCCTGTCTTTGGGAGAAGTCTTAACCTCTTTTCGTGATTGCGAGGTGAAAGCCCACGGACCAGCTTCGGCCCCGGGGGAAGGGTTCCGGAGGGGTTCGGGTCAAGCCGATTCAGCTCGAGAGTGCTCTGTCATGCCGGCTAACCGGGGGGGTCGAAGCGCAAGGGACAGCATGAGCTCCGCTGGCCGCTCAGTCTGGAGAACGACCTAGCCGCTGCGATGGCGCGCGCGGGCCCGACTGCGGACGACGAGCCGGCGGTGATCGAAGCGCCGTACCCGAGGGGCCGACGAGCTCGCGCACAGGCCGTCGCGCTCCACCCAGAGAGAGGGGGAATGCCCATGCGAAGCGTAGTGTTCAAGCTGATCTGCGTGGTCGCACTGGTCGGAGGTCTGGTCGGCGCCGGCAGTGCGTCCGCTGGGAGCGACGACCACAAGGGCGACGACCACGAGAGCAAGCCCTCCGAGCACGACGGGAGAGAGAACGAGGTGGCGTTCGACCTGGCGCCGTCGACCCCGGACATCGCCCGATGCCTGCCGCAGCTCGAGGCGCACGTCCGGGTCAAGCTGCAGACGGACCGGAAGGGACGGGACAAGTTCCGGATCGAGGCGAGCGGTCTGCCGCCCAACCAGGAATTCACCGTCTTCCTGCTCGAGATCCCTGCCAAGCCCTTCGGTGCGGCGGAGTACATCGGCGACTTCAGTACCGACGAGCACGGACGGGGTGAGAACACCTTCAAGCTCATCGTCGAGGAGGCGTTCTCCTCCACGCTCGTGAACGGGCAACGCGTGCGCGCCGACCTCAACCACGTGGGCTTCTGGTTCGCCGACCCCGCCGGCGACGACGTGTGCTTCGGCGCGGGCAAGGGCGACGTCACCCCCTTCGACGGTGACAACG
>VBLD01000494.1:7178-8418 GCA_005879205.1 Deltaproteobacteria bacterium
AGCACCTGGCGGTGGCGCTCGGCGTGCAGTACGCCTTCGTCTCCGAGCTGTCCCAGGACCGCGAGCGGTTCCGGACGCTCGCCCTTTGGGGGCGCGGCGCCCTGCGCGACAACCTCGAGTTCCCCGTCGCCGGCACCCCCTGCGCGGCGGTGTTGAACGGGGAGATGTCCCATCACCCCGAGCATCTGCAGGAGCTCTTCCCCGCCGACCGGGGGCTCGTCGAGTGGGGGGTGCACAGCTACTGTGGGGTTCCGCTCCTCGATCCCGCCGGCACGGTGGTCGGCCACCTCGCCATCCTCGACGACAGGCCCATGCCGGATGGGACGCGGGGGCTGGCCGTGATGCGCATCTTCGCGGCGCGGGCGCGCGCCGAGATCGAGCGGCTCGAGGCCGATGCGGCGCTGCGCGCGGGCGAGGAGCGGTTGCGGCACATCATCGCGTCGGCGTCTGACGGGATCGTGAGCTACGGCGACGACCTCCGCATCCAGCTCTTCAACGCCGCCGCCGAGCGCATCCTCCGCTGTCCCGCCGCCGAGGCGATCGGGACGTCGGTCGAGCGATTCGCCACGCCGCAGGGACTGGAGCGCGTGCGGCGCGCGATCGAGCGCTTCAAGACCGAGCCGGACGCACTCATCTTCGTCGGCGAGGCCGACGCGCTCCCCGCCCGTCGCGCCGACGGCAGCGTCTTCATCCAGGAGGCATCCCTCTCGCGCTGCGAGGTGGGCGGGCGCCCCCTCTACACCGTCATCTTCCGGGACCTCGAGGAGCGCAAGAACGCGGCGCGCCAGATGGACGAGCTGCAGCGCCAGAACACCTACCTGCGGGAGGAGATCCTGTCCGTCCACAACTTCGAGGAGATGGTCGGCGCGAGCCCCCGGCTGCGACGCGTGCTCGAGCAGGTGGGCCTGGTGGCGGCCACCGACTCCTCGGTGCTGATCTACGGCGAGACGGGCTCCGGCAAGGAGCTGATCGCCCGGGCGATTCATGCGCAGAGCGGGCGCAAGGGCCGCCCGCTCGTGAAGGTCAACTGCGCGGCGCTGCCCGCGGGGCTCGTGGAGAGCGAGCTCTTCGGGCACGAGAAAGGAGCGTTCACCGGCGCGACGGAGCGCCGCATCGGTCGCTTCGAGCTCGCCCATGGGGGGACGATCTTCCTGGACGAGGTCGGTGAGCTGTCGCCCGAGGTGCAGGTGAAGCTCCTGCGGGTCCTGCAGGAGCGGGAGTTCGAGCGGGTGGGCGGCAG
>VBLD01000049.1 GCA_005879205.1 Deltaproteobacteria bacterium
TCGCGGGACGGATGGTCCCCTCGAGGTGGATGTGGACCTCCGCCTTCGGGAGCGCTGCGAGGTCGGCCGGGACCTGCCTGTCGCCCATGAGGGCGGGACGCTACCATGTCGGGAACGATGACCGCGAGCGAGCGCGCGAACCTGCCCCGGTGGCGCGGCCAGGCCGGCTTCGTCGAGATATGGTTCCTCGTCGTCTTCCATCCGCCCACCGAGAGCGCCCTCTGGCTGCGCTACACCACCTTCGCGCCCGCCCGAAGCGCGCCGGGCGTGAGTCGCGCGATCGTGTGGGCGGCTTGGTTCGACGCGCGGCCGGCGGCGCCGGCGGTCGCGCTGAAGGCGATCCATCCGGCCGCCGCGTACGACGCCGGGCAGCCCGGTCGCTTCGGCATCCGCATCGGGTCGTGCGTGCTCGAGCAGGGCTACGTCGCGGGTGCGGTGGCGGGCGGCGGCCGGCGGCTCGTCTGGGACCTCGCCTTCATCCCGGCCGAGCGTCCCGCCGAGTCGGAGCCGTGGCTGCTCCGCCAGCTGCCGCTCCCGGTCCGCGTGTCGCGGCCGAACGCGGACACCGTGTTCTCGGGCACGATCACCATCGACGGCGTTGCGCGGCGCCTCGAGGCCTCGCCGGGGCTGCAGACCCACATCTGGGGGACGCGGCACGTGGAGGAGCTCGCGTGGCTCTACTGCCCCGCGTTCGCCGAGGACCCGAGCGCGCGCCTCGAAGCCGCCTCGGCGCGTCTCGACCGGAGGGTCCTCGGCCCGATCTCCGGCCCGTGGCTCACGCCGGTCGTGTGGCGGAGCGCCGAGGGCGACGTGGCGCTGACCGGCCTCATCGAGACGCTGAGGAACCGGATCGCCGTCTCCGGTCCGACGGCGCTCGAGCTGCGCGCCGGCGCAGGACGGGACACGATCTCGGCGCGTGCCTGGTGCGCGCCCGAGAGCCTCGTCGGCTACGTCTACCGCGACCCCGGCGGGCGCGAGCTCCACGTCGCGCAGAGCGACGTCGCCTCGTGCGAGGTGGAGGTCGTGACGCGCGGCGGGCGCCGGCGGCTGACGTCGCGGTGCACGACCGCCGTCGAGTTCCACGCGCCGGAGCCGCTGCCCGGGGTTCGTTACATCCCCTGGGACGCCGAGACGCCGCCGAGCGCTCGCTGAGATCGGGGCCAAAAAAACTGCGCCGCCGGGCCGGCCTGGTATCCGTCGACCGCTCGACAAAGGGGGTCTCGATGCGGACTGGACGCCGGGCGGGTCACCTCTCGCCGGCTTCCACAATCACGGGACGGCGGGAATTGCCCTCGCGGCCCACGAAGCATACCGAGAGGCGTGACGCGTGTCGCAGGGATCCTCGGCGTCCTGATCCTCGCGTGGGCCGCGGTGGCGGGTGTCCCGCCCGTCCCGATCCCCGAGGGGCCCGACGCGAACTCCGTGCCCGCTTTTCTCGGCTCTCCGGCGGTGCCGCAGCGCATCCCGGCGCCGCGCATCCCGCAGCATCCGTTCATGGCGCCGAACGGCAGGAGCAACGTCCACGACGACGCCTACATGACCGACACCTACGTCGGCAGTGGACCGCTCGGCCGGACGCCGGAGGCACGCTCGACGTTCCAGGCTGCGGAGTGCGGCTCGGTGACGTTCGACAGCGCTGGCCGCATCGTGACGATCTGCGTGGGCGTGGAGGGTCCGGAGCTGGTCCTGATCGACGCGCAGACGCTCGAGACCGAGGCGGTGATGCCGCTCCCGCCGCGCTCGCCGTCGGGAACGTCGGTCTTCAGCGACTTCTCGGGCGGCGGGTACTTCTACCTCGATCAGCTCGACCGCGCCGTGATTCCCACCAACAACCGCCAGATCTGGGTCGTCGGCGAGAGCGCGTCCCTGGCCGGGCCGGGATTCACCCTCGTGCGGACCTACGACCTCTCGTCGGGCGTCGCGCTGGGCGACGGCATCGTCTCGGTGCTGCCCGACTGGCACGGGCTCCTCTGGTTCGTCACCGTGCACGGCGTGGTCGGGACGGTCGAGCCGGCGAGCGGCGCGCTTGCCGTCCTCGCGCTCGACGGCGAGGCGATCGGCAACTCGTTCGCGGTCGACGAGACGGGCGGCGTCTTCATCGTCTCCGACCATGCGCTCTACCGCTTCGACGCCGGCGCGAGTGGCGTGCCGCTCGTCACCTGGCGCGAGACCTACGACCGCGGCACGCGCCTGAAGCCCGGACAGGTGAACTTCGGCTCGGGCACCACGCCGACGTTGATGGGCTGCCGCTGGGTCGCGATCACCGACAACGCCGACCCGCGGATGCACGTGCTCGTCTACCGGCGGGCGGCCGCGGTGAGCGGCTCTCGTCTCGTCTGCACCGAGCCCGTGTTCGCTGACGGCATGGGCGCCACCGAGAACTCGCTGATCGGCGTCGGCACACGGTCGCTCGTCGTGGAGAACAACTACGGCTACAGCGGCCCGACCGTGACCGAGAACGGCGGCACGACCGAGCCGGGCATCACGCGCATCGACCTCGGGGCCGGCGGCTGCCGCACGGTATGGACGAGCGGGGAGCGCGTCCCGTCGACGGTCTCGAAGGTCTCGCTCGGGGCCGGCCTGGTGTACACGTACACCAAGGATCCCGAGCCCAACAACACCGACGCCTGGTACTTCACCGCGGTCGACTTCCGCACCGGGCAGACGGTGTACAAGCGGCGCGCCGGCACGGGACTCGGCTTCAACAACAACTTCGCGCCGGTGACCCTGGGGCCGGACGGGACGGCATACGTCGGCGCGCTCGGGGGGCTCGTCCAGATTCGCGACGAGCAGCCCTAGGACAGGAGCCGCGGTGCCCGGCTCGCCGCGTCCTCGACGGCCGCGGTCAGCTCCGCCGGATCGAACGGCTTGGCGAGGTGCGCTTCGAAGCCAGCGGCGAGCACGCGGACTCGCTCGGCGGTCCCGGCGTACGCGGTGAGCGCGATCGCGGGGATGCGCCCGAGGTCGCGTTCCCGTGCGCGGAGCTTCTCGAGCAGCGCATAGCCGTCCTCGCCCGGCATGGCGATGTCGCTCACCAGGACGTCCGGCGCCCATCGTCCCGCGATCTCCAGCGCCTCGGGCGTCGAGCCGGCGGTCCGGACCTCGACGCCGCGGGACGCGAGCACCGCGCTCACGACGGCGTTCGAGCCCGGGTCGTCGTCGACCACCAGCACGTGGAGCCCGCCGAGCGACCTTCCCGCCGCGGCGGTGTGATGATGCGCGCCGCGCTCGATCGCCGACTCGACCTCCACGGCCAGGGGAAGCTCGACGGTGAAGACGGCGCCGAGGCCCTTGCCGAGGCTGTCGGCGTGGACCGTCCCCTCGTGGAGCTCGACCAGCGTGCGCACGATGGCCAGGCCGAGGCCGAGGCCGCCGTGCCCGCGGGTGGCGGAGCTGTCGGCCTGCCGGAACCGTTCGAAGACGTGCGGCAGGAAAGCGGGGTCGATGCCTTCGCCGGTGTCACGGACGACGAGGCGCGCGCACGTCTCCAGGCGCTCGAGGCTCACTTGCACCTGCCCACCTCGCGGCGTGAACTTCACGGCGTTCGAGAGCAGGTTCGAGATCACCTGCTGGAGGCGGTCGGAGTCGCCCAGGACCGGTACGCGAGACTCGGGTAGCGAGACCTCGAGCTTGATACCCTTGGCATCCGCGGCCGGCTGCATGACGCCCACCGCGGCCTTGATCGCGGGCGCGACGTCGACCGGGAGCAGCGTCAAGCGCCACTCTCCCGAGACGATCCGGGACACGTCGAGCAGGTCGTCGATCAGCTGGGCCTGCGCCCTCGCGCTCTGCTCGATGGCGGCGAGGGCCGCCGTGCTCTTCTCGGTTCCGATCTCTCCCGTCCGGAGCATGCTCGACCACGCCAGGATCGGGGTGAGCGGCGTTCTCAGCTCGTGCGACACGGTGGCGAGGAACTCGTCCTTCGCGCGGCTGGCCTCCTCGGCGCGCTCGCGGGCCGCCTCGGCCCGCTGCAGGTACCGCTCGCGCTCGGCTTCTACCAGCTTGCGTTCGGTGATGTCCTGCACGAGCACCATGACGTGGTCGATCCCGCCGTGCGGTCCCGGGAGACCGCGCATGGAGACGATCGCGTAGATCGCCGCGCCGTTCTTCCGCATCCAGCGCGCGTCGCGACGTTCCGGGGCCGCACTGCCCGACAGCATCTGCCTCAGCAAGGTGGCAAAGGCCGCCCGGTCGCCGGGATGCACGAGCGCGCGCCAGGGCAGGCCGAGAAGCTCGGCGCGCGTGTAGCAGAGCATCCGGCAGAGCTCGTCGTTCACCTCGGTGCAGGTGCCGTCGGGCGACAGGATCGCCGTGCCGACCAGCGACAGATCGAAGTAGCTCCGCAGCCGTGCCTCGCGCTCGGAGAGCGCCGCGCTGAGCTCGAGCTCGCCGCGGAGGTAGCGCGCGAAGAGCGACGCGCCGAACACGCTGAGCGACGCGGCCACGACGAGGTAGGTGCCTCCGGCACCCCAGGTGAGGGGATCGGCGGTTCCGGCCACGAGATGCAGCGGGTAGGAGAGCAGCGCGCCCAGGCAGGCGAGTGCCTGGTTGCGGGCTCCCCACGGCAGGATCACCGCCGCCGAGGCGACGAGGCCGGTCAGCACCCACACGCAGGCGGCCAGCGAGGCACCCACGATCACGTGGTAGGCATTGAGCGCGATGCCCACCGCGTTCACGAAGCCGAGCAGGACGGGCACCGTCCACGCGGGCCGTCGGCGAAGGAGTCCCCGGGCGAGCACGACCAGGCCCACGAACGTGGTGGCGAAAGCCGTCATCCACCCGCGACGCTCCGGAAAATGCAGCGTCTCGAAGAGCGTGCTGAGCGCGACGCAGCCGAGGAAGACCGCGAAGCCGAGCGGCGTGCGGCCGATGACGCGCCGCAACATCTGGTCCCTGTACGGATCCCGGGTCCGCTGGCGGTAGGCAGCGAGCATCGGTTGTATTGCCGCTATCACCGCGGACAGCGTGCTGTCCAGGAAAACTATGCTCGGCCATTGGTCGCGGCGCCTCGTCCGTTAGGGCAGTACGACCATCGTGTGACGAATCGGTTGCGCGACCGCTGCGCGAGCAATCATGAAACGGAAGACGCGTTGCTCGCCGTCCAGAGATGGAGCGCGGCGTAGGCCCGCCACGGCCGCCAGGCCTCCGCCAGCTCCGCGACGCGCGCCGACGCGAGCCGCGCCCCGCCGTGGCCGAGCGCGCGGCGGAGCCCGAGGTCGGCCGCCGGGAACGCATCGGGTTCGCCGAGGGCGCGCATCGCGACGTAGTGCGCGGTCCACGTGCCGATGCCCGGGATGGCGACGAGGCGAGAGACGGCGTCGCCGAGGTCGCGCGAGCCATCGAGCGTGAGCTCGCCGCACGCGATCGCGGCCGCCAGCGCCCGGATGGTCGCGGCGCGAGCGCGCGGCAGTCCGATCGACGCGAGATCGGCGTCGGCGAGCCGCGCGGGCTCGGGAAAGCGATGCGTGAGTCCGTCCTCTGCGCGCGGCAGCGGCGTGCCGAACTCGGCCACCAGGCGTCCGGCGAGCGTGGTGGCGCCGCGCACCGTCACCTGCTGGCCGAGGATCGCGCGCACCGCGAGCTCGAAGCCGTCCCACGCCCCGGGCACCCGGAGACCCGGGCGCCGGACGATCAGCGGTGCCAGCGCCCGGCTGCGTGCGAGATGCGTCGCGATCAGCGCCGGATCGGCATCGAGATCGAAGAGACGCCGCGCCCGCTCCACCACCCGCAGCAAACGCTCCGGGCGTGGGAGCCGGACGCGCATGAGCAGGTGGGGCTCGCCCGAAGCGGCGCGCACCTCGATGGTGCCCGGCGCGTCCCCGATCGCGATCGTCCTCCGGTAGACGCCATCGGCAACCGTCTCGACACCGGGGGTCGCGCGCGGCGCGAGGAAGCCGAGCAGACCCGGCCAGTCGAGGGGCGATCGGTACGGGAGACGCACCACGAGATCGGCGCCGTCGGCCAGCGGCCCGCGCGCGCCCCGCGTCCGCCGGAGCTCCGAGGGCGAGCGCCGCCACGTGGTCCGCAGCGCGTGGTTGAATTCCCGAACGCTGCCGAATCCGGCGGCGAACGCCACCTCCGCCATCGGCAGGTCCGTCTCGTCGATCAGCGTGCGGGCGAAGTGCACGCGGCGCGCGCGCGCCACCCGGGCGGGCGACGCCCCGAGGTGCTCCGCGAAGAGCCGCCGCAGCTGGCGGGTGCCGACGCCGAGCCGATCGGCGAGTCCGTCGACGCCGCCGTCGTCCAGCGCGCCGGCGGCGATCAGGCGAAGCGCGCGCGAGACGACGGCCGCGGTGCCGGTCCATGCGGGCGTGCCGGGAGCCGTTTCGGGACGGCAGCGGCGACAGGGCCGGAAGCCGGCGGCCTCGGCCGCGGCCGCGCACGCGAACCAGCGGACGTTCTCCGGCTTCGCCGGCCGGACGGGGCAGATGGGGCGGCAGTAGACGCCGGTCGTGACCACGCCGGCGAAGAAGCGGCCGTCGAAGCGACGGTCGCGGCTGAGCACGGCCTCGTAGCAGTGTGCGGGATCGAGGATCACGACGGCAGACTCGCTTCGAGCAACCCCGGCCTCGACATGGGGTCGCACTCCTTGAAACGTTCGAGAAACCTCTCCGCCTCGGACAGGGTGTGCTCCATGGGCTCGAAGGCTACGAAATTCCGTCGGCGCCGTCTGGCAACGGACGGACGTGATCGTCCACTGACAGGCGACTGCCGTTCGTACAACGCCGCGGAGCAGGAAACGTGAAATGCGGGCAGGCCGCCTCGACTCGACGAACGAGCGGGACTAAGGTCGCTCGTCGCGTGAGGAGGGCTCATGACGCAATCCAGTGCGCTCCAGGCGCACCTCGATGCGGAGAATGCGCACGATCTGGACGGCATTGTGGCCACCTTTGCCGAGGACGCGGTGCTCGTCCTGAACGGTGAGCTCTTTCGGGGCCGGGACCTGATCCGCAAGGTGCACGAGGGCTTCGGGTTCGGCGGGCACGGAGCCTTCTCGGAGCTGAAGGTTCGAGAGGTGGACCGATACGTCACCGAGAAGGCGATGGTCCTCGAAGAGAGGCTCAGCGGAGCGGCCTGACGTGGCCAGGCACATCGGGATCGTCGGAGTCAGCGCCGAAGGCGCGGCACTCTGCTACCGGACCGTGTGTCTCGAGGGCGCGTCCCTCCTCGGTCGACACGCGCACCCCGAGGTGACGATGCACACGTACCCGCTGGCGGACTACATGCGCCATGTCGACGGGGACGGGTGGCAAGGCGTGGCGGACATGCTCCTCGCGTCGGCCGGGAAGCTGCGCGGCGCCGGCGCCGACCTCCTGATCTGTCCCGACAACACCGCCCACCAGGCCATCGACCTCGTCCGCGACCGATCGCCGCTGCCCTGGCTGCACATCGCCGAGGAGGTGGCGAAGGTGGCGAGTCAACGGGAGTTCCGTCGCGTTCTCCTGCTCGGGACGAGGTACCTGATGGAGGGGCCGGTGTACCCGCCGAAGCTGGGTTCGCAGGGCATCGAGTGCGAGATCCCGGAGGCCGCGGAGCGCGAACGGATCAACGCGTTCATCTTCGACGAGCTCGTGTACGGGCGGTTCGAGGAGTCCACGCGGTCGTACTTCGGGCGCGTCGTGGCGGAAGGGAAGCGGAGAGGGGCGGACGCGGTGGTGCTCGGGTGTACGGAGATCCCGTTGCTCATCTCCGATGCCGACTCGCCGCTTCCGACGCTGGATTCGACTCGCATCCTGGCCCGGGCGGCCCTGCGTGAAGCGGTGCGTGAGCGGTAGTCAACCGTTGGCTGACAAAGGAGGCGCGATGGCCGGTGAGCTTCCCAACGTCGCGACGATTCTCGGCGCCGTGGTGCAGCGAGTCCCGGTGGCGGAGCGTCCGCTTCTCATCGCGCTCGCCGAACGGATGGCCGCCGAGCGGTATCGCGGCTGGGCGGAACAGGTGGCCGACCGTGATCGGCAATCCGACCTGGTCGCCTGCGCCGACCGCGAAGAAGAGATCGCCCGCCAGGTGGAGGCCCTCTACCCCGATGCCGCGTCCGTTCAGCAGGGGCTGCTGGCGGCGAATCCCGATCTGCCGGAGATCAACCGAGCCATCTTCGCGGGGCGGCCGCTTGCCGAGCAGCTAACGATCCAGGCGGGGGCCGAGCGGCTGGGCGCGGCCACGTGGCGATCGTTCGCGGATCATGCAGAGCGCGAGAAGATGCGCCAGGTGTTTCTCGACTGTGCCCGACTCGAGCAGGAGAGCGCCTCCTATCTCGAGACGCTACTCGCCGGCGGACTCTAGGATGAACGCTCCGCTCGGCGAGCAGGCGGTCACCATGCAGCCCCCTGGTGGCCGGCCGTCCTTCACCTTGAAGAGCTTGGCGATGCGACGCCCCGACATCGCGGCTGGCTTGCTCGCTCTCGCGCTCGCCGCCGATCCGGCGCGCGCCGAGCCGCTCGCCTGCCGGCGGGAGATCGCCAAGCAGTCGGCGCGCTACGTCCAGTCGGTGATGAAGGCGCGCGAGCGCTGCGCGGACCGGGTGATCGCGGGACGCCTGCCGCCCGCGACCGACTGCCGGAGCGAGCCGACGACGGCCCTCCGTCTGGCGAGCGCCGCGGAGAAGGCGAGCGCGGGTGTGGTGCGAGCGTGCTGCGGGACAGACGGCCTGTGCGCCACGGCCGACGACGACTCGCTCGCCGCGCTCGGCTGGGACGTCGGGAGCTGTCCGAACCTCCAGAACGGCGCCTGCACGAACGCCGTCGGCGGCGACGCCGACATCCCCGTCTGCTTCACGTGCATCGGCGCCGCAGCGGTGGGCCGGCTGATTGCCCTCGACTTCGGGCCGGACGGTCCGGCGCCGGCGGCACCAGCGATCGCGATCTGCCGTCGCGCGATCGGCAAGGAAGCGGCGCGTTTCCTCGTCGCGAAATCGAAGGCGCTTCGCACGTGCTGGGACGGACGCCTGCGCGGCGTGCATCAGAATCCGTGCCCCGATCCCGGCGACGGCAAAGCCACGAGGGCGATCGCCGCGGCGGCGGCGAAGATGACGGCTGCCATCTGCACCGCGTGCGGCGGTGGCGACGGCCGGTGCGGCGGCGGCGACGACCTGACGCCGGCGTCGATCGGCGCCGCGCCCGATTGCCCGCCGGTGCAGGTGCCGGGTGGGGCGGCGTGCGGCGGTCCGATCGACGATCTCACCGGCCTCGTCGCCTGCCTCGGCTGCGTCACCGAGTTCGAGTCCGACTGCGCCGACCGGCTGGCGGTCCCGCTCGTCGCGGCCTACCCGGCGGAGTGCAATCCGCCGTCGCCGACCTGTCATGCCGGCGTCACGTGCGCGAGCGACGCCGATTGCCCGGACGGCTACACGTGCCGCGACAACGGCGGCAACACGCGCTACTGCGTCGGCCCCGCGTGCACGGACGACGCGGCGTGCTCGGGCGCCGGCGTCTGCCGGCAGTATTGCACCTTTGCCGGCTGTGGCGCGCGGCTCTGCCAGTGCGCGGGGTTCGGTTGCTCCGGTCCCGACCAGGTGTGCGTCGACGACGGCGGGCTCGCCTGCCGGAAGCTATGCACGCAGGACTCCGACTGCACCGATCCATTCGGGTACGTCTGCGTGAACCCGGGCTTCGCCGACGGCATCTGCATCGGCAGCACGCCCTGCGAGTAGCGAAATCTCGCGCCGCGTCTTGTCCGGCACCGGCGTCCTGTGCGATCAGATCGCTGCCCAGGAGGATCGACAGATGCGCCGCTTGCCCGTGCTCTTGGCCTCGGCTCTCGTTCTCTCCCCCCTCGTCGCCCGTGCCGCCGGTCCGGTCGTGCAGTTCACCCTGCCCGCCGAGAACGCCACGCCCGGCGTCTTCGGCTCGCTGCCCTGGCCAGACGACCTCTACTTCGATCAGGGCCGGCCGGCCGACGGCGACGGCACGCTGCTCTCGAGCGGCGCGTCGATCGGGCTCGGCGCCCAGGTGATCACCACGAACACGGGCTCGATCGAGGACGCGCTCGACCTGCTCGACGGCTTCGGGACGACCACCGCGATCTACTTCTTCCTGAATGCGCCGCTCGATCGGGCGAGCCTCCCCGCGTCGCCGGTCCTCGCCCCCTCGCTGACCGACGGCGTCTTCTGTGCCGACGCGGCGACCGCCACGCCGGTGCCGCTCGCCATCAAGTTCGACGTCGATTCGCGGATCGCGAA